>CAIOMK010000050.1 GCA_903859375.1 Candidatus Moraniibacteriota bacterium
ATGTTTGACAGTACCTGTTTGAAGCGTATACTTCGATATGTACATAAGGTAAACAAAAAAATATGGAATTGCTCACATCGAAACAGAAGATCGTACTGCAGGCGATCAAGGATTTTTTTTCCGAGAAAGGGGAGATGCCGACCGTACGGGAGCTCCAGGAGAAGACAGGCGATCTCGGTCTCAAATTGAAAAGTCTGCGAAGTTTTTTTCTGTATCTCAACGAGCTTGAACGAAAAGGGTTCATCGAACGGACCTCGGAAAATCGCGGTATCCGTCTCAAGGGAGTGACGTCGGGATCGTTTCTTGACGTACCAGTGTTCGGTATGGCGAATGCGGGCGCCGCGACGATGTTCGCCGACCAGTTCATCGAGGGGTACATCAAAGTTTCCAAACGCATCGTGCGTGATTCCCGAAACGTTTTTGCCATACAGGTATCCGGAACCTCGATGAACCGTGCCAAAGTGAACGGCAAAACGATCCGTGACGGGGATTTCATTCTCGTCGATTCCACATGGAAGCACTATGACAACGGCGACAAAGTGCTCGTGGTCATCGATGGCATGGCGACCGTCAAGACGTTTCGGAGTGTCGATGGACGCAATATAGCACTCCTCCCTGAATCGTCGGACAAGAAACATAAACCGATTTTTCTTACCTCCGAGGATGACTTCGTGATAAACGGCAAAGTCATCGATGTGTTGCGCGTGAACGGGGAAGTATAAAACGTACGGTGTGACGGTAGAAGTGAAAGAGTGGGCGCATGGGCAGGGAAACGAAAAACCTGCCCTGTGACGGTTCATGGACCGGTGGCGGATCTCACGGGGCGAAAAAGAGCCGGTGTCATGTTTATACGTTAAAATCTGTAGATAAGCCGTTGATAGACCATTGACAGATGTCATTTTCGGGTGTATTATACAAGGCTTTCAAAGGAGAAGGCGTGTCGGGAGACAGTATCGGGTTTTGAAACCGACTGTGATCCAACGCGTATGACAAATCGAATCGTCGCCACGAGCAAGTTCCTCTCCCTGTCTATCGTGGGCTTGCAGTTCATCGCAGGTATACGGTATGTCGCCGGCCTGTTCGAATCTGATGCGACGGTACGGAAGATGTGGGAATCGATCGTTGAGACATTCGGTCAGATGCACGCGGTCTTTTCCTCTCAGACGAACGCGCCGAACCAGTCCGGTCCGCCCGGAGCGCTTCTCTTGGTACTCGGTTTCCTGTGTTTCGGGTACGCACTGTTCGCGCTCGTCCCGGGCGCGGTCGCCAAAACGGGGAAACGGGAAAGTCTCGTTATCGGAGACTGGTAATGACACGATATTGCATGTTTGACCCGAACCGCTGAGGCGGATTTTTTTTATCCCGGTTTAGTTTTTCGGACTGACGATGATGACTGATTTGTTTCGTGACGATTTTTCCGGTACCGGCGGATGGGTTTTCCCAGGAGGATAGGCCCATATGGCGTCGAAGAGGATTTGCTCGCGATATCGGTAGCCTTCGCCTCGACGGGTACCCGGGTCGTTGACGATGAATTCGCCCGTCATGGGGTCGTATCCGGTGAGAACGAGCATGTGCGTGATCGGTCCAGGCGGGGTGAAGAACGGATTGCCGAGCGCTCCACCGAATGTCGGCGCGAGGATGATGCTTCCCGAGGCGAGTGTCCTCTTGATGTCGTCTGCGGTGAGATTATTTTTCACCATGACGCCATCGTATCGGAAATATTCACGGAATACGGACATGATTTCCGACAGGTCGATATCCTCATGATAGCCGAACCGTTTTTTTTCGAAGGTGGCGAGCGTGGTGATACCGTCCGCGGCATCGGTCGCAGTGATGGATGTCGTGCCGTTCACGAAGCCCATCGCCATGAGCATGGATGACTCCTCACAGCCGTCTTGGAAGATCGGATTGTCCCATTTTCCTCCCGGTGCCTGGACAGTGAAAGGGACGACGTTTTGTCTCACGGTCCGTGATGGCGCGGTCTGTTCGGCTTGTATCGGTTCCGGCGTTCCCGGTTTCGCGATGGGTTCCTGTTTCGGCTGCGGTCCGGGTATGGACAGGGTCGTCGTCGTATCTTGTTCGGTCATTTCCGTCGTCGGTTCCGCAACGGTTTTGAAATGCAACAACAAGGCTTCCCCGACGAGGAAAGCTGTCACTGAGAGAAAGATGAGGAACGACTTTTTCATATGGACAAGTATACACTATCATTTGGTGATTTTCACGGAACGATGTTACTATCAGGGTAATGGTATATCAGTAACAGTAACCTATGGTATAGAAATGACGGACCGACAATTGAATACGCTTATCCAGAGTGCGGAGAGAGTACTGGCTCGATGACCCGCCGGCAACCATTCGGAATATATTCCGAACAGGTGCTAATTCCAGCCTCTCTGAGGGAAGATAATTATTTTTTTCCTGCTTGGGTGCAGGTTTTTTGTTTTATGGCGACAAACACGAAGACAGCGGAATTTGTCAGTCCGGGACATCCGGACAAGATCTGCGACCTTATTGCGGATTCTATACTTGATGCATACCGCGCCGGAGACCCGGAATCGCGCGTGGCGATCGAGGTGATGGGCGGACATGGTCTGGTGACGCTCAATGGGGAAGTGACTTCCCTTACGAAAATTGACCCCGAGCATATCGTACGGGCAATCGTGGGGGACGGTGTCCGTATCATCGCCAATATCGTCGCACAGAGCCCTGAAATCGCGCAGGGCGTGGATACGGGCGGTGCGGGGGACCAAGGCATCATGAAGGGCTATGCGACGAGTGAGACGGCGTCACGACTGCCGCTCGAATATGAATTGGCACGTCTTGTCTGCCGTGAACTGTATAAGATCTATCCGTACGACGGCAAGACACAAGTCACGATCCGTGACGGGAAAGTGGAAACCGTACTTGCGAGTTTCCAAAACAGCAAGAACGACGAGCTTCTGACACATCTCAAGAGGATTATTGATGCGGAGGAATACCTCACCAATCCGGCGGGCGAGTGGGAAAGCGGCGGATTCGACGCGGACACAGGATTGTCCGGACGCAAGCTTGTCATCGACAACTACGGTCCGGAAGTCGCGATCGGTGGCGGTTCTTTCTCCGGCAAGGATTATACGAAGGTCGACCGGTCCGGCGCGTATATGGCGCGCAAAGTGGCTGTCGACTATCTCGAGAAGTACGGGGCGAAAGAAGTGGTGACGAAGCTCGCCTATGCCATCGGAAAAGCGGAGCCGGTGATGGCAGTCGCAGTCGTGGACGGCAAGAGGATGCCGATCACGGGATATGACCTGACGCCGAGAGGTTTGCGGGAGGCACTCCGACTCGATACGATCCGCTTTGCGGATACCGCCGCATGGGGACACTTCGGTCGTGAATTTCCGTGGGATACGGTTTCGTAAGGAGAAAGGAATATGAAAAAACGGATCCGATCGGGTCCGTTTTTTTATTGTACGAGTTTACTCGATGAACATGTGATCAAGATGGATGACGGTCCGGCCGCCTTTCGTTCCGGCATACTCACTCACTTGTGCGGCATCGTATCTGATGATGCCGAAGCCGAGGCGTCCGCTGTCGGAATCGCGTATCTCCACGACATCGCCGGCATGAAAATCTCCTATGATTCCCGTGATGCCGACCGGGAGCAGGCTGATCGGTCTGATTTTGGAAAGGAGGATATCCCTCGTGCAGTCGTTCACGATCACGGCACCCATCGAAAGACCGTCGGAGTGGGCGAGGCGACGCTTTACTCCGCTGATTTTCTTGGCGGGAACGATAGTCGTTCCGACCGGTTTCCCTTCGATGACATTCCGGAGGACGGATCGTTCCCGTCCGTCCGCTATATGGACGGCGATGCCGGAGGAGGCGAGCCTTCTTGCAACCGCGAATTTCGAGAGCATGCCACCCCGACCCGCCGATGTCTTATCGGCAGTGATGTGTTTTTGTGCTTCGGAAAGTTCGGCCACCACGAGTCGCCGTATCGGTGTGGAAGCGGAATCCGCCGGACTTCCATTCAGTATCCCGTCGACGCTCGTGAGGATGATCAGCGCGTCCGCCTGAAGTTGGGCGGCGACGAGCCCTGCTAGTTCATCGTTGTCGGTGAAGACGAGCTCTTTGATGGCGATGACGTCGTTCTCGTTCACGACCGGAATGATGCCGTCGCGGAGCAAGTTCTGAAAACAGCGTCGCATATTCTGATAATGGTTCCGGTCGCGGAAGTCCTCTTTTGTGACGAGGACCTGCGCGCAGGAATATCCGTGTTCCTGGAAAAGTCTCGCGTATGTTTCCATCAGACGGATCTGTCCGACCGCGGCGAAAACCTGTTTGTCTCCGACTGTCTCCTTCTCATGCTTTTTTCCGATAATGCCACGACCGGATCCGACAGCGCCGGATGTCACCAGGATGATCTCAATTCCTTTTTTGTGAAGGATTGAAATTTGCCGGACGATGTTTTCGATGACGCTCTCGTCCAAGAGGCCGTCATCGTGTGACAGTACTTTCGTTCCGATTTTTACGATGATTCGGCGGTACATAACAATCCGATATAGAGTCAGGATAGGCCCTTTCCGGTAATCCTAGCGCACCATGCCTGATTTTTCAAGGCAAATGTCCCGCCCTCGTGATCGGAGAAATAAAAAACGGAAGCGGCTGGTCGCTCCCGTTTTTGTTTATGCCGATAACTCTCCATCAAAGGAAACTCAGTACGATGATGACGATCGCAATGACAAGTTCCAGCTTTCTGAATCGCTCCCCGCGGCTTCTCGAAATCGGTTTGTAGAAGAGGATAAAGATGCCAGAGAGCAATTGGATTATTCTGTCGATGGGGAAATCGAAGCCTGCCTGGTGCACGATAATCGCGAAAAAGACGACTCCGACCGTCAGGCCGATGGTCTGCAATAGGACTTTCCAGGAACTGCTTTTGCGCTCCGTGAAGAGTGTTGGGTCAATTTTTGTTTTGAGAAGGGTGACCAGGGAGTCGGTGTCGTCATAGTCCGCGATGTCCATCGTGACGGCGGTTCCCGTCAGTCGGACCATCATCAGCTTTCCTTTCGGATCGGTTATGACGAGAACCCGTGATATGTCTGAAAATGGAAGCGACTCCCTGAACGACCCACCGACACGTTCGATACCTTCATCGGTAACCAGTATTTCAATCTCCCGCATTTTTTTGATCATTATCCGTTTCACGACCGTAATCAGTATTTCTATGAAGCCAATGCAGGACGTGAATATGAGTATTTTTATGGGAAGTGCCGTGATATCACGCAAAAGGAAAAAAAAGATCGTGCTTGAAGACAGGGCTATAAAAACCTGAATAAAAAAGAGGAAGCGTTTTCTTGTGGCGAAAAACCCGTCAGAAATCCTGAGACGTATCATATGATGAGGCTTCTTCTTTTTCCGGAACAAACTCTCCGGTGTTCTCGTTCTGACGCACGTGAAATCGTTCACGTGCTCCGGCCACCCGTCACTTTGTTTTGTGTGCCCGGCAGGACTCTCCTTCGACTCGTTTCCCGCCGTCGCGGAAAACGGTCTAGGCACCACCTCGTGATTTCGCTTGCTAGCGAAACTCACTCCGGTGTTCTCGTCCTGACGCACGTGAA
>CAIOMK010000051.1 GCA_903859375.1 Candidatus Moraniibacteriota bacterium
GCCAGAAACCATTTCCCGTGGTATGCTCCTTTTATCACTGCTTCCGAAACCCTATGTCATTGACCAAGAAAATACTCCTCGCAGTCGTTTTTTTCGTTCGCATCTTCGTCATCGGCGGTATCGGTGGCGTGTTTCTTCGTGATCGCGTGATTCCGTCTCTTTTGGCATCATTTCCGGCGTTGTCGCGCATGGATATGTTTCAGAATATCACCGGCAATACGACGGTCATAGAGCGCACGGAACAGCTGATTGTCCGGGAGGATGACTCGGTGGATGCGATCGTGTCACAGCCGTCCACCGCAGTGGTGAATATCATCGCCTCGGATTCGAAGGCTTCCGCGACTACTACTTTTCAGACCGGCAAGAATCAGGCAGGTGTCCTCCTGACGAATGATGGTGTCATCGTGACATACGGGAACGCTCTTTCCACAGTCGCGACCCTCGCCAAGGATGTCACATACCGTGTGCTCCTGCACGACGGGTCCAGTCACGATGCGACGATCCTCGCCGAAGACCGTCTGACAAACCTGACATTCTTCAAGATAGAAGGCAACAATTTCCAGTCCATATCTCTCGCGAACTCCGACGATTCGACTCCCGGCAAGAAACTGGTCGCCATAGGGAACGCCAGCGAGGCATATCAGAACCGGTTTTCCGTCGGCATACTCAGCAATCGCAACAAGTCATTCAACCTTTCGGGGAAAACAGTCGCATCTTCCGAGAAATGGGAGGGAGTGTTCGAGACGGACCTTGCCAATCCGGAATCATACCTCGGCGGACCGGCCGTGAATTACCGTGGCGAGATGGTTGGCATTTTTGGAGAAACCGTCCTCGACGGCAAAGAATCGTATTTTCTCCTTCCGTCGAATATCGTTCATGACACGCTCCAGTCGGCGATCGATGGCAAGCTTGCTTCCCGTGCGACTCTTGGCGCGTATTATCTGACACTTACGAAAGTATCGTCCGCTGAAAACAAAGTCATCTCGCGCGATCGCGGGGCATTTATCTATTCCCAGTCGGGCAAGACCGGACTCGCCATCCTCACCGGATCGTCTGCGGAAAAAGCCGGACTCCGATACGGCGACATCATCACTTCGGTTGACGGGACCGACGTGACTCTCGATAATCCTCTTTCCGTCGCCATCGGACGGCACTCCAAGGGTGAGACGGTTCAGCTTGGTGTCTTCCGTGACGGGAAGGATATGAACGTTTCCGTCCAGTTCTGACGGTCGTGGCCGGTTTCTCATGCGGTTTGTCTTATTCCCGTTCCGACGCGCTGTCGGAGCGGTTTTCTTTTGACCAAGACTTTCTCTTCGGGTATGATAAAGGGGCAACGAATCCGTCATTGATGGGCCTTTTTTGAACCGGTAACCGAAAATCGTTATGCGACAAAGCCAGCTGTTCACCAAATCACGACGTGAGGCGCCCAAAGACGAGGAAAGTCTGAACGCCCAGCTTCTTATCCGTGCCGGATATGTCCACAAGGAGATGGCGGGCGTGTATTCGTTTCTCCCACTCGGCTTACGGACATTCGAGAAGATCGTGGGTATCATCCGTGAGGAGATGAATGCGATCGGCGGACAGGAAGTGGCGCTGACAGCGCTTCAGAATCCGGAGATATGGAAGACGACCGGCCGTTTCGACGATATCGTGGTCGACAATTGGTTCAAGACGAAACTGAAAAACGGTTCGGACCTTCCACTCGCGTTCACGCACGAGGAGCCGATGACCTTCATGATGAAACCGTTCATACAGTCTTATCGGGACCTGCCGAAATATGTCTACCAGTTTCAGACGAAATTCCGCAACGAGACGCGGGCGAAATCCGGCATCATGCGCGGACGGGAGTTCATGATGAAGGATCTGTATTCTTTTTCACGCACGCAATCAGACCTCGACGCGTTCTATGAACAGGCCGCACTCGCGTATGAGCGGATTTTTGAACGGGTCGGTATCGGGGCCTCCACATTCAAGACATTTGCCTCCGGTGGTGTCTTTTCGAAATACAGCCATGAGTACCAGACCATCTGTGATGCAGGCGAGGATATCATTTTCGTCGACGAATCGAAGAACATCGCGATCAACCAGGAAGTGTTTACGGATGAGGTGATCGCGGCTCTTGGGCTCGAGAAAGAATCGCTTGTACGGAAGAAATCGATTGAAGTCGGAAATATCTTCAAGCTTGGGACCAGTTTTTCCGACCCGCTCGGATTGACATACAAGGACGAGGACGGAGAGTCGAAGCCCGTGATCATGGGGTGTTATGGGATCGGTCCCGGACGGCTCATGGGGACCATCGTGGAGCTGTTGTCGGACGACAAGGGAATCGTCTGGCCCGAGGCCATCGCGCCGTTTCGCATACATCTGCTTTCGCTCGGGGCGGACGAAGTCACGGACGGGGTATACCGCACGTTGACCGAAGCCGGCATCGAAACACTGTATGACGATCGGGATGCACGCGCGGGGGAGAAGTTCGCCGACAGCGATCTCTTGGGTATTCCGTACCGTATCGTCATCGGCAAGCGCTCCGCCGAATCTGGGCAGGCCGAAGTGAAACGTCGGACCGGTGAGGATGTCGAGACGGTCAGCATCACAGAATTGTCCGCTTATTTTCAAAACCGATAAATCACGAATGAAATACCGAGGTTGAGTCTCATATCAAACGGTTTTATGGAACATTCCGAACGCATCATCATTTCACTCGGTGGATCGCTTATCGTTCCGGATGGCATCGATTGGCGGTTCCTGAAGGCGTTCAGCGAGTTCATCGTACGGGAAGTGAACGAGGGGCGTCGGTTCGTCATCGTGGCAGGAGGCGGCCGGACCGCGCGGCGGTATATCGATGCGGCAAGTGAGGTGACACCGGTCACAGACGAGGACAAGGACTGGCTCGGTATCCATTCCACACGGCTCAATGCGCATCTTATCAGGACGATATTCAGGGACCTCGCGTATCCGAAGATCAGTACGAATCGAAACGACCTGGATGAATTCTCCGGTGCGGAAAACCCGATTCTCGTTTCGGGCGGATGGCATCCGGGATCGTCGACCGACTATTGCGCTGCACTTATCGCGGAGCGTCTCGGATCCAAGTATATCGTCAATCTTTCCAACATCGATCACGTATACGACAAGGATCCACGGAAACATGCCGATGCGAAAAAATTCGATACGATGGCCTGGCCGGAGTTCCGAAAAATCGTCGGGAATGAATGGAATCCGGGTATGAGTTCGCCGTTCGATCCGATAGCATCCGCACTCGCCGAGAAAGAGGGAATGGAGGTCGTCATCCTGTCCGGAAGCGATCTCGGGAACGTCTCGCGTTATTTCGCCGGTGAACCCTTCGAAGGGACGGTCATATCCTGAATAAAAGTATGAAAATCGCGGTACAGGCGGCCGACCTTGATGCGTCGCGGGTCGATGGGACACGTGTGTATCTCCTGGAGCTTCTGAAACGCTTCGGAACACTCGCTCCGGATGATCGATTCCTGATCTGCCATCGGGACGCGTTCAATATCGAACTGACGCCACCCAGTCTTCCGAATTATGAGGTTCACGCTTTGCCCGGCGATCATATGTGGATGCAGACGGCATTCGCCCGCGGGTTGTTCGATTTGCATCCGGATAGGGCATTCATTCCGCTCCAAGCCGTGCCGGTCGCCACTCCCGATGGGACACGGATCATCGCGACCGTGCATGACCTCGCGTTCAGGCATTTCCCAAAGACATTTCCGGTCGCTTCCCGCGCGAAGCTCAATCTCCTGCTCGGTGTCACGGTCCGCAAGGCGTCGCGTATCATCGTCGTGTCGGAATCGACCAAGCTCGACCTCATCCGATTTTTTCCAGATCTGCCGAGCTCGAGAATCCGTGTGATTCATCACGGCGTGAACGCGGAATTTTTTTCGGCGAAACAATCCGAAACCGCCCGTGACGCACTGTTCGCCCACTACGGACTTGTTCCGCAATCGTATGTGCTCTATGTGGGAGCGATCCAGCCGCGCAAGAATCTGGTCCGCCTCGTATCCGCGTTCGAGGCCGCGAAACTTCATCATCCGGATATGAAACTCGTCATCGTCGGGGAGAAGGCATGGTTGTCCGATGCCATCATTGACAGGATGAATCGAAGTCCGTTTTCCGATGACATCATCCGAACCGGCAAGGTCCCATTCCATGAACTTCCGATCTGGTATCAGAACGCGCGGTTCTTCGCGTTCCCATCGCTGTATGAGGGGTTCGGACTGCCGGTGCTCGAAGCTTTTGCCGCCGGGACGCCGGCACTCCTCGGGAGTGCGTCGAGCCTGCCCGAAGTCGGTGGCGATGCGGCCCTGTACGTCGATCCGCACATCGAATCCGATATCGCGTTGAAGCTGTCTCTTCTGTGGGGAGATGCGGCGCTTCGTGACGATCTTCGTGCCAAGGGTCTTGAGAGGGTCAAACTTTTTTCATGGGACCGATGCGCCGAGGAAACACTCGCGTGTATCCGTGAATAAAAATCGGATTTTCAATGGAAGACAAAGTTTTTCCTGTTGACAAATGAGAAAAAAAAGTGTATAAATAATCAGTACGTGGCATCTTTAACAACCTATAAACGATACTTTCATGGGAAAGCTGATAAATGCCGGCACGATAGGTTTGCCTGTCGAAAAAGAGGCCGATGTCGCGGAGCGGATGCGGAGATACATGCAGAATCTGCGTCGGCTTCCGAATTTCTGCAGCGGGGCGTATTTGGACAAATTTTTTTTTGGATTGAATGAATCGAATCGTGATCACAGGTATGCTAATGATGAATTCCTGAGCATAGCCGTGTATCTCGATTTGAAAGATCCGTCCTGGAGTCGGATCGTTCAGGCCCATTTCAGATGGGACGACACTGCCGAAATCGATCCGGTACCGGAACATTGCCACGAATGCCTGAAATATTACGGGGGCAACATATTCGGTTTCACGGGGACTTGGCACCAGACGTTTATCAGGCTTACCCTGTTGAGCGATCTTATCATCTGATAAAGAGAAGGCACTTTTTTGGTGTCGGTGGGGGCTTTTCGGTTGCGTATCGACATCATAAAACGGGGACCATAAATGGCCCCCGTTTTCTTATGCGACAGTTTTCGGGACTACGCGACTATTCGTTTCGAAAGAGTATTTTCCAGAAGAAATGAGCGATGACGAAGAGACTGCCGACGATGACCGGTACGGCCCAATATGAGAAGTGAATGGTCGACAGCGTCAGGAGGAACGCAAGCCATGATATGCCGATCCATGTCAGAGGGCTTTTTTTGTTTGGCACGAAGGGGAATGTCGTCCCCAGGCTCCGGCCAAGAGCCGCGGTGACCGCGATAAGGACCAGTATCACCAAGAAAGGTGTCGCCAGATTGAGACGAAGCGAGATGATGCCGGGAAGGACGGCTTCAACCGTGAGGAGTGCCGCGAATGCGAGCAGTGCGATCTCGACTGCCTCGACCAGGAGTGCGTAGAAGACCGGGCGTGCGGAAATAACGGTCTTGGTGAAGCTCCATATGGAAAGAACGAACCGGCCGCGTATATGCGCGATCTTTTGGTTCACTTCACGAAGGGAAAATGTGACACCCGTTTTTTTGTTCATACTTTCGGCGATGCTAGTGTTTTATCGTGCTGACTCCGACCCTGCTTGGATTGTTTATTGTTTGCCGTAGGCGGCGGAGAACCGGTCGCGGATCTGTCTGGAGAATATCCCGAGGTTGCTTCGGTCGGGATTCGTTTGGAAAATCGTTTCGAGTGAGGCCATATGGAGTTCCCCGTTTGTTTCGAGGGAAATCTCGAAGCTGCCTCCTGGGAAAGATTTGAGGGTGTCGAGAGGGATATCGCATGAGTAGGTCGGATTCAGGAACGAGAGCATGGTCCGATCCGGAGTGCAGGTTGCGGAGACGGAAAGGGAATCCGATGAGACGTCGATCGCGGTCGTGACGGCGAGGAGTGAATCCAGATAGTCGCGATTTTCAATCGCAAGCCGTTTCCCGTTTCGTATCATGGAATAGATTCCGGTTGCCGTGTCATGAAAGACGGTCCCGTTCGGCTGTGCGGCATCGAACATCATTATCTTGCCACGCTTGTGAAAACCGAGCTCTTCCTCGTTTACCGGAATCACATCGTTCCAATGAAAACCGAGGGCTTCAAATACCTGGGTGCTTCCGATAGGATGAGCCTTCCCGTCTCCGCCGACCGCATAGACACCCTGCGTGTCGGAGAGGAACGACCCTTCCCGGAAGCCGATCGCTGTTTCCTGCGGAGGAAAGATAGTGAGTAGTTCACCGTTCGCGGCGACCATTTTTTCTGTTTTGAAACGTGAAAGGGCCGCCTTGTCGGAAAGGAACGGGTAGAGCTTTTCTGCCGAAAAGAGATACGGGACACCACTCACAGTGACGCCGTGTTCTTTGGATACCGCGAGGATGGGGTCGCCCGAAGGAGAGAGGAACGACCGATATGATTTTCGCAGGGAGATACGGACGTCGCCGTTTGCGGGAAGGAGAGAATCTTTTTTCAGAACCATGTCGACATGCGCCGAAGAGAACGATCCGAATGTCCCGGCATAGGTGACGAGCGTTTCATTGGCGGGAACGCGTCCTTTCCGAAGCGGGGTCGTTCCATCTTTGGCGAGGGGCTCTTCGAGCGTATTTTTGGCGGTATCCGGATTCGTGAACGAGAACGTGAATGTCTGCGAGGGGAACAGTGTCTGATATGCGAACGCCGACCCCGTTCCCAGGAAGGAAACGAATAACAGGACACGCAATACCCGATACCAGGTCTGAAAGCGTTTGGGGACGATGTGGGAAGGGTTGAAGAGCATCATAGTGGGTCAAGTGAAAAAAGAAGTGAGTCGGTCGTCGTGGCTGTTTTGCCCGGAAAGCGTGAATCACCGATCGGGAGCGGACCAAGCCGCTCCGCATGGAACGGAATGACTGTAACGAGATTGAACGTGGCGGGCATCGTGTTCCACCGATCAAGCGCATCAATCGGAGTCAGGAGATATATGTGCTCGTATCGGTCTTTTTGAATTTTTGTAAAATCATCGGGGTTGAAGAAATATGCGGCATTTTTCCCGTACAGGAACCGGAGCGGTCCGGCGGGAATCGCATACGGGTCGCCGGTCGAGCCGCGATCGATGAGGAGGAGATCGTTCGTGCCGATGAGTCCGGCAAGCGCGGCTGTTTCTTCGGGGAGTCTGCCGTTTTCCGAAAATGTGAACGAGGATATCGTCGGGAACAATCCAGCAAGGGCGATGAGTGCGAAGAGCATGATCGTAATCCGTTTCTCAGCGGGCCGCTTTCCGACCGCTATTGTCGGGAGTACGACGGCAAGCGGGATGAGGAACGCCGGCCAGACGGAGAAGAGCAGCCGACGGAACATCCACGGATGATCTGCGGATATGTTCGGGGCGATGAGGTAGAGGAATGTCGGAAGTGCGAGAAGAACCGGAATCAACGCGAGGCGGTTTTTCCGGATAAGGAGGACGACGATGCTTGCACCGCCGACAAGGAAAAGAGGAAACAGTCCGTAGGGAAGGAAAAGTTTCCAGAGTTGGAATGCGGTTTGGAATTGCTTTGCCACACCGACGCTTGCCTCGGCAACGGAAGACGATGACTGCAAGAGCGCTTTGGCAATCGATGCGTAGTGGGGGATATTGTCGAGAACGTCGAAAAGAAGGATTGCGACCGTTCCTGCGACGAGGCCGATCCGAAGGATGACCGGTTGTGAAGAAATGAACCGTTTGCCGTGTTTCGAAAAGCAGAGAATGCCGGCGGTCGTCGCGAGAATGAACAGTCCTTCTATGCGTGTGACGGCAAGAAGGATCGCCGTAAGTATCGCCACGAGGAAATGGAGCCGACGCCGGTTCTTGAGAAACAAGACGGTGGAAAGTGAGAGAAGGAGGAATAGGAACAATGCGAGATTTTCCGTGAGCGTGAATTTCGCGAACCATGAGAGCGGAAACGAGGTAGCTGCGACGAGTACCGCGCCCGAGGCGGCCGTTTCATCGGCGAGCAATCGGACGAGGATGAACAGGGTAAGGAGTGACAAGACGAGGAGGACACCGTTTCCGACAAGCAGACCCGACAATCCGAAGAGTGAATGGAATACGCCGAGCCAGGCGGTATAGCTTATGGGAAACTGCGATCGGAGCGACCCGTCCGACGCATAGAAAAACCCGGGAAAATTGAGTGCCTTGCCGGGACCGTACATGGCGAAGAACGTATCGCTTGCGGATGAGGTGACCGGAATTTTTCCATTTTGGGAAAGTTCGATGGCCGCTTCCGCGATCGACCCCTGGTCCCGACCGGAGAAAATGGTTGGCGTGGCTGAGAAAAGCAGGAATGTCGAATAGGCTATCGTGAGTGTAAACAATATCCTTGCGGTGATCGATTCGACGGACAGCCATCGAAACAGCGCTATGGCTATGCTTGCTGCCGATATGACGGCGAGAATCGTCACTGTGCCGTGTCCGAAGACGCCCGCCGAGGCAAGACCATAGGCGGCCCATGAAAAAAGGACGAATACGAGCCCAAGAAAAAGGAAGCGGACGGATGGTTCGGACGGGTCGATATCATATTTCATAATATATACAGTATATAAGAAAAGCAGGCATCTTTCAATTTGCGAAAGCCGGCCGACCAGGGTACAATAAACACACGATGTACCCGAGAAATCGCAGGCGTCACGTTTTCGTGTCGGACGATGATTTTTGCTTTGAATCAATGATATTTCCGTTTACAATCCTGTCCTGGTATCTCGTGAAGGGACCCCGCCTCCTGTTTTCCGTTTGGATAAACCTGCTCCGATATTTCGTCTTGCTGTTCAATCTCCATGAATTGACCGCGACACTTTTTTCTCCATGGAAGCGTGACCTCTCACCGAAGGACTGGCTTGGTTTACAGGTGGGCAAGACGCTCCATCGGCTTTTCATGAATGTCTTTTCCCGCATGATGGGACTCATCGTCCGTATCATGGTGTTGTCGCTCGGAACGATTCTCCTTGTGCTTATGGGGGGTATCGGTCTCCTCGCGTTCCCCGGATGGTATCTCGGCATACCGGCATGGATCCTTCTCGCGATTTCGTTATTTATTCCAGGAGGACTCGGATCGTTCATGTCAGCGGCACTCCTCCTTATACTGCTGTCATCACTCTTTCCTCTTTTTGTCATATTGTTTCACGGCAAGGAGTCTTCGATTCCCCGTGATCGGAAGGAGCTGTTCGCGAAGAAATGGTTTTCCCGCGTATTGGCCCGACTCGATATCTTGCCTGAGGATTTCAAACGTGAGGAGTGGGAAAGCGACGATGCGCTCGAACACGCGCTCTTGGAACGCAATTGTTCCATCGAAACGTTCGACGAGATCGTCACGCATGAGGCGCTCATGGATGAGATACAGACCAAGGCACGTCAGCCGTTTTTGTGGGACAACCTCCGTAAGACCGTCCCGATCGGACGGGGATGGCAATACGGATTCACCATCCATCTCGATTTGTATACCATCGACCTTTCCAAAGGGGACTCCTCGGAATACTCCCATCTGCACCTCTTCGGTCGCAACGATGAATTCCGTCTCGCGACGCTGGTGATGCGTCGACCCGGTCAGAACAGCTTCCTTCTTATCGGTGACCCGGGCGTAGGCAAGGGGACGTTCGTCCACGCGCTCGTGAGAAAAATCCGTGAGGGCGATCTGCCGGAATTCGACAATCTCAGGTTCCTGTCGCTCGATCTCGGCATCGCGGTCGGGGATGCCGTGAATCGCGGCTTGGACGTCGACAATTTCATCCGTTCCCTGTTTGTCGAGGCGGCCACGGCAGGCAATGTCGTGCTGATCATCGAGAATATCGACGCGTTTCTCGGTGGCGAGGCGGGACATCCGAATCTTGCCCCGATATTTTCCGAGTTCCTCGCGTCGCCGACGTTTCAGGTGATCGGTACCATCGGTACTGCCAAGTACAACATCCTCGCACATCGTGACGAACGGGCACTCAAATTTTTCGAAGCGGTGTATCTTCGTGAACCAGAACCGGGCGATACGCTTCGTATTCTTCTCGATCTTCTTGTTTCGGAAGAGCGGTATCGTCCTCTTTTCACATGGAAGGCGCTCCAGTCGATCGTTGAATTGTCCGGTCAGTATGATTGGGATGTCCCGTATCCGGAGAAGGCTATCGATCTCATGCAAGAGACGCTTATCCGGTGGCAGACGGAACCGGACGGACCGTTCATCACGCCCGCGACGGTTACGGCATTCGTTTCGATCAAGACCGGCATGCCGGTCGGCATACTTGGAGAGGACGAGAAAGAACGCCTGCTCAAGCTTGAAGAAGTGCTTCATTTCCGCGTCGTAGGACAGGACGACGCGGTCCGACAGGTATCGGAGGCGCTTCGTCGTGCTCGTGCCGGATTCGGCAATCCGAAACGTCCACTCGGATCGTTCCTGTTCCTCGGGCCGACCGGTGTCGGCAAGACCGAGACTGCCAAAGCCCTTGCTGAGGCATATTTCGGCGATGAGGAACGCATGGTACGGTTCGATATGAGCGAATATCAGTCGTTTGATTCTGTGGAGCGACTCATCGGTTCGAGTGTTTCCGGGACGCAGGGGCGTTTATCAGGTATCATGAAAGAGCATCCGTTTTCAGTGGTATTGCTCGACGAGATCGAGAAGGCATATCCCAAGGTGTTGGATCTGTTCCTGCAGGTTCTCGATGAGGGGTTCGTGACGGACGGGTTCGGCAAGAAAATAAACTTCCGCAAATCCATCATCATCGCCACATCCAATGCGAACTCGATCCTGATCGCCGACCTGCTCGGACACGGGGCGACCGCGGAACAAGCCCGAGGAGAGGTCATCGCCGCCATCTCCAAGGATGGTACGTTCCGGATGGAGTTCATGAACCGTTTCGACGGTATCATTTTCTTCGCACCGCTTCAAGAGAACGAGCTTACCCGGGTCGCTTCGATCAAGCTCGGCCAGCTCTCGGCGCGGATCAAAAAACAGAAGAATATCGCCGTTTCTTTCACTCCGGAAGTCTCCGCACAAGTCGTACAGCTCGGATATGAAGAGGCGTTCGGCGCCCGATCTCTCAACCGCTATATAGAGGATCATATAGAAGATGTGATTGTCCGTAGGGTTATCTCGGGGGAGGTGTCCGAGGGTGGGAGCCTTACGGTCGATGTCGCAGATCTGTCATAGGTGCCGATTTGTCACACTACATCCCTTTTGAAACCTCCATGCCATTCGAAAATGGAAAATCTTTGAAGGTACTCATGGTCGCGCCGACCCCGTTTTTTGCCGACCGCGGGACGCATATCCGTATCCTTGAGGAGGCACGGGCTCTTGCAAGGCTCGGTCACGAGGTCAAGATCGCGACATACCATATCGGATCGGATATTCCGGAATCCGAGAATCCCGGTATCGAAGTCCGCCGTATCCGCAGACTCCTTTTTTGGTATCGCAAACTCGAGGCGGGAGCCGATTGGCAGAAGCTTGTCTTGGATATCCTCCTTATCCGCAAGACCTATACGCTTTCCCGTGAGTTCAAGCCAGATATCATCCATGCCCATATTCACGAGGGAGTGGCAATCACATGGGTTTCACTGCTCTTGCTTCGTCTTTGCGGACAGAAGCCGAAGTTCGTGGCGGATTTTCATGGGAGCCTGACGAGGGAGATGGTCTCCCACGCGTACTTGCGGAGCGCATGGCTGCACAAGACATTCCGTATGCTTGAGGCATGGATCGATGATATGGGCGATGCCGCCGTGGCGAGTTCGTGGGCCAATGCCGAAGAAATCTCCGCTATCCGCAAAAAAAGCGCCGTGTCTACGGTGATCGACGGCGCCCGCGCACTTCCGCTTCTTTCGTCCGATGAACGTCGGCGTCTCAGGGAACGGTACGGCATCGCACAAGACGCCATTGTTGCCGTATATACGGGCGCTTTCCTCCCGAACAAGGGTGTCGAGGAGCTTGTCGGTGCCATCGTCCCGGCATGTTCGAGTGTCTCCTCCCTGCATTTCGTGTTGGCGGGATTCCCGAAAGATCAGCTTGATCCGCTCCTTTCCAAATATGGCGTGACTGATCAGGTGACGGTCATCTCTCCGCTCCCGTATTTCACTATTGGAGACGTTCTGGGTATGAGCGATATCTCGGTCGATCCGAAGCACGACGATACGGGTCAGGCGAGTGGCAAGATGCTCCAGTATATGGGAGCCGGACTTCCGGTTGCCTGTTTCGACACCCCGAACAACCGGAATTATCTGGGCGACAGTGGTGTTTATGCGGTCGAAAATACGGCAGAATCGCTTGCCGTTGCGATCGTCTCGCTTGCCATGAAACGGGAGTCATGGGACGATATCGGACACAAAAACCGAATCGGTTCTGAAAATTTCACATGGGACAAGACAGGGAAAACGCTTGAAAAAATATATATTGAGATACTATGAAACTCATCCTCATAAAGATAGGCAAGGCATGGCACACGATTCGGCGTGAAGGACTGATTCGTGGCATGATGCGGATCATTCCGGCGGGACTCGCACTCTTCCGGCGCGTGCGACCGGCCGACGTGCTCTTCGTCACCGGCGGAGTGGGGGACAGCGCCCGATTCCGGACGAAACATGTCGCCGAAGAAATTGGCTTTCATGGGATCACTTCGTCGATAACCGTTCAGGACAATCCTCGACTTTCGTCGTATGCGGACAAATTTTCCGTCTTCGTCTTTCATCGGGTGCTCTTCACGCCGTCCGTCGCGAAACTCATCGAACGTATACAGGCCCAGGGCAAGGAGATTGTCTTCGAGACCGATGATCTCGTCTATGACCCGTCGTTCCTCGTTCACATGGATTATTGGCGGGTGATGAACGCGCTCGAACGCAAATTATACGAACACGGCGTCGGCGGGGAGATCCTTGCCGATCCGTATGTCAAAACGGCGACGACCTCGACGTCGTTCATCGCGGACAAGCTTCGCGAGAAGGGGAAGCGCGTGTTTGTCGTACCGAACCGTCTCCCTGCATCCGATGTGGCTATCGTCGAGGCACTCTATCCCGAGCGGAAGAAATGGCTTACGGAGGAGGACGACGATACGGTTACCATCGGCTATTTCAGCGGGACGGCGGGGCATGACAAAGATTTTGCGACGATCACGACTCCACTTCTCCGTCTTCTTGAAAAGCACGGGAACCTGTGTCTCCTCATCGTCGGACCGCTTGTGCTCGATGACCGGTTCGGCGCTTTCGCGGAGCGTATCGACCGTCTGCAGTATGTCCGGAGAAGAGATCATTTCGGCAACGTGGCGGCGGTCGACATCAATATCGCACCTTTGGAAATCGGTAACCCGTTCTGTGAAGGGAAATCGGAACTCAAGTTCTTCGAGGCCGGTATTCTTGCCGTGCCGACGGTCGCCTCTGCCACGCAGACCTTCCGTGAGGCGATACGTGACGGTGAAGACGGCTTCGTCGCGGATGGTGACGCGCAGTGGGAGGAGAAGCTCGGTCGGCTCATCACCGATAAGGATCTGCGGAACCAGATAGGCGGGCAGGCCCGCAAGACAGCCCTCGATCGATATGTGACGACGAATGCCGATGATGCTGAATATGTCGCGTATCTGAAGGAGTCGATCAGGCGAGTCAGATAACGGATACTCCGTTACATCTCCGCAAGGCGGAATGAACGGACCCGCTCGCAGGGACGAGCGGGCAGGGAATACTCTCATTTCTTCAATCTTCGAAAGAATGGTTTTTCCATTCCGCAATTCGCCTTTCGTCTTCGCACTTTTCCTGAAACATATATGAATTTCGACAAGCCGACCAATAAGGAGCAGATAAGCGCTGCGCGTGAACGACTGTCTTCATTGGAAAAGGAAGGGAAATACGTCTTTCATGGTTCGTATGAGCGTGTCGAGACCTTGGAACCGCGTCAGGCGGGCGGTCACGACGAGGAGACGGGTCGATACGAGACCGATGGTGAGCCGGCGGTTTTTGCGAGCACGTATGCCGACTGCGCGATTTTCAGGTCACTGATACATGGCAAGGAATCCGAGAATGCGATGGGAATAGACAATGCGGACCGATTGCATTTCACAGCCGACCGAATATTGATGGAGCGGGCGAAAGACAAGATAGGCTATGTGTATGTCTTGGAGAAAAGCATATTCGGTGATTTCAAGGGAATGGATTGCAGGAGCCCGGAAACGGTTCATCCGATAGAGGTCATCGAAGTGACATCCGGTGATCTTCCGAAAGATATCCAGATTATTGGATAAATTGAAAGCATATTCTAAAATGCAACAATGTATCAATCAAACAATGGAACATATGAACATACTCGTGACCGGTGGGGCGGGATTCATCGGATCGGCCGTGGCCAAGGCACTGATGGACCGTGGCGATACGCCGATCATCATCGACAATTTCAACGATTACTACGACCCGAAACTCAAGCGGGATCGGATTTCTCTTTTTCTCGGTGAATATGTCGGCCAGTTTCGTCTGTATGAGGGCGATATCCGTGATCGTGCGTTTCTTGATTCCGTATTCGAGACGGAGAAGCCTGAGAAAATCGTTCATCTCGCCGCCATGGCCGGGGTGCGGTATTCGCTTGAACGCCCCGAGTTGTATGCCGACGTGAACATCATGGGAACACTCAACGTCCTCGAGTGTGCACGGAAATACGGTACGACGCATCTCGTGTACGCATCATCTTCATCCGTCTACGGTGAGAACGCCAAGGTTCCGTTTTCCGAATCCGACCCGGTGGACCATCCTGTGTCCGTCTATGCGGCGACCAAGAAGGCGACCGAGCTTCTCGCGAACGTCTATGGAAGCGTCTATGGTCTCAAAACGACAGGACTTAGGTTCTTCACCGTATATGGTCCGTGGGGACGACCGGATATGGGTGTGTTCAAATTCGTCGCGAACATTGTCGATGGCAAAACAATCGATCTGTATAACGGCGGTGACATGCGTCGCAACTTCACCTATATCGATGACATCGTGTCCGGCACGCTCGTCACGCTCGATGCCGACTTGCCGGTCGGGAGTGTTATGAATATCGGCGGGGACCAAGATGAGGCTCTTTCGGACTATATCGCCGCGGTCGAAAAGTACGCGGAGAAGCGGGCGGTCACCAGGATGCTTCCGATGCAACAGGGTGATGTGACCCGTACCGTCGCGGATATTTCCAAACTTCGATCGCTCGGCTGGGCGCCATCGACCCGCATCGACGACGGGGTCGCCCGTTTTGTCGCGTGGTATCGCGAATATAACCGAATCTGACTTCCGAAAAGGAGGGAATCGTGGTATTCTCGGTACATGAGACAGCCGTGATTCCGGAGTACCGGTCGGCTGAAAACAAACACATCAATCGCCATACTATGCTCCGATCGAAAGCGTTTCCCATCGTGACGGTGCTGTTCTCGTTTTTGTTCGTGTTGACGGCAGGTTTCTTCCCCGGCACCGCAGATGCCTCTGGGCTTGTTCCGTGTGGCGGTCCGGCGGACCCGTGTACACTCTGCCATCTGATAACCGGCATGAGCGGGATCATCCTGGTTATACGAAACCTGATGGTGTTCATCGGCCTCGCCATCATCACCGCGATGGGTATCGTATACATCGTTTCGGGAGGGGATACCAAAATGATGGAGTTGGCCAAGAGCGGTATCAAGTCCACTCTCACAGGTATCGTCATCATCCTGTTCGCATGGTTTATCGTGAACATGTTCATGTTCTACATCTTCAATGCGAAGGAAGATCTCGGTGTTGGAGTCACGTTCAAGGGTACCGACGGCTTCCAATTCGAATGCAGCACCGTTTCGACATCGGGTACTGTGTCGTCGGTGGTATCGATACCGGGCGGTACGAGTGGTGAGACGACTGGAGGAGGCAACTTGCCATGTGAGGATATCCCGACCGCAAAAGCCCGTATCATGTCGGGAGGGACGGTCTGCAATGGGACTGGAAATGCCAAGAAATGTACGGCGGCCGCATTGAGCACGTATGCTGCATCCATCAACAAGGCCTCTGCAAAACACGGTGTCCCGGTGAGTTTTATTGAGGCGATCATGGCACAGGAGACGGGATGTAGTCCGGATCTCGTCGGTCCGACCGGAGACTGCGGTATCATGCAAGTGAAACCGACTGGCAGCACTCCCACATGCGAACAATTGAAAAATCCGGATACCGGTATCGACTGGGGAACGAGTATCCTGAAAACCTCGTATTCCGTGGCTCTGAGCAAAGTCGGCTCCTATGGTGGAACGGTCACGGCCATTGAACTTGCGGCCGCAATCTATAATGGCGGATCCGGACAAAGTACGGCGAGCTCGGATTGTTCAGCTTCCACAGGCTGGAAGACGATGCCAAAATGGGGCTGCCCGATCAACCCTGGATCGGCCCAGTTCAATGCGTGCGCCATACGGAGCTATGCCTGCAATGTCGGGTCATACAAATAACGATTCCCGCATTGCAACCGTACCTGATATCATGCTAACCTGGAACACATGAGACAGCACGAGAACTACCGAGAGCTTATCTGGATGCTCGCCAAAACCGATTTCAAACTCCGATATCAGGGGTCTTTTTTGGGCTATGTCTGGGCGTTGCTCAAACCGCTCCTTACGTTCGCCATTCTCAATTTCGTTTTCACCTCCATTTTCGTGAACCGCGGGCAGGGGATGGAATATTATTCCCTCCAGCTCCTCGTCGGCATCCTGATGTTCAACTTCTTCTCGGAAGGGACGAGCGCCGGCATGCAATCTTTGGTCGGCAAGGCTCAACTCGTGACAAAAATCTATATTCCCCGTTGGACGATCATCATGGCCTCGACATTGAACGCTGCGATGATCTATGTCATGAACCTCGTCGTCGTGGTGATATTTTTCGCCTGGAGCCGGTTCCTGCCAAGCTTTCCGGCAGTTCTGCTCTTCTTGCTGTTCTCCGTCCTCATCTATGTCATCGTGCTCGGGTTCGCTTTGCTTTGCGCTCCGCTGTTCGTCCGGTTTCGCGACCTGTCGATGATCTGGGAAGTACTGTTGCAGGTCCTGTTCTACGCGACACCGGTCTTCTATTCGCTCCAGCAGATGCCATTGAACGTCCAGCAGATTCTCCTGGTCAATCCGATCGCTTTCATTATCCATTTTTCCAAGGAAGCGCTTATCAACAATCACTTCTCGGATCCGTGGAAAAGCGCCTTGTTCTTCCTTACCGTGGTGCTCTTTTTTGCACTCGGCATCTTTTCTTATCGCAAGCTCGCACCGCGTGTCGCCGAAGAAATGTAGTGATAGTTCACTTTTCTTCCGTCAAAAGGAATCCAATTGACAAATACCCGGATGTCGGGTATTGTTTTTGAATGTTCCTTTGTTTGTTATCCAGTTCCTGAACAATTTTATAAAGGAGATACTTCCATGGCACAACCTCTTCTCGTTAATTTCGAAATCGCCGGAAACTATTCCCAAATCGAGACGGCAGCGAAAAATCTGAGTACGGTGTTCGAGGAATACGGATTCATACCGAATCCGAAGGTGAAATGGGTGGACACGTCCGAATATACGGCCGAGCAGGTGCGTGATCCGAGCAAGTCGCCTCCGGTCATCGCTCATCTTGGAGCAACCAGGAAGGCACGCGAAATCCAACATTCTTATCATTCCAAAATGACTATCGGCGATATGATCGTCGTAGAGCATGAAGGGAGAGTGCTGACGAATGTGGACGTGTATCGGTTGCCGGATCTTTCCGGTGCCGACGTATGGGTCTATCTGAGCGTGTGTCTTATGACCAAAGCTTGCGGGACATTGTCCGCTCCGGTTCTCGGAAGAAAATTCAAACTGCGCATTTTTGCGAAGGGTGAACTCGAAGAGATCCTGAGGAATGATGAGGGTAGGGCGTCCATTCCGGCATCCAATCCGTTCAGCACCCGTCTCAACAGGCTTGTCATGAGACCGGCCGTGTTGGACGCATTCCTGATAGGCGGATTCGAGACATCCGTGAATGAGATCCTGCCCGCGTGGAAAAAAAAATCCACCCGGGTCGGCATGGTGACCTTATGATCGAACGACAGCATTGGAAGGGGTATCTCGACAGATACCTCTTCTTTCATATCATTTTCACAAACGAAAAAAAGGAGTTTTATGCCAGTAATCGCCGTCGGCGCGTACAATGCGCCATTGTTTCAAAATGCCCTCAAGATCTGCGGTGTGCAGAATCTGATCCTGCCGGAATGGAACATTTATAGTCTTCCGCAAGGTGATGACACTCTGACCGATCAGAGGAAAAAGGTCCTTCGCCTCGCCGAGGAAAAAGTGCTTCGCTATGTGGATATGGAAGCTCCGCGGAATTCGATTATTTTCGGATTTCATTCGACAGCGACCTTCCATGATGAGGAGTTGCTCACCGCACATACATCCGAGGAGCTCGAAGAAAACTTCAAGAGGATCGTCGGGAAGACATTCGTCTACAGGGTGGGTATAGCGGTCGGCAAGACGGGGACGGAAGGAGTGATTCGGAAAATGAATATGGAACGGGTGAGGCTCGAGCCGAGGATACTTCGCCTGACTCCCGAAGAGATACATGCTTTCGTGAAAAAAATTCCGGAAGAAAAGATATCCGCAAGCGGGCCGGACTACCGACCCTTCACGAACGAGTATTTCGCCGAGATGGTGGAGGAAGTGTCGATTGAAACGAAAATCTTCACGAATCTCGTGGTTTCCATCATCAACGCGGCGCTGATATAGCCCGTGAAACCGAACAAAAAAAGAGCGCTCGAACAAGCGCTCTTTTTTCTTGTCGCACGGTCGGTGTGCACCGTCTAGAACCACTTCTTGGCGCGGAAGATGAGGATGGTGCCGAGGGCTAAGACGAGCATGACGGCCGAGTGGATCCAGAATCCGTCGGGGTTTTTGGAAAGCGGTATGGAAACGCTCATCGCCATCACGTTCGAATAGAGTGTGATCGGTAGTAGTACCGCACTGAAAATCGTGAGGATCTTCATCGTCAGGTTGAGTTTGTTCGAAAGGAGCGAGTTGTTGGTCTCCTCGAGTGCTTCGATCGTCTCCTTGGCGCTTTCGAGTATGTTCCAGATGCGTATGTTCGTGCCGATGAGGTCCTGGAAATATACCTTGAGCTCGTCCGCCACGAAGGGGTGTTCCTTTTGGGAGAGCGAATCGAGTATCGTCCGCTGTGGCTTGAGCGTCCGCCGGAAATTGAGGATATCGCGCTTCACGATGGAAATCTCGGTGACCATCTCCTTCTCGTGGTCCGAGAAAACCTGTGTCTCGATATAGTCGAGGTTCTCGGAGATATGATGGAGCTTCGGAAAGCAGGAATTGAGAAGAATCTCGACGATGTGATAGAGGAGATGCGCCGGCGTCTTGTCGAAGTATGTCCTTTGGTGTCCCTTGCTATTGTTGAGTTTGTCGAAAAACTCGCGCACCTGGTAGATGTCGTGCCGATGCGAGGTGATGATGTATTTGTCGGTCAGGATGATGTCGAGCTCGCCGGGATAGGTCGTCCGAAGCGCGGTATCGAAGAGCGGGGTATGAATCGACAAAAACAGGCAGTTCTCGTATTGGACGGCCTTGGGCTGGTATGTCGGCGTGATCAGTTCCTCGAGTGCGAGGGGATGGATATCGAAGTTTTCCTGAAGATAGGTGATATCTCCCTGTTGTGGGTCGAGAAAATCGATCCACGTAAAATTGCCCGACCGGATCATGTTCATAGTCTTTTTTCGTGTTTCTTTTCCTCCAGTATACCAGATGTGGCGTTTACAGACAAAACGATTCGGCGTACCATTCTTCGATGTGGGTATGAATCATCGCGAAAGGCGAATGGATGATGACAATTGTTGATGGATGATGGGGACTGTCATGATCCTTTCCGTATGACTTTGAAAAATAGTATGTTCACCCGATTGGTATGATGCCGTGTATAGGGTTGTGCGTTGTCGTTTATAAGCCAAACTTTTCTTATGAAAAAACTGATTTTGATCCTCATTCGCGTCTATCAGAAGACCCTGTCTCTCGATCACGGGATACTTGGGAAAATGATACCTGGCGGGGCGTGCCGATTCCATCCGACCTGTTCGGAATATTCCTATCAGGCGATCGATCGGTTCGGTATCATGAAGGGGAGTCTCCTCGGCATCCGTCGCATATCCCGATGTCATCCGTGGAATCCCGGAGGATACGATCCCGTACCGGAACCAAAAGATTGACAATACTTCATTTGAATGGTATTGTTTGCCAGCGACGGTCACGATTGATCGACGAGGTGTTTTTTTACAATCATTACCCCCGGAGGTTTACATGAATCAACAAAACAATGCCAAGCAGGATCTGTATTTCGCTGATTTCCTGTATGCGGAAGGAGTCTTTCAAAATGGAGCCCTTCCGTCTGTCGTGTTCTATGCGGACGATGACAATCATGCCAAGTCTCTCGTGGCCAGGATGAGTGTAACGGACATAAAGGAGCCATTGATAATATGCCGGTACAATTCGAAACACGTACCGACCATCATCTCACGATTCGGTGATATCGAGCCGGCGAAAGTACAACTGTCAATCCTCGAAAAACAGCAGATCGGATTGACGCTGGTACTAAACATCGACACGTCATTCTCGATGAATATGCATACTCACCGCATAAAGAAACATTTGAAGGTGCTGGTTCACTGACGAGCCATACGGAACGTCGCGTTTCAAGCGGAGCCGATGTGCGCAGGCTCCGTAGACAGAGTGGAGTCGATATATGCCATATCGACTCCTTTTTTTTGACAATTTTCTTAAATAATGCTATAATTAGAACTTAAACAGGTACTTTAACAGTTCATCTAGCGCACACATCAAGGAGGATGCTATGCCCAAGAAAAAGGTGTTGACAAAGAAAGAGGCAAAGCAGGATGCAAAGA
The DNA here is from genome assembly GCA_903859375.1 of Candidatus Moraniibacteriota bacterium. GTDB lineage: Bacteria > Patescibacteriota > Minisyncoccia > Moranbacterales > UBA1568 > JAAXTX01. The sequence goes on from CAIOMK010000051.1 coordinate 20,895, forward strand.
AGAAGGCATCACTACGGGTTGCCGCATCGCTCGAAGAAGCGAGACTAAGGAAGGAGACTGCCTTGCTCGAGGCGTCCAATCTGAAGGTGAGATATGATCTCATGAAAGAGGAAAATCGATTGAAAAAGATGGTGGAAGTGAAAGAAGCCGTTCCGGGAGAAGATGTTCTGTCGAATGTGGAAGAACAGCCCCCTCCTCGCAACAATCGCAGGATGATGGATACGCGTGAGAAAAGAGTCGGTCTTGAGGGGCTCTATTACGTCAATTTCATCTGCCCACATGATGCGAACAGGAACGAGTCGTTCGTTTTCTATGCCGACTCTGACCAGTTTGCCCAGAAGGTGGCACGCGGTATGAGGATCGAGGGACAAAAGGAGATTCTCGGGCTGTACTATTTTACGGACGAGGAAAAATTGCGGAAGATAGAGTTGCAATATCCGCCGGAATGCCCACCTTTCGACATAACGAACGATCTCAAGAGCAAGATCGCCCTTCAGCGGGTCGGTACCATGAGCGTCCCGAACGTATTACATCTGCCTCTGACCAGGTCTCTGAAAAAAATGAAGGAATAGTTGAATTCGGTTCGAATGAGCGTACCGCGAAATGGGAATGTTTCCCGTTCCGCTTCCGTGCTCGTACCGATATCAGGTATCGTTTCGTATCCGGCAAAGATATCCGCATATGCGGATAGGCGGCCGGAGGGCTCCAATACAATACACCGGCGCCCGTACAGGGTGCCACAACAATCAATGTACCAAACCGGGAGGTAAAATGGAAGAAAAAATAGTGGCTCAGCACCTCTATTACGTCGTGTTCTCATATCCGCATGAAGAGTCGGTTTCCGGCGATCATGCACCGGCATATGTCTACTACGCTACCGACGACAAGGAAGCGGAGGAACTGGCAATCTCGATGAGTTATGAAGGAATAAAGGAGCTCACGGGATTGTTCCGGATCGGGAATGACAACAGGATGACGCAGGTCGTAGTCAGTCCCGCCATCACGACATCGCTTCGGCGGTTGACGAACGAAGAGAAGCGGGAAATCGGTCTGCGACTGGTCGGTAGCATCGCCCTGATGGATATCACGAGTATTCCTATCCTCAGGGCGAGAATCATACTGATGAGTGAGTGAGATCGTTTGAAAACGGGAGTGACATCGCACGACCGCAATCGGTTGGAAGGGGCGCATGGAGAGGGAGCCGATAATCTTTCGGCTTCCCCGTGTGTCCGTATATCGGGAGACGGTGTGATCGTGTCGTACGCGTGTCATATCCGTTCAATGTGAATCAAAACAAGGGAAACAATTATGAAGGAAAGGGTAGTGATGCAACATCTCTATTATGTCTTGTTCTCGTATCCTCAAGAGGAGTCTATCGTCGATGCCTGCGCTCCGGGATATGTGTTCTATGCCGATGATGACAAGGACGCGGAATCGCTGGCGGTCGCGATGAGCTATGAGGACATCAAAGTGCTCATAGGTCTGTACAGGGTCGATGCCACCCATCTGTTGATGCCGATTATCGTGAGTACCCCGATGTCGGCTGATCCGAAGCGGTTGTCGGTCGGGAAGAAAAAGAAAATCGGATTGCATCTGGTGGGTCATAAGCAATTGTTGCCCATAGTCGATTCAAAAACATAAGGAGAGCCATGGAACAAAAGACGGTTACCGAAGGATTGTACTATGTCATGTATGTGTATCTCGCGTGTGATAATGCCGAGGGAAGACCCTGTTCGCGGTCGTTCGTGTTCTATGCCGAAAACGACGACGTCGCCGGAGGGACGGCTTGCAGGATAAGCGTGGATGGCAAGAGGGACATTGCCGGACTGTGGCGCTTCAATGAAAGCCGGAAGTTGGAAAGTATCGTTCACAAGGTGCCTTTCATCCATCCCGGCGGAGCGCTGACGGTCTTAGAAGAAGAGACTATGGGTCTCTTGTTGGTGGGAAGCGAATACCTTATTGATGTGTGCAATATACCGCTGACCCGAGTAAGGAATATCGGCTGATCCGATATGAAATGGACGCCGTTTTGCGACGAAAGACGGAGTCGATGAATCAATCGACTCCGTTTCTCTTTTGACTTTCGTGAAAAAAAATGGTATGATTCTGTTTCCAAAATCGTACGTTACCATATTTCAATGTTGAAAATAGGGGGAGTAATGACCAAACAGAATGGCATACAACATTTATTTTTTTGTGTGTTCAAGAGTCCGGCACATGAGGTGTCGTCCTGTGAACGAAGGTTGTCATACGTGTTTTATGCCGATGACGATGCCGGAGCCAAAGAGATAGCCCTAGCATTGCACACAGAAGGTGAGCACGAGCTCGGTGCATTGTATCGGCTCACCAAGTCGAGACGGATGATGCTAGTCGCACTTTCAGGTTGCCGGGATGAGTCCGGGAATCTGCGCCCGTCGAGTATCACGCTATCCGACGATGACAAGGCTGATGCCGAATTGCTGTTGGTCGGAGGGACGAAGAGTATCGATGTGAAGAATATTCCGTTTACCCGGATCAGGCCCGATACACCTGATCGGATCCCACGTACCGTCATGCCGTGAATATATCGACGTTCCTTCCCGAAGAGTCACACATGGTGTGACCTGTCGGGAGAGTCGAAGATTCGCGCCACGATGGAACCGATGTCCCTGAAAGAAACGGAACGGAGCTGCCGAATAAGGCAACTCCGTTTTTTGTTGCCTGATAGGGTATGTGTTTTAGGAACACACATTTGGCGGATTGATTAATTCGAATTCTTTCAAATATTCGTTCGGACTTTTCCCGTCCAATCCGCAGTGTTCAAGATCATTGTAGTACATATTCCACCGTCTCATCTTTCTTTGCAAGTCCCGA
>CAIOMK010000052.1 GCA_903859375.1 Candidatus Moraniibacteriota bacterium
AGAAAAATAGACCGTTCGGAGAGAGTGGCTGGGTTGAGGATATTGCGAAGGTGCTCGGACTAGAATCGAGTCTCCGAGAAAAAGGCAGGCCTAAAAAATGTACTTGACCCCTTTTCTGTTGGCGGGCTCCGGATGAGGAGATTCGCTTACACAGCGAATCGACGAGGAAGGAGGAATCCCTCTCTCTCCGCACCGAAAGAAATACGGGACCCTGAATGGGTCCCGTATTTTTTCTCGCTTTCGTGAATGTCAGCGTTATAGTACTATTAAGGAACGATAAGCGAACATACCGTCATGATCGAAACAATGGATCTTACCGACAAGACGGCGAAGACGGGTGCGCACCGGAGACTGACCAAGACGGAACGGCTGGCGCACAATATCAAGAAAAACATGCTGAATCGGAAGCGGTACAGCCGGTTTTTGCATATTCTCGGGCCCGGGCTGGTGACCGGCGCGGCGGACGACGATCCGTCGGGCATCGCGACTTATTCGCAGGCGGGGGCAGGGTACGGACTCGGGTTGCTGTGGGCGTTCCCGCTCATGTACCCGTTTCTTCTCGCGGTGCAGGAGAGCTGTTCCCGTATCGGTGCAATCACCGGCAAGGGACTGGCCTCGGTCATCAAGGAGCACTATAGCAAGAAACTTCTCTATATGTCGGTCGGACTCGTTGTCATCGCCAATACCATCAATATCGGTGCGGATCTGGGAGCGATGGCCGCGACGACACAGCTGTTCATAGACGCTCCGTTCGCTTTGTTGGCGATTTTCTACGCTGTCATCATCGTCTTGTTGGTGGTCTTCGTGAACTACAAGACATACGCCAAGATATTGAAGTGGCTCGCCATAACGCTTCTCGCCTACCCGATAACCGTGTTCATGGTGAATCAGGATTGGCTGGAAATATTCGCCAATACGTTCACTATTACGCCGAAAATCACTTTTGAAACGATATATCTTTTCGTCGGCATGCTTGGGACGACCATCTCGCCGTACCTGTTTTTTTGGGACACTTCGGAGGTGGTGGAGGAAGAGATCGCAAAACATAACCGTGCAAAGATCGGCGTGCATCCCAAGGCGACCCGGCGGTTCCTTCATAATCTGCAAGTCGACAATTTCGTCGGGATGACACTCGCCAGCCTGACGGCATGGTTTATCGTGATCGCCTGTGCCTCCACGCTGTTCAAGAGCGGTGTCACGGAAATACATACCGCCGCCGATGCCGCCAGGGCGCTCGAACCGTTGGTCCGGAGCTTTCCGAATGCCGGACTCGTGGCAAAGGGTATCTTCTCCATCGGGATCATCGGGCTCGGATTGTTGGCCGTACCGGTCCTTGCCGGTTCGTCCTCATACGCGATCAGCGAGGCGCTCGGATGGAAAGAGGGTCTCTATCGGAAATTCAACAAGGCGAAAGGTTTTTACGGAATCATCATCCTTGCCACGTTCGTCGGATTGGCTATGAATTTTATCGGACTCGATCCGATCAAGGCCCTGATATTCACCGCCGTGTTCAACGGCATCGCCGCCGTCCCGCTTCTGTTCGTGATAGCCAAAGTCGGCAGTAATGAATCCATCATGGGGGAATATCGGAACGGACAGGTCTCGAACGTGTTCGTCCGAATGGCGTTCGTCATCATGGCACTCGCGGTCTCGGTGCTGTTCTATTCGTTCTTCAGTGGCTGACGGTATTCCGACGTGTGAACCTGGGAACAAGGAGTCTTGTGACAGGTCAGAGCGGGAAAAAATCCTTATTCATATCGAACACGAGTATGTCTTCCAGTGAGATGCCATCCATGCCGGAAAAAATCGTTGAGGAAAGAAAAAGTTTCGTCGAGATGCTTTCGGAGCGTCCGATCACGATGCTTGACGAGTTTCCCATCATCGATCGCGAAACACTCGAGGACATATTTCCCGGAAAGGATATCATCGTGTGTGATTTCCGGGTCGCGGATGCGGAGAGCGGATGGGAAACGCCCGGTGGATACGTGAGCGGATATGTCATGAGTGTCGACCATCACGCACCGACTCCGCGCATGTCCAAGCTCATTTCAAGCACGACGCTTGCCATCAGACAATCGAACGCTGAGCCGTTTCCGGACGACGCGGTCGTGCTCGTCAATCATACGGATTGCGACAGCATCCTTTCGAGTGCCATCGTCAGGAAGATCCTGCCCCCGTCGGAGCGATTCAACGCGGCAGCCATCGCGGCCGATCATACGGGGGACGAGAACGACATCGCCGATCTGTTGCAGGCGCTTCAGAAACGGCGCGACATCGAATTCTCGTTACGAAACCTCGATCTGTTACTGCATGAAGAGGCATTGGAGCCGGAGGCCAAAGCGTTGCTTGACGAACGGCTGAAGGAACGGGCTATGACGAAAGAAATGGTCAAGGAATTCCGATCGACGGGAAAGGTTTCTTTCATATCGACTACGGCGCATCTCGATTCGGCATTTTTCCCCGGTCTGTTGCCGGAAGCCGCCGTGATATTGGTCGCGAGTCCGATGAAGGACGACTCCGGAAAGACTCTTATAAAGGCGAGGCTTGGCAAGTCGGCACCGGAGGGCTTCGCTCTCAACACACTCGGATTGCCTGATTTCGGCGGACGATGGAACGCTGGAGCCACGAAGCGAAATGGGGGAACCGCGCTGTCAGTCGAGGAATATGCCGGGCTCATACAAGAAAAGCTTGATGCTTTTGTTCCCTCATCCAGCATCGTATCCGAGGGTCACATATAAGGAGCCATACGGTCCGGTCGGTTCCTGTCAGGTTGATTGTTTTTTCGTCAATACCGCTTTGAGAAGCCTTTGTTTGAAGGTATACTGTCGTGGAACAGTAACATCCGTATCGTATGGCTGATTTCGGAACTGAGACGATTGAAATGGAAAAAACTGCAAAACCGAACGGCTGGCTGAAAAAGTCATTCGGGGTTTTTCTTATCCTCCTCGGCCTCATCTTGCATCTGATTCCATTTTTCCCGGCTTCGTGGATCATCATACTCGGATTGGAATTTCTCGGCATACGGATGCTGGTATGGGAACGGTTGAAAGGTGTTTTTTTGAAAAAGAAAGAACCGGTCGTGAACAGCCAAAATTGAACATATGCATATGGTGCGAAAACTTATAGGCCGGTTGCAATCTGTCGGATTCGACAAGCCGCTTCTTGGAGTGCTCGGGGTCGCGCTCATCTTGCACTATACCCGGGTCATCCCGATCGATGTCGCCGATGTGATGCTCGGTGTTCTTGCCGGTGTCTCGGCTATTCCGGTTCTTCGGAGCGCGATCGCTGCACTCTATGAAAAACGGATCACAGTCGATCTCCTCGCGAGCATCGCTCTCGGCGTCTCGATCCTGAATCGCGAATGGGCACCGGCCGCATTTATCGGACTCATGCTCGCTTCCGCGCGTATCTTCGATTCCTATACCGAGAACCGTGCCAGGAACGCCATCAGGAGTCTTATGAAGCTCCGTCCCGATCGGGTGCGTGTCAGGCGTGGTGATACCATTGTCGAGGAGCCCATCGCATCGATCCAGAAAGACGACCTCATCGTGATAGGAGTCGGAGAGCGGATTCCGATCGACGGTGTCGTCATCGAAGGGGAAGGGCAGGTGGATCAGTCTTCCCTTACGGGAGAATCACTCCCGATAGATCGCACGGTCGGCGACATGATGCTAAGCTCGACTCTGGCCGTATCGGGATCGTTCACGATCCGCGCCGAGCGGGTCGGCAAGGATACCGCGTTCGAGAAGATCATACAGCTCGTCGAGGAATCGCAAGGCAGTAAGGCGGGTGTCGAGACGATTGCGGACCGTTTTGCCGGATGGTATATCAGTGCCTCTCTTCTGGTCACCGTTCTTCTTTATGCGTTCACGCGCGATCTCGATCTCGTTTTGTCGGTTCTTCTCGTCACGTGTGCCGACGATATCGCGGTCGCGCTTCCGATGGCGTTTCTCGTGGCGATCGGCAATGCCGCACAGCGGGGGATCATCGTGAAGGGGGGATCGTATCTCGAAGGACTCACGAAGGTCCGTACACTTATCGTCGACAAGACCGGTACGCTCACCCGTGGCAAACTCCGGGTGGCGGAGGTGATCATCTTTGACGGCCGTTCGGAATCCGACCTTGTCATGCTCGCCGCGAGTGCGAGTTCCATCTCCACTCATCCGGTGGCGCGGGCGGTCATCCGGTATGCGAAGAAGAAAAACATCGCATTCGGAGAGGTCTCCGAACAGAGGGAATTTTCAGGAAAAGGAACATGCGCCATGTTCGACGGGAAACGAATCCTTTGTGGCAAGCTTCCTTTCCTTGAGGCGGAAGGGGTGATCCTTTCCGAAGAGGACCAAAAGAAAATCGCCGATATCGCGCAAGACGGTGTAGGGAGTGTGCTCCTGGTCGCATACGCCGGCCATCTTGTCGGTGCGATCCTGCTTGATGACGAGATCCGTCCGGAAGCGAGGGCGTCGATTGCGCGCCTTCGGGAGCTCGGTGTCCGGAACATCGTGATGCTTACCGGTGACAACGAGAAAGTCGCACGGAAAGTCGCGCATACGCTCGGCATCACCGAGTATCATGCGAATCTCCTGCCGGAGGACAAGTTGGAACACTTGAAGGAATATATCGCGCGCGGTCACGGCAAGGTCGCCATGGTCGGCGATGGCGTGAATGATGCCGCTTCGCTCATGCTCGCTGATGTTGGTATCGCGATGGGCGTCATCGGATCGGACGTGGCTATCGAGGCGGCGGACGTGGCACTCATGAAGGACGACTTTTCGAAGATCCCGGAAGCGATCGATATAGGCCATTCCGTCGCGAAAATCGCCCGACAGGATTTCGTTATTTGGGGCATCGTGAATGTGATCGGACTCGTGCTCGTTTTCAACCGGGTCATCGGTCCCGAGGGAGCCGCGGCGTATAATTTCCTGACGGATTTCCTCCCACTTGCGAACTCGATGCGGTTGCTCGGGGAGCGCTTCCCAGATCGGTTCAAGCCGGTCAGGAGCCGTTCGTAGATTCGCAGGGAGCCTCTGACGCCTTGCGTGACTTCTGAAAATGCGGGAAACTATCCCGATGGGTGGGCGTATCCGTCCCCATGATTTTTCTGATGTACCGTTTATGGAATTTTTCGCCTCCCTTCTGCCATCCGTACAGCATATCGGGACAGCCGGTTATTTTGTCGCTTTCGGGATCGCACTTGCCGAGTCCTTGCCGTTCATCGGACTCATGTTTCCGGGGACGGTGCTCATCGTCATCCTCGGCTTCTTCGCATCGCAGGGATTTCTTCGTTTTGGAGTACTGATTTGGTTTGTCACCGCAGGGGCCGTCCTGGGCGATGTGATCGGGTACCGGTCCGGTATCCGTGGCAAGAAGCTGTTCCGTGAAGGAAACCGTTTTCTCCGGCCGTCGTATCTCGAGAAAGGAAAAAAATTCTTTCACGTACACGGGGAAAAGAGTATCTTTCTCGGTCGGTTCGTCGGTCCGCTCCGCCCGATCATCCCGTTTGTCGCGGGATTGTCTCACATGGACTGGTGGCGCTTCATTGTCTGGGACGTGGCGGTGTCACTCCTGTGGGCGTGGTCGCATCTGACACTCGGGTATTTTTTCGGTGGGGCGGCGGCGGTGATCGAGACCTGGTTCACTCGGGCGTCCTTTTTCCTGCTGCTTACCGTAGCGATCCTGTTCCTCTTGTGGTTCATATCCAAAAAACTCCGTCCGTTCGTACGGGTTTCCAAATCGATCATCCGGTCTATGGGGGAGGGAATTATGGGAAATCAGGACATCCGCACTTTCATGGAGGGACATCCGAAGACGATCAGTTTCATGAGGCGACGTTTCAGTCACAGGAGATTTACAGGATTGCCTCTCACTCTCTTTTTCTTGGCGGCGGTCTATCTCGTATTCCTCCTGTCCGGTATCGTCGAAGGCATCATCACGGCCGAGCCGATCATATCGGTGGACGCGCGCGTCGCGAACCTGATGTATGCTTTTCGGGATACCGGGTTCATACGTGTTTTTTTGTGGATCACATTACTCGCACGTCGGGATATCGTGATTCTTTTGGCGGTGATCGTCTCGGCATTGGCCGTTGTCTGGGATCGGAGGAAATACATCCTGCCGTTTCTGATCACACTCGGCGGAAGCCAACTTTTCGCATCCCTCGGCAAAATTTTCATACACCGACCGCGCCCGTCAATCGCCTATTATCTCGAGTCATCATTCTCGTTTCCAAGCGGACACGCGGCGCTTTCGGTCGCACTCTACGGTTTTGTCGCGTACGTGTTGCTTCGGACCGTGAAGCTGAAAAAACGCCGGTATCGGACCGGTATCCTGTTTCTGACACTTTCAATCATCTTCGCAATCGGATTGAGCCGTCTGTATCTCGGCGTCCACTTCCTGAGTGACGTCTGGGGAGGATACCTGCTCGGGGGATTGTGGCTCATCATCGGTATCAGTATCGCTGAGATGGGGAAACGCCGACGGAAAACAGCGAAGGGTGCCGGCCGGCCGATCGTGAAGCATCGCCGATTTGCGTCCGCAGTGCTGTGCGTCATTCTTGTGACATGGTATGTCAGTCGGGGTATCGACTATTCGCCGGCCCGGTTAGTGGTCGACCGGAGTGTGTCAGCCGAAGTCTCAAACGACGTCGTCGGTGAATTCGGCAGGCTCGGTCTGCCACACTATTCGGAAACGTTTTCCGGAACACATCAGGAACCGATGAGTTTCATCGTCGTCGCACGAGATGACGGCTCATTGATAGCCCTGATGGACCGGGCAGGTTGGAAGTTGTCGGATCCGGTGACGGTCGTGAATATGATACGGCTCGCCGATGCCGCGGTTATGAAATTGAGCTATCCGACCGCGCCTATGACCCCGTCGTTTTGGAACACGCAGGTGCATGCCTTCGGATTTCAGAAACAGACGAATGCAGGCACTGTCAGTGCCCGGCATCATGCGCGGTTTTGGAAAACCTCCATCAGGACGCAGGACGGACGTTCCGTTTATGTCGGGACAGCCAGCTTTGATGTCGGCATCAAATGGATCATTACACATCGTATCTCACCAGATATCGATACCGAGCGTGATACACTTCTCGGTGATCTTTCGGGGACCGGACTCATCATGTCCACCGAAAAGATTCACTTTGTCGATCCGGTACTCGGAAAAAACTTTTCAGGAGACCCGTTTTTCACGGACGGTGAGGCTTATGTCCTCTCTCTTTCCCCGACAGGGGAATAACCTTTCGGTATGGCCTATTCCAACAATCGTGTTTTAGGAACACACATTTGGCGGATTGATTAATTCGAATTCTTTCAAATATTCGTTCGGACTTTTCCCGTCCAATCCGCAGTGTTCAAGATCATTGTAG
>CAIOMK010000053.1 GCA_903859375.1 Candidatus Moraniibacteriota bacterium
AACCATCGGCTCGTTTCCGGACCTTGTTCACTTCGTTCTCTCTCACTTTCATTCATCTACTGCGGGCTGTGTCCCGCCGTAGCTGCGCTTCAGCGCAGCAAAGGCGGACCGGACGAGACTCGAACTCGCGACCTCCGCCGTGACAGGGCGGCGCTCTAACCAACTGAGCTACCGATCCAACGCATATTTTCCCCAACCGAACCCGAATGCGGGCCGTCCCAAACCGATCTGGTACCAGGGGAGAGATTCGAACTCTCGACCCCAGGCTTATGAGTCCTGTGCTCTAACCAACTGAGCTACCCTGGCATGAGGACGGCACGGGGCGAAACCACACAACCACTCCGGTCCTTTCAGAACCGGATTCCATGCAAGGATACCCGATTCCAGCCAAAGAGTCAAACAACGGAAACAAAAGATGAGGTTTCCTTTCCGTTCTCCGGGTCTTCGTCGATGAAGCCACCGGTCTGCCGGGCCCAAAGAGCCGCATAATGACCGTCTTTTGAAAGAAGCTCATCATGAGTCCCCTCTTCCTCGACAGTACCGTTCTCACCCAAAACGACGATGCGATCCATACGGCGGATCGTACTCAACCGATGAGCGATGATGATTGCGGTCTTTCCCTTCATAAGCTCGACCAATGCTTCCTGGATGGCGTGTTCACTTTCCGAATCGAGCGCACTCGTCGCCTCGTCGAGGACGAGTACTGGCGCATTCTTGAGAATCGCACGGGCGATGGCGACACGCTGACGCTGGCCTCCGGACAATTTTATACCGCGCTCGCCGACAAGCGTCTCGTACCCGTCCGACAGCCGCATGATGAAATCGTCCGCATGAGCCCTCCTAGATGCGGAAAGTACGGATTCTTCCGACGCATCAGGATCTCCATAGGCGATATTCTCCCGCAATGAACGATGGAACAGGAGTGGGTCCTGCGGGACGTACGAGATGGCGCCACGAAGGTCGTCTTGTCGGATATTCCGGATATCCTGCCCGTCGACGAATACACCGCCCTCCTGGGGATCTGCGAACCGTAACAGCAGTTTGGTAACCGTTGATTTCCCTCCGCCAGACGGCCCCACGAGACCGACTTTCTCCCCCGCGCGAACGGAGAAAGAGAAATGCGAGAATACAGAATCACCGCCGGCATATCGGAATGATACGTCACGGAATTCGATGGCGCCCTTTGATATGTGAGATACTTCCGGATGTTCCCGATCGGCAAGATCGGTCGGCAATTCGAATATCTCCACCATCTCGGACGCGTTCGCATAGGCCTTGAGCATTCGCGAAGTCGAATTCGAAAGGTCCCACACGAGACTCCAGATTCCGGTGATGAACGTCTGAACGACCACGACCGTTCCGGCTGAGATCTCCCCGCGTGACCATGCATATAAGGAGTAGGCGAAGATACCGATTTGGAGCGATATGGACAGTCCGTTCTGCACGGCGCTGAACCGGATAAATGCGATGGTCGCATTCTTCCGCGCATGTTCTTCCTTTTCCGTACAAAGGTGGTAGGACTTCTTTTCGGCACTTATCGCGGAGAACAGTTTCACAGTCAGGATATTCGAGATGGAATCGGAAAAGAATCCGGTCACTTTGGTATTTTCCGCTGCCTCTTCGGCATTGCGCTTCTGTTGCGCGCGCAGGAACGGCGATCCCGCGATGACGACGATCACGATGGAGACGAAAAACAACAAACCCAAAGACGGAAGGAAGGAGGTGAGGACGACCAGCATGCTGGCCAATCGGATTCCCGAGAGCCAGAACGTCCACACAGACACATCTTCTATTGTCTCAAACGCGTCGACGAAACGACGGGCCTGGGAAACGAGACTGCCTGAGAAACGATTTGAGAAGAATTCGTATGAGTGCCGTTGCAACTGGTCGAACGCGAAACGGGACAAGTCACGACGTGCCTTGCTTTGTGAGAGGAAATAGAGAAAATCACCGCCACGGAACAGGACATATACCGCTGTCTGAAATGAAACAAGGATAAAAAACAATTCCCAGACACCGTCACGGGACGTCCCGGCGCCACCGGAGACGATATCGATGATGTTCTTGAGGACGATCGGCATCCCGGCATTCGAGATCACCGAACCGGTTCCATACAGAAACAATGCGCCAAATATGTGAAAGCGATAGGTTCGGACAACCTTCCAGTACCAAGAAAGAATCTTCTTCGCCGGAAGTCTGGCTGCTGTTTTTTGTGTCTCTTGTGACATATCGTTTATATTACGAACAAAGAAAGCCGCTTGCGCGGCTTTCTTGACGTTTCCGTACCGCCTTAGGTTTTTGTGGAGGAGGGAGACGGGATTTGCTCCGCTATGCGGAGCACCCAGCGTATGCAGGACCCCCTGCGAGCCACTGATTTCCCTTTCAGGGGAAATCCGCTCTCATCCCACTCGCGAGTGAAGCAGTTCACTCGCTCCCCTTCACCACGTCACTTTGTTCCTTGTTGCGGGGGTGGGATTCCTCTTCGAGCCACTGATTTCCCTTTCAGGGGAAATCCGTTCTCATCCCACTCGCGAGTGAAGCAGTTCACTCGCTCCCCTTCAC
>CAIOMK010000054.1 GCA_903859375.1 Candidatus Moraniibacteriota bacterium
AGAACAGAGAATGCAGAAATATAAGAAAGACCTTGAAAAGGGGGTAGAAAAGGGGGTAGAAAAGGGGGTAGAAAAGGGGGTAGAAAAGGGGGTAGAAAAGTTGAATGAAAAACAGAAGATCATTGTTACATTGATCAGGCAGAACAATCAAATATCTAAAGAGGAAATGGTAAAAAAAGGGAATATTTCCAAAAAAACAGTCGAGTATAATATCAATGTTTTAAAGGGGAAGGGAATTATACGACGAATCGGTCCCGATAAGGGCGGATACTGGGAAATAGTCGGGGAATAGGCTAATCGTTGCATTTTTGCCTCTATAATGATAAACTTGATGAGTAAAAAGAGATCCAACTAAGGGAAAAGGTGTCTGAATTTGAAATTTTAAGTTTGAAATTTAAAATCAATATCAACATCAAATTTTAAATGGAAAAAACCCAAGAAAAATACAATTTAGAAGGCAGAACTGCAAAATTCAGTGAGGATATCATTGACTTAATTAGAAAGGTGCAAAAAGACATGGTGGTTTTGCCACTCGTGAGTCAGCTTATCAGGTCAGCTACAAGTATAGGAGCAAATTATTGTGAGGCGAATGGCGCTAGTTCGAAGAAGGATTTCAAAAATAAGATTTATATTTGCAAGAAGGAGGCAAAAGAAACAAAGTATTGGTTGAAGATGATTGCAAAAGCCTCACCTGAACATACCGATGAATGTATGAAGTATTGGCAGGAAGCGCATGAGTTGACTATGATTTTTTCTAAGATCATCATCACAATAGAGGGCAGGAATAACGAAATTAAAATTTAGACATTTAAAACTCAGTTCAAATTTCAAACTTAAAATTTCAAATTATTTAGGATGGATTCTAATATTGCCATTTCCGTCTCCCGCGTCTCCAAGACCTTCCGTATCCCTCACGAGAAGGTTACTTCTATTCGGGGTGCGTTCACGACCGCTTTCAACGGGGAGCGGACGTATGAGGAATTCAAAGCGCTCGATGACGTCTCTTTCGAGGTGAAAAAAGGGGAATTTTTCGGCATCATCGGACGCAACGGTTCCGGCAAGTCTACACTCCTCAAAGTCCTCGCCGGTATCTATGAAGCCGACAAAGGCAAGGTGAAGATTGATGGGATGATCTCTCCCTTCCTCGAGCTCGGCATCGGGTTCAATCCCGAGCTTTCCGGTCGGGACAATGTGTACCTCAACGCGACGGTGCTCGGCATGACCCAAAAGCAGATCGACGAGAAATTCGACGCTATCGTCGCCTTCTCCGAACTCGAACGGTTCATCGACCAGAAACTGAAGAATTACAGTAGCGGTATGCAGGTCCGCCTCGCCTTCTCCGTCTCCATCCATGCCAATCGGGAAATACTTCTCATGGATGAAGTATTGGCAGTTGGGGATAGCAACTTCCAGTCCAAGTGCCTGACCGAATTCAGCCGGTACAAGGAGCTAGGCAAGACTGTCATCCTCGTCTCACACGATATCGCCACCGTCCAACGCTACTGCGACCGCGCGGTACTTCTTCGAAATGGAAAAATCGTAACGATCGGCGATGCGGAGGGGGTTGGAAATGCCTATATTTATGAAAACATGTCGGATGAGGAGAACCGTCTTCGAGGCGAGCAGAGAGCGGAAAAGGATTTGGAGATTAAAATCGAAAAGGATGATATCCTGAAACAAGCGGAAGAGATTGAGGAAAGAAATCGAGGAAGTAGGGAGATAGAATTAAAGAGAATAAGAATATTCGATATCGACGGAAACAGCGAGAAGAACGTTCTAGTTTCAGGGGCTGGAGTAGTATTTCGTGTTGAATATTCCGTAGAGAAAGGGGTTGATTTGGATGGCATCGTAATCGGACTTGGTATTCATTTGAGGGAGAATAATCAATACTGCTTCGCGTTGAATTCTTTTGTTGACGCGATTACACTTTCGTCAGAGATGATCGCGAGGGGGTATGTTGATATAGAGATTCCGAAACTTATTCTGAACAACGGAGAGTACGTTATCAATTCAATAGTTTCGAGGAATAAGATTAACCTTGTCAATCCGATTCATTTCCTTGGTGGCATTAAGAGATTTTCCGTGCGGAATACAAATTATAATGAGGGATTATTTTTGATAGATCACAATTGGAGATGAATATTATGGAACGTATTAATGTGGAGAGTGAAAGAAAAATTATCCTTATAGAGCATCGACATCGATATGAATGGATATCGAATTTTGCTAAGGGAAACGTGCTTGATATTGCGTGCGGGGTTGGTTATGGAAGTCAAGTACTTGCATCTGGCGAAAGTGTAAGAAGTTACATCGGAATGGATGTTTCGCAAGAGGCATTAGATATTGCGACGACTAAGTATCTTAATCAATCAAACATTCGCTTTAAATTGGCGAGCTTGGAACGGATACCCCTGTTAAATTCTTCGATGGATACCGTTGTTTCCCTAGAAACGCTTGAGCATGTTGATAATGTGGAACAATCTATAAAAGAAATAGAAAGGGTGCTTGCTCCTGGTGGGTTGTTTATAGGTTCTGTTCCGACGAAATCAATGGAGCTGCGTTGTCGAGAAGTCTATGGGGAAAATCCTTATCATAAAAGGATGTTTTCAATTGATGATATTGAGAAAGCGTTAAGGAAGAGGTTTAAATTCATAATTATTGGAAATGTCAGTACTTCTATTGGCTCGTTGTTTAGGTTTGGCAACACTCCTGAAGATTTTTCTTCAACCATCCATGATCAAAATATTAGATTAGAAAACAAATTGGGATCGTTTTTATTTATCGCAAGCAATAAAACACTGGAGAATGAGGTAAAGATTGCAAATGAATTCTCTTTCAATATGGATATTGTTGATTATGATGCCGAAACCACACATCCATTAAGACTGGCTTTCGATAACACGGAAAAATTAGTTGCAGAGAGAGATGATTTTATAAAACAGATGAAAATAGCTCTCGATAATACGGATAAATTAGTTGCAGAGAGAGATTTGTATATTAAGCAATTGGAAGATCGCTTGAACTTATATTCAAACTAAGGCCATTTAGTGGAGAGTGTCTATGAAAAATAAGAAAGCTTCAATCATATTTCTTCTGGGATCTCAGTCGATTTCCGGCGGGACTAATGTTATTTTTGAACACGCTGCTGGTTTGCAACGACGGGGGTATTATGTTGTAATCTGTACCGAATATCATGTTGATTATGAGAGTGTCTCTTGGCATCCGTATGGAAGCGATCTCATATTTGTGACATACGATGAGGTTTCGGGGCGAAGATTTGATGTGGCAATTGCGACTTGGTGGCGTACGATATTTAATCTGAATCGCATCAAGGCGAATGTTTTCGTATATTTTTGTCAATCGATTGAATCACGATTTTACGATAATTCCTCCTTTGATAATAAGACGTTAATCGACTTTTCTTATCGGCTGCCTTTGCCTATTATCACGGAGTCGACATGGATTGCTAAATTCCTTACAGACACTTATGGAAGAACTTGTTTTGTTGTTCCAAACGGGATACGAAAGGAGTTATTTGGGCCTCTTGTAAGAGGGGGTAATAAAAAGGAGGGGGTTTCTTTTTTAGTAGAGGGGCCTCTGGGTGTTCCATTTAAGAATACAGAAAGAGCGATTGAGCTTTGCGCTTCTTCTAGAGTGAATAATATAGGATTATTAACAAGTTCGCCATGTAAGGAATATCCCGGAGTTAATAGCGTATTTTCTCAGATCCCGCAAAGAGAGATATCGACCATATATGGACAGTATGATGTTCTGGTGAAACTAAGTGTGGTGGAAGGAATGTTTGGCCCGCCATTGGAGATGTTTCATTGTGGCGGAACCGCGATTTCTTACAAGGTAACGGGGCATGAAGATTACATGATTCATGATGTAAATAGTCTTTTGCTGGAAATTGGTGACGAGATTGGGGTTCGAGATGCAATTAAATGCATAAAAAATTCCTCCCTTCGAGAAGAATTAAAAAAGAACGCCATGATAACGAGTGGGCAATGGCCATCATGGGATCGGTCGACTGATGAGTTTGAAAAAGTGATTAAACAGATTCTTAAATTCCATAGGCCTTCCCGCGGATTAATTGAGGATGTTTCTTGTGCAGTTCAGTCGACCTTGTCAGTTTCATGGTTATTGCATGCAATCCAATTTAGGCCTTACGATATTTGGGACATGATTAAGATGATGAGGCGACTTGTGTTGAATCAGTTGTCTGCCCAAGTTGATTCCTATATTGCTTCCATAGGGGGCGTGAATGACGATGTCGTTCGCCGTGCTATGAATAATATATCTACTCTCATTACCCCGATGCCGTTGAGGTTGGAGTATTGTCGGAATATTTTTTTGATACTTTATGGTGTTGTTATTGCCAATAAGAAGAGACTAAGCAGAAAGAACGCAAAGAAGTTAAATGACAGCTCACAATTCGTCGATTTTATGGCGGAGGAAATTAAGAGCGATGCGATGAGAATGAGCCGAAAGTCTTTATCGGCATGGGATGAGCGCGAGATTGATTTTTGTGTTGTCAGAGGTTCGCGAGATGATCGTGGAGTGGCGCGACAGTTAAAGAAGATAAAAAAAATATTTCCAGGACTTATTTCAACTGACGTAAGCGCCGATTTGCCTATTATCGATGATGTATTTTTGGCTTCACGTGTGATTTATTTTCCCGAGGAGTGGTCGTCTCAATTAGATTTTCCGATATTGCGGAGACTATTGGTCTCAGCATTTATGAGTGGGGCAGTTATAATTTTATCTGGATTTTCAAGAAATATTTGGCGCTTAGAGAGTGGGGAACACTATATTTCAGCGGATTCTTTCTTTGAGTTAGAGGTGTTCTTGTTCCAGATATTTCGTGCCCCCGATCGATTCCATAGTTTTATGGTGCGTCCTCGGGCCGTTCTTATGGAACCGAATATATATTTTTAAAATTAATTATGTCAAAACAGCAGTACTATATTCCGAAACTAGGCGCTATATGTGTCCGCGGTTCACGAAATATCCTTAATAGGATATTCTTGACAGTATTTAACGGGCTTGCAAAAAGCGATCCTGATAGCTCCGGTTTGAATGACCGGTTCTTTCACGAGTTATTATTGTGGCTTATTGAACGTTGTCCTTCCCAATTTTTTCTTTTTCGCGTTAGAGCGGTTTTTGGAATCTATTTTTCTGGGAAGAGTATATCCTATCGAACGATTGGAAGTTTGCTGAAGAAACATAAAAGCACGGACGTTTTCGTTTTTGATGTTTTTGATACGATTATCTCGCGTACGGTTCATCCGGAATTCGTGAAGGATGCCGTTTCAGATTATCTGTTTGATATTCTAAATGTGACGGGTAAGCATTATAAGAAAATTTCACGAAGAACTTTGCGCGAAGAACGTCTAAAAACCGAAATAAAGATCGGAAATGAATCGATTGCATGCGGAATGGACGCAGAATCGCCATTGCACGAAGTTCTGTCTCGATGGATTTCTCCATACGTAAAAAGTGAACAGCTAGAGAGTGTTGTTCAGAAATTATATGATTATGAAATAAACATCGAAAAGTCTTGTCAGTATATTCAACCAGAAATACGAGCGTTTCTTAGTGCATTGAAAGACGCGAATAAGAAGATATATTTTTTGTCCGATATCTATCTGACGTCAAGCGACTTAGCAGCTCTGTTGGAATATCATGGACTCGGTGATATTTTTGACGGAGGAATTGTTTCGAGTGAGTATATGCTCACAAAAAGATCTGGTAGACTTTTTGATATTGCGATTGAAAAATTCGAATTAGATTGTGCGAATACCGTATATATTGGGGATAATCGATATGTTGATTTTGAAAATGCGAGGACTCATGGATTATTGTCATATCTGTTATTCGATATCTCTCAGATAAAGAGGCTCGCAATAATACGTTATATTTATAAACGCGTACAAGAGCACTCTTATTGGAGGGGTCTTTTGTTTGGTTTCCTCTTAAGGGTCGATTTCGAAAACGTAGTTGGAGAAAGAGAAAGTAACGGCGATCGTCTTTTGGGTCGAGCTGTGGGGCATATGGCTGTTGGCTATATGCTTTCAGTGATCGAAAAGGTCCGTGCTGAGAAAATTTCGAATGTATTTGCTCTTTCTCGTGAAGGATACTTTCTTGTGGATATTTACGAAAGAATTCGAACCAGATTAATAGCCAGTGATCTACCGAAGATTGTTCCATTGGCTTGTAGTCGACTTGCAACAAATCTTCCTTCATATAACCGCTTGAGCTTGGAAAATCTTGCACGGATGTGGAGGCAGTATCCCGGGCAGTCATTTGAGACTATCTGCAATAACCTCTCAATTGATTACAAAGAATTTAGGGATATCGCCAATGAAATGGATTTCGATATGTCTCGTCCGATCGTTGATTTATTGTATGATCAGCAGCTTTGTGATTTTCTTGAGGACCAACGGATCCAGGATATTTTCTCCAGAAATAAACGTCTTTATAATGAATGTTTTCGTTCATATTTAAAATCAGTTGGATTTCCTTTCGATCAGAAAGAAAAAGTATTGTTACTTGATGTGGGCTGGAAGGGAACAATTCAGGATAATATCAGCCGTTTTATCAAATATGAATCGGGTTGTTGCACGGTTGAGGGATTGTATATTGGATTTTTAAATCCCGGATTTGTAAAAGACTCGAAAAAAAACAAATCCGGTTATTATATCGATGGTTTATGTACAACTTTTTCAGAGCGTATATTTTTGGAGACAAATTTTCTTATGGAGTTGATCTTGAGTAGTGATAAAGAAAGTACTCTTTCATATCGCGATATTCGAAAAGGCGGATGCGGGCTTAAAAATTCCCGGAATATTCAGGAAAAAATATTGTTCTGGGAACATACTCAATTTGCACAACAGGGTGTATTTGATGTTGTGGATTCGTTTGCGCGTCAACCGATACTTCATTATTTCAGTAGTGAGGATATACGTTTTTTTCTTTTAGAACAGTGGCGAATATTTTCGTTCTATCCTTCTCTCAAACAAGTGAATAGTATCGAAAAATATTATCATTTTGAAAATTTTGGAGTACATGAGAAAACCCACATTTCTCGAAGGATTCCTATTTTTCGTATTTTGACATCTGTTAGTCCGTGGAGATGGGGCGGCGAATTAAGGAGATATCGTAATCAAATATTGTGGATGGGTATGTATTTACGAAAGACCTTCGGATTTTTCGGTTACGTAGTGAATTTTATTAGAGAGTGTTCTCTGTATCGCAAGTTTCGTTATAAGGGGAATTAGCAGGTGCCACTTATGAATATTTTGGAAACCCGTATAGAATTATTGAGAAAGAGTTATATGAGTAGATTACACAGGAAATGAAGGAGTATGAAAATGAAATTCGATAAGGTTTCAATTATACTAAAAAAGTCAATGTATTTTTTAAGATATAAGCTTTTTCAACCATCGTTCATTCTTTCGAGAGAAATGCGATCATGGATACGGTGGCGTGCTTTGACTGCAGGAATTGAATCAACCGTGTCTGCACCTGAAGATAAAGGCGGCCGGAAAAGCATTATTTTCCTTGTTCCCGGAACGACCATTTCCGGTGGAATCGCGGTGGTTTTGCAACACGCGAATCGTTTGTCAGAACGGGGGTATGATGTCGAGATATTCTCCCAAAGCAATTTCGTGGACACTTCGTGGTTTCCGAATCAGAGAGTGAAGGTGCTTTCGTATAAAGAATATTATAAGCGATTGAAGAATGAAAGCATTGATATTCTGATTGCGACAGGGTGGACGACGGCCTATCCCGTGGCTATGTCGTGTGCCGTCCAGAAACTTTATTTCGTCCAGTCCGATGAGAGTCGGTTTTTCCCCGAAGACAGGAAACGGACGGAGATCATTCGAAGTACCTATTCGTTGCCGTTGGAATTCATTACCGAAGCGAAGTGGATCCAATCGTGGTTACGGGATGATTTCGGTAAGGAAAGCTCGTATGCTCCGAACGGGATAGATTTGTCCGTATTCCATGCGACAGAGCCGGTAGCGCCGAAGAGTCGGAAGATCAGGGTTCTTATAGAAGGCGCGATCAATATTCCATACAAAGGGATGGATGATGCATATGAAGCGCTCTCCAGTTTGGATGTGGATATTTGGATCGTGAGCAATAACGGGAGACCGAGAAATGAATGGAAATTTGACCGGTATTTTGAGAATGTTCCATATGGGGAAATGAATCGGATTTATTCCTCGTGTGATATATTTTTGAAAATGAGCCGAGTTGAGGGATTTTTCGGTCCTCCTATGGAAGCGATGGCGTGCGGATGTGCTGTAGTCGTCGGTAAGGTGACGGGATATGACGAGTATATCGATGACGGATATAATGCGTTGGTCGTGGAACAAGGTGATGTCATAGGTGCTAGAAAGGCCGTTGTACAATTGGTGACGGACGTGCGGCTACGTGAAACCCTGATCGCGAACGGTCTGAAAACAGCGACTGAATGGAATTGGGACCGGTCGGTGGATGCGTTGGAAGCGGTTATCATGGGCACGAAATCCGGAACATGACACTCGGTTTTCGTCGTTGGAAAAATTCTATAATTTCGTTGTGAGATTCCGTATGAACCAAGTGATCGTGATGGCAGGAGGGAAAGGGACCAGGATGAACATGACGGACATACCCAAGACGATGATACGAGTCGAGGGCAAGCCGATCGTCGAGTATATCGTGGAAGCGGCCGAAACTGCGGTACCGGAAACCAAACCGGTCGTCATCGTCGGATTCCAGGGTCATACCATACAAGAGTATCTCAAAGACCGGGTAATCTGTGTGGAACAGAAGGAACAGCTCGGTACCGGACACGCTGTCGCTTGTGCCGCACCCATCCTGCGTGACCGCAGTGATATCAAATACGTCATCGTGCTCGCCGGTGACCAACCCCTCATCTCGGCTGATACCATCCGAACCGTCCTTGACCACCACGAGAAGAGCCAAGAGACCATCACGCTCGGCACCGTCGTCGTCCCGGATTACTCCGGCATCCACGAACACCTCCTTCACTACGGACGCATCATCCGCAAGGAGGACGGCACCGTTTCGAGGATCGTGGAATACAAGGACGCGACCGAGGAAGAGCGCGCCATCCGCGAAGTGAACACGAGCGTCTACTGTTTCGATGCCGACTGGCTCTGGAGCCATATCGACAAGCTGGGGAGCGACAACGCGTCCAAGGAATTCTACATCACCGACCTCATCGGCATGGCTATGGAAGAGGGGAGAAATATCAACGCCATCCCGCTCCCGGACCCGCTTGAGGGACTCAATGTGAATACGCCGGAACAGCTCACGGCGATCGGAGGGGTGATGGGGGAACGAAGACGAAGAGGTTAATCGGTTAACGAGTTAACGGGTTAACGGGTTGGGAACGGAGAGGGAGTTAACGAGTTAACGTGTTCACGGGTTGTAATTTTATAAATCGGGAACCCAGCCTACGCCAAAGCTACGGCGAGGCGAAGGGGAGAGCGGGAGGGGAGAGAGCAACAAATGTTGACAACTTTTTGAAAATATATAAAATATGGATTGTAATCCAAGTTTTTACTTTTATTACATATATGGCTAATATAAAGCGATATTTGAAGGAAATAATTTCAAGAAACTTGGAAAAACGAAAAATTGTCCTGGTCTATGGAGCGCGCCAGGTAGGGAAAACGACCTTGGTACGGGAATTTTTGTCGTCAGGAAAAACGCTCTATCTCAATGGTGATTTTATCGATGATCGACAACGATTGGATACGGTAACGAGGTCTATGGTTGAACGGTTTTCCGGACTTGATCTCTTGATACTTGATGAGGCGCAAAATATTCCGGATATCGGGGTAAAACTAAAGGTTATTCATGATACACTTCCGGATATGCGGATTATCGCGACCGGCTCCTCCAGTTTTGACTTGTCGAACAAGGTGAGCGAACCTCTGACGGGAAGAAACGTCGTTTTTATGATGTTCCCTGTGTCGATCGGTGAGTTGTCAGGAAACGGAACGTCGTTGGATGACCTATTGCTGTATGGCTCGTATCCGGAGGTGGTCCTCCAGGCGGATTCGCAGGCAAAACGTGACACTATAGTG
Organism: Candidatus Moraniibacteriota bacterium; assembly: GCA_903859375.1. Lineage (GTDB taxonomy): Bacteria > Patescibacteriota > Minisyncoccia > Moranbacterales > UBA1568 > JAAXTX01. The sequence goes on from CAIOMK010000054.1 coordinate 10,107, forward strand.
AGGATTTCAGAAAGTTATCTGTTCAAGGATGTCTTGAATATAGAATATATCAGAAGTCCGAAGTCGCTGGAACGACTCCTGAAGGTGATGGCATCCCAGATCGGGAATGAAGTTTCTTTTTTGGAAATTGCGAATACGATCGATCTGGATGTGAAAACGGTAATGGTATATCTGGATATTCTGGAAAAACTGTTCGTCATCTTTCCATTGCATCCGTTGGCATCTACTGTCCGGAAATCAATCACGAAAAAACGGAAATATTATTTCTACGACCTCGGTGTTCGGAACGCCGTCTTGGGTGATTTTTCTTCCCTTGCGAACCGGACCGACGTCGGCTTCCTGTGGGAAAATTTTGTTATCATGGAAAGAATGAAACGGAATGAACGTACTGGCAATCGACCCGAATATTTTTTCTTTCGAAGCTATAAAGGTGAAGAGATAGACTTCATTGAAAAATATGACGATACGTTGCTCGGATTCGAATGTAAGTATTCGAAGGGGGTGGTGGTCGAAAGGATACACAAGATATTTTCCGATGACCTCAAGGGGGATGGTCGTGTGTCGGTCATAAACCGTGGGAATTACGAGGAATTCTTGCGGTGATCATGAAAGCGTCAAAAAAAAGGGGAGGATCAGAGAACAGAGAATCCGCTACGCCTCCGCCTTGACACGGTCGTTCGCGAACGACGTGTCTGGTGGAGTGATCGGACCCGCCTTTGTCAAGACTGTGGCGTGGCAAGGGAAACAAACAACTGACAACGTACAACCGACAACAGGGATCGGGTATTAAGAGTCTGGATTGCCACGGGCGAGTACGCCCTCGCACCCGCCCGAAACGCTTCGCGTAACGATGCGGGCAGGAAGACAGATGGGGAATGGGCTCATTAGGAGAGCCGAAAGTTTAGAGAAACTGATACTGACAACTGACAACTGGAACTCACCTGCGCTTGAGGCTACGGCGGGGCGAAGCAGGGAAGAATAGGGACTATTTTCAATAAAGAGAAAGAACACGGAAAGAGTTTGACAGAGCGTCTGACATTTTCTATAATTTCATCAGATTACTTTTTTTGATAATCAAATGAAATATCAAGATTTCAAAAGAGCTATAAATAAGCCATATTTCAGTAGGATGGATATTCTTCTGAATAGGGTTGATGTTTTTGGGCATCAGCTTTCTTCGTGGCGGAAGAAGGGATATTTGGAAAATGTGAAAAAGGGACTGGATGTCTTCGTGGATGAGAAAGGGAAAGTATCGCCAGAGGAGATATCTTTCTTGCTCTATCAGCCGAGCTATCTCAGTTTGGAATATGCCCTTTGCCACTATGGGATCATACCGGAAATGGTATTTACCAAAACTGCCGTGACGACGAAAACGACCCGGAAGTTTTCCAACGGCTTCGGTGCATTCTCGTATAGGCATATCCAGCCGAAGCTTTTTTTCGGGTACGTCACGAAGAATACTGCCTCAGGAACGTATCTGCTTGCGGAACCGGAAAAAGCCTTGCTTGATTATTTGTACTTCAATCTCGGAAAAATAAACGATGAAAATGACGTGTCGGGCCTGAGAATCAATACGGAAGAATTGGAGAAGTGTATCGATCGGACGAAATTGGACACCTATCTTGCTGAATTCGGGATACGAAAGCTGGAAAGGATAATTCGTATGATCGTATAATCCTATGCTGACATTTGAACAGTTGCGTGGCTACTATCCTACGAATACGGTGATATCTTCCAAAAGCATGCTGGTGGAGTATATTCAGCATGAGTTGCTGGACTCTCTTTTTAAACAGGAACAGAGTCGATATCTGAGTTTTATCGGGGGAACAGCGCTTCGGATCGTCTATGGTGGAAGCCGGTTTTCCGAGGATTTGGACTTCGATAATTTCGGTCTTTCTTTTGAGGATTTTCAAGGGTTGGCGGATGTTGTCGTGGAAGACATGCGATTGAAGGGATTTACGGTCGAATTCAGGACGATTGAAAAGGGCGCGTATCATTGTTATGTGAAGTTCCCACACATCCTGCAGGAATCGAAGATTGCGTCCGATGTGGAAGAAAAGATTCTGGTGCGGATAGATATGATGGAAAAGAAACGGATCGGGATGCCGGTTGTCCATACGTTGAACAGATTCGATATATATCGGAATATCCTCGTGAATCCGGTCGATATTTTGCTTTCACAAAAACTGATGGCCATACTGGGACGGAAGCGCGAGAAAGGGCGTGACTTTTTCGATGTGAGTTATCTGTATGGTATGACACAACCGAATTTCGAATACATGGAAGAGATGTTGGGAATAAGCAAAGAGGAATGTATTACGCGGATTCTTGCCCGATGTGAGACATTGGATTTTTCTATTCTTGCAAAGGATGTCGAGCCGTTTCTTTTCTCTCCAGACCAAGCTGCTCGGGTTGTCGGTTTCAAGAAATTTATCGCGGAGAAACTCACCTTCTGACGCTACGGTTGGACGTCCGGAATGTAAGTATCACTCTCAAGTCTCAGCGCATATATTAGCGAAATATTCGCTCAACGTACCATTGACGACGGGAACCCACCTATGCCAAAGGCTACGGCGTGGCGGGGGAGACATACACCTGACAACTTACAACTGACAACTGACAACTGACAACTGACAACTTATAACTGACAACTTACAACTGACAACTGACAACTGACAACTGACAACTTACCACTAACAACCAGAATAGGATCAACTTGCGTCAAGACTACGGCGTGGCGAAGCGGAGAACAGCGAGCCATATTCTATGAGATTCATAGAATATATCCTATATAAGCCATAATATTGAAGTATTGACGAGTGACTCTGTTTTTGATACAATTCCTTTATTGATATTTTATTATCAGTAAAAGAAATGAATATTTTCGAATTTAAGGAGAAAATCAAGCTGTTGCCGTATTTCGAGTCAAAAGAGCTTCGTCTGATTTTGGGCAGGGAATTCACATCAACGACATTGGTCAATCTGAAGAATTGGGTGAACAAGGGACACCTGATCATGCTGCGTCGCGGTCTGTATGCGATGAGCGAATTGAGGGATAAGGTCGATGTGATGGTGTTCGCGACGAAACTGTATGCCCCATCGTATGTGAGTCTGGAGATGGCATTACATCAGTACGGGATTATTCCCGAGGCCGTTTTCACAGTGACGTCCGTCACGACGAGGAAGACGAAGACGTTTTCGACGCCACTCGGTATGTTTTCTTTTCAGAAGATCAAGAAGGAGGCCTTCGGAGGATTTGAGACGGTTCTGCGGGAAGGAGTTTCCTTCAATCTGGCGGTGCCGGAAAAGGCTGTGGTCGATTTCCTGTATCTCAATAGGAACATCCTGAACGGAAGCCGTGAACAGTTCGAAGGATACCGCTTCAATGAAGACTTCGCTTTCGACGCGAAAAAACTGCAGGCGTTCGCTTACGCGTTCAACAATGCAAAGACGACGATGCTAACCGATACTTTTATCAAACGATATGTTGCCGAATAAGGATTTTTTCAGGGCGTATGCGAAAGAAAGGAATATTCCGTGGCAGGATAGGAATATCCTCTTGGAATACCTGCAGACACAGATTTTGAAGGTGCTTTCGCTCTCTGACTATAATGATCGACTTTCGTTCCTCGGGGGTACCTGTCTTCGGTTCGCGTACGGTATTGATCGGTTTTCGGAAGATTTGGATTTCGATCTCGTGAAGAAGGATGGTTTCGATGTCGATGCTCTTATGTCGGCTCTCGTCGGCAGACTGGAGCTGCAGGGGTTCGAAGTCGATGCGCGAACGAAGACGACCGAGAATATTCATATCGTGTTCATTCGGTTCAAAAATGTCTTACGAGAGTTTGGATTGAGCGCTCCGAAGGATGAGAAAATCCTGGTGAAGTTCGAAATCGATTTTGATCCGTATCGGAATATCCGGACGGAAACGAAGTTCGCGGACAGTTTCAATGAACGGTTTCCGATGCTGGTGAATACGATCGACACATTGTTCGCACAGAAAGTGCTTGCCATCGTATTCCGTCCATATCAGAAGGGGCGTGATTTTTATGATCTTGTGTGGTTTTTGAGTCAGCGGGATATCGAGCCGAACTATGAGATTTTCAAAGAAAAAGGAATCGACATCAAGAACCGTCGGGAACTGATCTCATTTTTGGAAGAGCGGGCTACGACAAGCGATTTGGAACAGGCGGCAAAGGATGTCGAGCGGTTTCTCTTTCATCCCGAGCAGTCGAAATGGATTCTCAAACTGCCGGAATATCTGAAGGGGTTCGAGAAATAGGCGACTAAAAAACCAGGTCACTCTTTTCGGAGGCTGTCTCCAGAGAATGGATGAATACGAAAATACCGGCTAGGTTCCGGTATTTTTTGTGTTTCAGGATATGATGTTTTGTTGCCAGCGCCAAGAGTTTTTGTGGCTTGGGAGATGTGATAGTGAGCTGGGAGAAATCAATTTTGTTGATTAATTTCTCCCCCAGAGGGTGATCAGCCTTTGGCTGACAATTAGTTCTCCGAGGACGGTCCTCGGCAGACTTTTCGCCATTCGTGTTGTAATATTCAACGCAAACAGGGGGCAATTTTCAATGCAATAATAGAGGTCGAGTTCATACTGTAAAATATGCAGTAATTACGGCTTATAAAAGGTATTATTGACACTCGTATTCACATATGGTAAACTGTAAGTAAGAAATAGTCTTATTTGAGGTTCACATTATGGATACCTTTCTGACAATTATATACGGATCCAAGCAGACGGTGTTTACCGTTCGGGAAATCGCTTTGTTGGTCGGCTCAAGAGATGCGGCTAATTTTCGTTCGAAACTTTCCTATTATGTACGGACCGGAAAATTAATCCGTTTGCGGCGGGGTGTTTTTGCGAAGAATGAACGGTATGATCCCAAAGAATTGGCCGTTCGAATCTGTACGCCGGCATACATCAGTTTCGAGACCGTCTTGGCGCAAGAGGGCGTCACCTTCCAATATTATGATACGATATTCGTGGCGAGCTATCTTTCGAGAACGATTTCCGTCGGAAAGAACACAATAGCTTTTCGGAAATTAAAAGATGCAATATTGACCGACCCGAACGGGTTGATCGATTGTGGGTTCTATTATGAAGCGACTAGGGAACGGGCGTTCCTTGACCGGTTGTATCTGTCGGACTCGTATCATTTCGATAATCTCCGCGGAATCGATTGGGGAGCGTGTCGGAAGCTGTTGCCGATATATGGGAGTCGGAAATTGGAAGTCGCGTTTGAAACATATGAAAACGAGTATGCTCAACAGAAATAAGCATCGGTTGGTGATGACGCAGATCCTCAAGGATGTGTATTCGGATGCGGGGGTGGCCCCTTTGCTCGGGTTCAAAGGTGGGACGGCGGCATATTTTCTGTATGGTCTGCCCCGTTTTTCCGTCGATCTGGACTTCGACTTGTTGGATGACTCCGAAGCTTCGCGGACACTGGTATTTGAACGGGTCGGAGCGATCGTGGGGAAATACGGGGAGGTGAAAGACGCTCAGGCGAAGCGGTGGACGATTTTTTTCGCAGTCTCGTACGGAGCCGGTGAACATCAGATCAAAGTCGAGATAAACACCCGGAAGACCGGAGCGACCTACGGATTGCGAAACTATCTCGGATTGCCGTTGCTTGTGACGACCAAAGAGTCGATGTTCGCGGCAAAGCTAGTCGCGCTTATGGGCCGGAAGACATTCGTCGCACGTGACCTGTATGACGTCTATTTCTTTCTGAAAGAGCGTTGGGACATCGATCCGGCAGTGCTTCTGTCATATGGATTCTCATCTGTTCCGGAATATCTTTCCGAATGTGTCGCATTCGTGGAAACGGTTCCGGACAATGAATTGCTCGCAGGGCTGGGTGAACTGGTCGATGAACAGGAAAAGTCATTCATCCGGCAAAAACTGAAGGGCGAGACGTCCTTCCTGTTACAGGCGTATATGAAAGCGTACGAAGAAACAGAACCGGAACAGAAGGCGTCATAAGGTCGAACGTCCGTAAAGACCCTTTCTCCGAGGACCGTCCTCGGCAGACTTTTCGCCATTCGTGGCATAATATTTCCCTTTCGACGACCGCCTCTTCACCCGTCGTGGAAGTCTTTCCGAGGACGGTCCTCGGAAGGTTTTTTCGAAATGGTCAGGTGAATGCTATGAAAATACCGGCTATCTGCCGGTATTTTTATGGTTCAGGCTGTGATGTTTTGTTGCCAGCGCCAGGAATCGGTGAGGGCTTGGGAGAGGGGGATTTCGGCGGACCAGCCGAGGGTGCGGCGGATCTTGTCGGCGTTCGCGTAGCAAGACGAAATATCGCCATGGCGACGGGGTCCGATGGCGTGTGGTACTTTGACCCCGGTTTCGCGTTCAAACGTCTCTACGAGCTCGGCAACGCTCGTCCCGTGGCCGGTACCGACATTGTAGACATCATATGCCGGCTGGTCGGTTTCGGAGGAGAACAGATGGTCGAGGGCGGCGATATGAGCGCGGGCGAGGTCGACCACGTGGATATAGTCGCGGATACAGGTGCCGTCCGCCGTTTCATAGTCGTCGCCGAATATGGTGAGCCGTTCCCGGAGTCCTGCGGCGGTCTGCGTGAGGTAGGGGACGAGGTTGTTCGGGATGCCAAGAGGGAGCTCTCCGATAGTCCCTGATTCGTGCGCGCCGATCGGATTGAAATAGCGCAGGGCGATGGACCGGAGCGATCCGGCGGACGCGAGTGTGGTATCGCGGAGGATGTCCTCGCCGATCTGTTTGGTATTGCCGTAGGGCGAGGTGGCCGGTTTGCGCGGGTCGGTTTCCTTGATGGGGAGCGAGTCCGGTTCGCCGTAGACGGTCGCGGACGAGGAGAAGACGAATGCTTTGACGCCGTGTCGGAGCGTCGCGTCGAGGACGGTCACGAGCGAGCCGATATTGTTGCGGTAGTAGAGGAGGGGCTTCTCGATCGATTCACCGACGGCCTTGAGTGCGGCGAAATGGATGACCCCGTCGATCTGTTCAGCCAAGAAAACGGTTTCGACGAAATCCGCATCGGTGCAGTCGCCCACGTATGTCTTCGGTCGGGATCCGAGTATCGTCTCGAGTCCGTCGAGTACCGACTCCCGAGAGTTGCGGAAATCATCGAGAATGATCGGCACATGTCCGGCCTTCGTGAGCTCGACGACCGTATGCGACCCGATATATCCGGCTCCTCCAGTGACAAGTATGTTCATAGTATTTCAGTGATAGAGGCTAATGACGAGATCCCAGATACCGTGGAGCATGACGAATGCCATGACGCCGAAGATGACGGTGTAGTAGAGGCTACGAAACTTCTGGGGGATGCCGAGGCGGAAGTACCCGAAGATAAAGAGGAATGGGAACAAAATCGGGATAAGATATCGTGGCTGGACGCCGTTTATGATCGGACTTCCAACCGGCGTGAACGAGACGTAGAGCGCGGTCGAGATGAGGACGACCGATGCAAAAAATGCGACGACTATCGAGAGCCTCGTCAGGTTCGTGGTTTTCTTGTCATACTCGCTCCGGTCCGTGAGGGTGACGATTGCCATGATCGCGAGGAGTATTTGGAAGCCCTGAAAGCTGCCAAGATAGGCGAAGAAGGTCGTGAATCCACCAGCGTTCATCGGATTCAGGTAACCCTTGAGGAAGTTGAACAGGATTCCGGTATAGGCGACCGGATCGGAGAGGATGAAATGCATTTGTTCCGATGCGTTGATGCCGGATCCTCCACGACGGTCACTGTACCCCGATCCGTTTGAGACAAGGAAGGGGAGAGCGAAACTGCCGACGACGAAGATGATCGCGAGTGTCGTAGCGATGAGAAAGTTGCGATATTGTTTTTTGGAGTCAAATTTCGCGGGGCGGAGCAGGAAAAGGAGGAAAATGAACGGGAAGTAGATCGCCTTGGGCCCGCATCCGATGACGAGTGATGCGATCATGATAATCGTCTCGCGCTTGGTCAGTTTCTTGTCCGGTTGTTGCAAGGCGCTGAAAAAATAGGCGAGGCCGAGAGCGATGAATCCCGTGACCCAGGAATCGTAGCCGTAATTGGAGGCGAGAAAAATGGATGTGGGCAACAGTGCCGTGACGGCGAGGATCATCTTGCCCGTTTTCAGCTTCCGGATAGCGAAGAAGATGAGTGTGGAAAATACGAGGACATTCACCCATTGACCGAGGACGAAGATGATGTGTTGTGGGAGACGGATGATCCGTCCCAAGAGGAGTGTGATACCGGACGGCAGATGCCCGATTTGATTGTAGAACGTGATGAGCGTTCCGATGTTGAAATTCGATTTCTTGGATGATTTCTTGGAGGCCGATTTCGTCCTGTAGTCGTGATCAAACTTATCATTGATAATGGACTGCTCCTCAAAAGAATAGCTGCTCGGGAGGAGATTGGTGCCGTAATGGTCGTTGACGGTTTTTGGAAAGATTTGCTTCAAAGAGAGGTTGTCTGCAACCTGATAATGGATCAATTCGTCCCATGAGGTGTAGGCACGCAATTCAGAGAGCGCGAAGAGGCTCCCCGTCGCAAGGGCAACTACGAGGAAGGCATATTCGGGATGGGTACCGACCTTTTTGCGTAATGCGAAAAGGACTGTGGCGATAATGAGTGCTGTCAGCACGAAAGCGAACCGGTACGGGCTAAACCGGTACGTGTTGTCGACAGTGATTTCGGATATTGTCGTTCCGAGCGCCTTGGCCGATATGGTGACGGTTTCCGGCGAGGTCTGCACGGGATAGGATATCGAGCTGAGAAAATCGAATTTTCCCTTTATCATCCTCTTGCCGACTTCGTTTGTCGCGGGAGTCTCAAGATGAGTCACTGGATCGGTGTAGGAAACAGCAATATCATATTTCGGCTCGCCTGCAAGCCGTATGACGAGGTTCTCGATGTGGCGGGAGTCCGCATGCACAACAATCGTCGCATTCTCACTTTGGGAAATGAGAACACCTCGATCGTCGGTGATAAATCCCTCACTCGAGATGTCGTTTGCCGTGACGGTCCGCTTTCCTTGGTCGGGCTGGTCGAGGGATCGGAGTGTGTGTCCGAAGGCGAAATATTCGACACCGGTTGCGAGGACGATGAGCGCAATCAGAGCGAAAAAAGATGTGATGATGACGGGCTTGTGGAGGAGAATCTGCTGACGAATCCGCTGACATGTGCAATGAGGTATCTTCATGGGGATGACGTAGTTACAGAAAAAATATCCAAACTATGCGCTTGAATCCGTCAGGTTACTCTGATGTAGCCTCATTTTAGCATATAAGTCGATATTTACTAGAATAAATGCCGTAGCCGTGCTATTCTCTGGTCATATTTATACGGTACGAATCTAGAGTCATCGACCGGACACGTTAGTGTATTCAGGAGAAATATGCAAAAGGCCGTCTCAATCATCGTTCCCGTCTATAACGCTGAAGATACTCTCGTCAGGTGCGTCGAAAGCATCCTGTCGAACGGGTACAGTGACTATGAAATCATCCTGATCGATGATGGGTCTTCCGACGGGTCGCTGAAAATCCTGACAGCGTATGGTGAGAAATATCCCGATACGATCAGGATTTTCCATCAGGAGAATCAGGGCGTTGCGGTGACGAGGAATACGGGGATCGGGTATGCCGAGGGAAAATATGTCATGTTCATCTATTGCGATGATTTTGTGGATCCGGACTATATCGCCATATTCGTAGGGGAGATAGAACGGGGCGGTCTCGATATCGTCATCGGCGGATACCGGCGGACGACCGACTCGAAGACGCTGTTTGAGATGCGGCTCGCTCCGGTCGAGTGGTCGAAATACATGGTCATGGCGCCGTGGGCCAAAATCTATCGGCTGGAGTTCTTGGCCACGAACGGGATACTGTTCCTCGACAATGATATCGGTGAAGACGTCTATTTCAACCTGCAGGCGATACACGTGACAGAAAAAATCGTAATCATCGACTATCGCGGATACAACTGGTTTTACAATGAGAAATCGGTTTCCAATACGAGTCAGAAGACGATTGGGAGCGAGTTGCATGTCATCCGGCTATTGGATGCGTGCCATGCCAAGCTGACTGAGAAGGGCTTCGAGCATCAAGACCTCGTGGAATATTATTTTACGAGATACATCGTGTGGTACCTTCTTTTCATAGGAAAAAACTCCGACCACGAGCGGATGCATGCGGAATATGCGCGGTTATTCGGGTGGCTTGACGAAAAGTTCCCAGAGTATCGCAGGAACGCGAATATAAGCCTGTTTCGGCCGGAAGGTGAAACATTCGCGAACAGGGTCGCGGTATATGTTTTCCTGACGATATCACGACTCAATCTCGCCCGATTCTTTTTCTGGGTCTATTCTATTAAATTAAAATGATGAATTCGAAATCTCATTCATTTGTCATTCTGGCTTACAAAAATTCTGAATTTTTGGAAGAGTGCGTACGATCAGTTTTGAACCAGACTATTGGAAGTATGGTTGTTATTGCAACTTCCACCCCGAATAGATTCATTCGGTATGTTGCCGATAAATACGGATTGAAGGTGATAGTAAACGCGGAGAAAGGAGGTATTGCGGCTGATTTTGACTTTGCTCTCTCTTGTACTGATTCTGAACTCGTGACTATCGCACATCAGGATGATATATATGATCAGAAGTATCTTGAGAGCCTCTTAAAAGTGGTAGATGACGAAATGCTCATCGCATTCACCGATAGTCATGAACTAAAAAATGACAGAATCGAGAAAACGAATGTGAACCTATTCATCAAGCGTTGTTTATTATTTCTGTTACGCTTTAGGCTGTTTCAGGGATGTACTATTATAAAACGCCTATGTTTATCGTTTGGGAATCCGATATGCTGTCCTTCCGTCATGTTCAATCGTTCTCTTACGGGAGACGGGCTGTTCATATCTGATTTTAAATCGAATATGGACTGGTTTGCATGGACGAAATTGTCTGTGCGAAAGGGAAGATTTATATATTTAAAATACCCGTTTGTTATTCATCGGATACATAAAGGTTCAGCGACCAGTAGTGTGATACGGGATAAAATGAGAGTAAAAGAAGACCTTGAAATGTTTAGACAATTCTGGCCGGAGCCGATAGCCTATATCATAGGTCGAATATATGGACGGAGTGAAATAAACAATTCTTGAAGTCGTAGCTTCAAAGTAAGATAGAGGAATGTTCAACGCATGATGACGAATGTTCCTGCCAAAATAAGTATGGCGCCAATGCCCTGAATAGGAGTTATTCTTTCTCCGAGAAAATAATAATTGGCCGCCACTACGAAGACCAAAGCGAAGGAAGTAACGAATGTCGTTATTGTCGTTGAGCTGACCGCTAGGCTTGGGATCTTATAAATTTCGCTGTTTATCATCATAAACAAGATACGGGAAAAGAACGCAAAAAAGGCTGCAACAAGAAATTGCCAGGCGAACAGAATTTTGAGTATGTTTATGAAATTCATATCGACTCCAATCAGGTTTCTGCCACCGATGAGTGTTATCGATACCGCGGTTGTTATAGAAAATGCGAGGAGTAACAATATGATATACGGCATAGTCAACGAGTTATTTGAGGGGTTTACAGATTTCATCGGCTACCTCTTTTTGGAGATGCGTCCGTATAGAAGATTCGATTGTGACGGTGGTGATATCTCTGTCTAACTTGTCGATTTTCACATAGAGACGGAATATCACGTAGAAGAGAATAATTATGGAAAGAAAGAACGCGATATCTGCGCCGCGGCCGATGCCGAAAGATGCCGCGGCGACGTCGGAGAGCTGTGGAATGAACGTGAGGATGGCCGCGCCTGTCCAGAGAAGTGACCAAAACAAGAACTCACGAAAACTGATTGACTTGTCTTTGAAGCGAAGAATTGCGCGAGAAAACGCAAAAGCGATAAAGCCAGCAAGAATGAGTTTTAACATATCAATCGATTAATTTTTTTATAAGGATTTTAGCCCCGATTTTAAGAAATGCGGAGGAGCGCTGTCCTTTTCCGAGGGAATAATCGGTGTATTCGATATGGACAGGAACTTCCATATAGCGAAGGTGCTTTTTGACGAGGCAGTCGATTATTTCGGAAGCGTGTTCCATACCTCGCTGAGTAATATCGATTTCACGTATCGCTTTTCTTCCAAGTGCGCGAAGGCCATTATGGGTATCGGTGAGCTTTGTTCTCGAGATGACGTTGGTGAAGAGAACGCCGGATTTAAGGATAATTCTTCGTATGAGAGGAATTACGGTATCGGATTTTTCAAGGAAACGGGAGCCAAGAGCGATATCCGCACTGCCGTCGAGAATCGGCTGGATGAGTGTCGGAATATCTTCCGGGCGATGTTGTCCATCCGCATCGAATGTGATAATTATGTCGGGATTTTCCGTTTCACGAAGAAGCTCGATCCCAGCCCGGAGCGCCGCGCCTTGGCCGCGATTTATGAGGAGCGAAAGGATTTTTGCTCCCGCGGCGCCTGCTTGTTTGGAGGTATTGTCAGTACTCCCGTCGTCTACGACGAGTATGTTGCTGTATGAATGGGCTTGAAGCTGGTTGATGACGGAGCCGATTTTTTCAGCCTCGTTGTATGCGGGAATGACGACCCAGACGGACGGATTCTTTGCGGATGTTTCCATGGTGGATTTTGGCTCATTGATGGCTTTAGGATAGCAGTTAATCGATGGAGAAGCAATGAACAGAGGAGGGAGAGGGGAAATCAATTGCGAAAGGCGGAGAATAGTCACAAGTCGGAGAATAGTCAGAAGTCGAAGAATAGTCAGAAGTCGAAGAATAGTCAGAAGTCACTAGTCACAAGTCGAAAGCGGGGAAGGGGGGGGAGAGCAGTCACAAGTCGAAGAATAGTCAGAAGTCACTAGTCAAAAGTCGAAAGTGGGAACGGGGGAGAATAGTCACAAGTCGAAAGTGAAAAGTCAAAAGTAGGGATCGAATACGGGGAAAGAGGCGGAGAGAAGTCGAAAGCATGCCTCGGGGTCTGTGGATGCCGGCTCAAGGCCGGCATGACAGAGTGGGGAGGCATGAAAAACAAAAAAGGGGGGCAGATTCCTCCCCGGCATGCGCCAGGCTTACGGACTATACTCGGAATGACAGGATAAGAAAAAAAAAGCCATGAAGTGGTCCGTCTTGGACGGGTTTCATGACTTTTTATGGGGGCTTTCTGATCGTATTCTTGGAAATGGTGCTATTACATCCATTTGAGCATGGGAAGCTTTTGCCCATGATATTGGGGATTGCGGTGTAATCGTGATCTTGAACTGAAGAGTCGTTGGAGCAAGATGACCACGGAAATTTTGAACAGGGTTCTTTTTTTCATAAGAACACCCTCCTTTTTTGGGGTGATATTTTGTGAAGGTCCACCCCACTTTTATATCAAAAAATACGCTCTGTGTCCAATGCGAGTATTTGTTTTAGGAACACACATTTGGCTGGGATGAGGGATGACCCCAGAGCCTAGCAAAAACCGCCATATGTGTGTACACATTACCTATTGATATTGACAAGTTATGAAATACGGGTTATTATAGGTTGTTGTTCTTTCACTTTCAGAATCAAAAAAAAGGAGTCAGTATGGAAAATGAGAAGGCTGTCGTGGTATTTTTCGACTATCGTCCCGGGACGGAACGATTGCTGGTGTCGACCAATTCATTCGAAAAGAGCCTCGGCTTCGCATTGAAAGTGTTCGATGCGATGAACGGCATGCTGTCGGGATACGGTATCGATACAATCTCACGGGATGATTTCCAGATATCGACCCTGTTGGCGGGGAAAACAACGTTTCTCTGTTCTCTCGGGAAATCCGGATTGCCCGAAAAATTTCTGACGGAACCGATAGGGAATATCGAGTTCGGTGTGATAGCGTAAGAGCCGGCGATTGACGGTGAATATACGACGGGGCATGTGATGTGTGCCCCGTCTTTTTTATTATCGATATTATTTGGAAATATACATGACATGGACTGCCATGTCGAAGACTCCTCGCAGAGACAATGATGCAGTCGGGTACCATGATACGGGACTGGATCTCGGGTCAAGTCACGTCGTTCGAGAATGACAGCGACGAGCCGGGATGACAGAGTGGCAGTACATATCCGGATAGCCCCGCAACCGGGAAATTGATACTTAAAAAACGGGTTCCTAGGAACCCGTTTGATTTTCCATCTCCCGAAATGCCTGAGCCAGCCATGCCCGTGCATACTGGTACCGTTCGAACGCCTCGGTCATGTCGTTTTCTGCGCCGGCGCGATTGAATTCTTGCAGCGAAGATTCGAGATACGCGAGTGTCTTCTGCCCACCATATTGGCGGACGAGTCTTATGGCAGCCTTGTAACTGCGTGCGATACGGATAGGCAGGCGTTTGATCCGCTTCCGGTAGAAATCAGACAGGATCACTTCCGAAAGGACGTCCATCGAGATGACATTGATTTCCATCAGACGGTATTCCGGCGCCATTCCGGTATCGTGATGATGGCCATGAATCATATATTCGGCGATCCGTCTCTGACTTCGTTCCGACAGATCCGGATTGCTCATGGCAAGACGTGTCATCACGGATGTTTTCACATCGATGCAGTTCTGGAGTCCTATCGTTTCGATGAGTTTCTCATCGACTTGCAAGAGGAGGAAACTGACATCGGAGCAGATCGCCATCAGCGGACCGTGGATCTCCCGTATCCGAGATAGGTTGCGACATGCGTTCCCGAGCGAGTTCCGAGGAATAAATCGCAGATCTTGCCTGATCTCCGTAAGCCAGACCATGGTCGTATCCACATTGATGCCAATCTCGAACATCGAAGCCTTTTGTAATGACTGTCTGAGAGCTTCGGTTACCAGGAAGACTTCTTCGAATATGCCGACGAGTTCGTCGTATTCACGGCCGGCCTCTTCGAGTACTGCATAGTCTGTCGGGCGCGGAAAGAACCTGACGCGAAAATATTCCTTGATTCTGCGCATGATTGCTCCGTTGCAATTGGTTGTTAAGGGATTGATTATTATGATTAATAACACGGGAGAGAGAAATAGTCAATATTAATAGGTGACGAAATTTTTAATTTTTAGATTTTGTAATTTTTAAATGGGGATGGGGAGCGAGAGGAAAATCAATGTACAATTTCCAAAGGGAGAGGAAGTTAGCTGGACCGCCATTTCGTCAGCTGGCGAATCGCGGAGACGAACACGGAAGGAGACTACCGATTACTCTCTTTTAGGGTCAATTCCTCATGGCATGGCGCGTATCTGTCACATATAATAGGACTGGATCCTGGATTGAGTCACGTCATTCGAGAACGACAGTGACGAGCCTGGGATGACAATCCAGGGGACACCGCGTGTCTTGCCGGGGGTAGTTGAGTAAGAGAGGCAGAAACAAAAAACCTCCCGTGGTGGGAGGCTTCCAAAAAACGTACGTCGGGACCGGCTTATCGATATGTACTTTCCACAGTTTCGATAATCATTATGCGTTTGCGACCTTGCGAATTTTTTTGACTGTTTTCTTCCTTTCATACTTTCCGAGGCAGTCGTTCCAGCGGATGCGTAGCAGGGAGAAGAGCATATTGAATGAGTCGTGGAAGACACGGACATTCGTATTGCGCATATCCTTGCGGATGAGGACAGGGAGGATGGCGACGCGATAGTTGCGCTTGCGGGCGATGAAAAGGAGTTCGGCGTCGAAAGCGAACCTGTTTATGGTCACATGTTTGAACAGATCCTTCGCGACCGGTCGGCTGAAGAGTTTGAATCCGCACTGCGTGTCCGAAAATTCGAAACCGCCAAGAATGAGGATCTGGAGCAGGTGGAACCCGCGTGCTGTAAGGACACGGTACCAGGGCGCCGGTTCTTCGAGTCGGGCACCGGGAGCGAGACGCGAAGCGATGACGATGTCGGATCCGGACTGGTTGAGGACGGACATGAACTCGTCGAGCTCGTCTATCGGTATTGTGAGATCGGCATCGATGAACAACACCGGATTGTCTTTGGAAGCGAGGATTCCGGCTTTGACAGCCGCGCCCTTGCCTCGGTTCTTCTCGAACCGGATGTGGGCGAGGGGGATGTCGGGACGGTCTTTCACGAGCCGATCAATGATATCCGCCGTCTCGTCGGGACTGCCGTCGGTCACGACAATAATCTCGTGACGGTCAAACCGTTCGAGCAGGTACTTGTGTACGATGAGTATGTTCGAAACGATCACCTCAGCCTCCTTGTAGCAGGGGATGACAATGGAGATTTCCGGATAGATCATAACGATATCGATTCCGATGAACGGTATAGTAAGGTGCTGTCAGTATAGCATATATGACCCGAAGCCAAAAAGCGTGCAAAGCGGTGGTCGTGTCGTTGGCCGGGAATGGCGGGGAAAAGAGAAAGCCGCCGGAAAGTGGAGAGGAAAGGGATGTTCATGAGAGTCATGAGATTCAAGAATTGTTCTTGAAACATCGAATTCTTCACTTTCTGGCGGCTTTAGTTTGGTGGAGGGAGGGGGTAGGGAGTTCTTAGACGTCCCGATTTTTTTGAGAAGCTGAGAGCTGTCAACTGTCACGTACCTCTCGAACCTCCCTCACGAAACCAGGATAGACCAGGAATGGAATGGTGTCAAGGGTCTCAGGCAGTCACAAGTGAAAAGTCGAAAGTCGAAAGTCGGAGAGTAGTCAAAAGTCGAAAGTTACAAGTCGGAGAATAGTCAAAAGTCGAAAGTTACAAGTGAAAAGAATGGGGACAGGGATGGGAACTGGGAGCGGGAACGGGAACGGGGGAGAATAGTCAAAAGTCGAAAGTCGAAAGTAGGGAACGGGGTCTATGGATGCCGGCTCAAGGCCGGCATGACAGGCGGGGAAGGGGGAGAGTAGTCAGAAGTCGAAAGTTACAAGTCGAAAGTGGGAACGGGGGAGAGTAGTCGAAAGTCGGAGAGTAGTCAAAAGTCGAAAGTTACAAGTGAAAAGCGGGGAAGGGAGCGGGGAAGGGGAAGAATAGTCGAAAGTGAAAAGTCGGGAACTGGGACAATTTTCAAATCTCAATTCACAATTTTCAAAGGGAGCGAGGAAATCAATTTTTAATTTTGTCATTTTGTAATTTTATAATTGGGGATGGGAACGGGAACAAAAACCAATTGCGAAAGGCGGAATGCGAAAGGCGGAGAATAGTCACTAGTGAAAAGTCAAAAGTCGAAAGTAGGGAACGAATACGGGGAAAGAGGCGGAGAGTTGGTCGAAAGTAGGGAACGGGGTCTATGGATGCCGGCTCAAGGCCGGCATGACAGGCGGGGAAGGGGGAGAGTAGTCAGAAGTCGAAA
>CAIOMK010000055.1 GCA_903859375.1 Candidatus Moraniibacteriota bacterium
CCTTCACCCTTGATGAGCGCGAAGATCTGATCTGTCCGTTTTGACGGATGTATTCCCGTCCGGTCGAGCAGGACGTGCATCGGCGTCATCGGTTCCGCGAACACGTGGTCGTCGATCGGAAGAGGCGGTTGGTTCTCGATGTCCGCTATCGTGTAGGCGAGTTTCTCTTCTATCAGATACGGTTCGATCGTGAACCATTGCGGTTTGATCTGCAGATACCCCGGCTGACTGATCCTGGTGAAAGGGATATTGAAGAGGAACCATTCGCCGGCACTCGTGGCGACGACGTTGATTGTCTCTCCCATACACCCTACCGTCACGATTCTGTGTGCCCGTTGCAACAGGGAATCGAATTTGATCGGCATGAACGCTTTTCCTAAAATGTTTTCACGGAATTTCTCGTTTTTCAGTATATTCCCCATTGTTGCTCCTTTGGCCCCGTAAGGCTGGATTTGTCTTTCTGTTGATGTGAAATAACGGTCCTCTGTAACTGAAGAATATAGACTTTTTTTCCGACAAAGTCAAGCATCCGTTTCGGGTCAGTGTTTGAGAGATTCGCACATTCCGGCTATAATAAGGAGCCGGATGACGCTTGCCGATGGCGTCGTCCCTCGTATCAGATAAGCACAACCATATGTCGTTTCTTTCAAATCTCGGGTGGCGTTTCGCGACAAAGAAATTCGATACGGACAGGAAACTGACCGACGAATCGGTCGGACAGATTCTCGATTCTATCCGTATGGCGCCGACCTCGTTCGGACTCCAGTCATTTCATGTCTCGGTCGTCTCGGACGAGGACGTGAAGCGCAAACTGAGTGCCGCATCGTTCGGACAGCCACAGCCATCCGACGCCTCGCACGTACTCGTGTTCTCTTCACGGACGGATATCCGTGACCGTGTCGATTCATATGTGAAGATCGCGACGGGTGACGATACCGGATCCTCCGAGCAGGCCGTGAAGATGGCCGGGATGTTCCATCAGTTCGCGGACCGGTTCGACGGGGACACCGGTCGGGAATGGGCCGCGCGTCAGGCATATATCGCGCTCGGCTTCGCATTGGCTGCCGCCGCCGAGCTCGAGATCGACTCATGCGCCATGGAAGGTGCCGACTTCGTCGCCATCAGGGACGTTCTCGACCTGCCCGAGGGGTTCACTCCGGTCGTGATGCTCCCGCTCGGATATCGTGCCGACGGCCCGGCGCATCCCAAGGCCCGTTTCCCCACAGAGGACCTCTTCACGGAGATACGGTAGTCTCCGTTTCAAATGAAAAAGCGCCGTATCCTTTGTGAATAGGCGCTTTTCTTTTTTCAGTCACTCCCGCGACGTAATTTTCGGAAAAAGAAACCCGTGCGACTTCACGATTTCGAAGTCGTACTCTTCCGGCGTGGCGACGAGGTCATCCCAGAGTGTTTCGATGAGTCCTTCGGGGATGCCGATGAGCATGCAGTGGTCCTTGGTAGTCAGGACGACGAATTTGTCCTCATCAGTATCGTCATCGAGCGCTCCGGCTGCCGCGATACGGTAGTGGATACCGGGTCTGATTGCTTCTTCGAAATACCCGCCTTCACCCTTGATGAGCGCGAAGATCTGATCTGTCCGTTTTGACGGATGTATTCCCGTCCGGTCGAGCAGGACG
>CAIOMK010000056.1 GCA_903859375.1 Candidatus Moraniibacteriota bacterium
TCTGAATTTCAAATTTCTAAATCCCCTGTTCCGTAATCTCGACCAAAGTATGACTTCCTGCGGTGTCTGATTCCTTCGCAGATTTCTCACTTTCGACAACGTTTCTTTCCGTATGCTTTGCTTGTGCATAAAGTTTTTTCGCTACCCCACCCTTTTCTGCCACCTCTCCCTCTGGGAGAGGATGTCAGGTATTCCTGACAGGTGAGGGCGACAGGTGAGGGCGACAGGTGAGGGCGACAAGTGAGGGCGACAAGTGAGGGCGACAGGTGAGGGTCCGAATCCCCGATATCGACTCCCGACCCTCATCCGTCTCGGAATACCGAGCCACCTTCTCCCAGAGGGAGAAGAAGCCACCCCTTCAATATCTGTTACTTGATCTTCAAATCGACTCATGTCCCCCGACCGTTCGGGAAACAAATCATTGATTCGATATTTACATTGTCATATTGTTGAATTGCTAGATTGCTAAATCATTTTCTTCTCTTGCGTTTTCGATCATTGTTAGTTGTTCGTTCCCTGTTGTAAGTTATTAGTTGTAAGTTGTCAGTTCTCCAAAGCCGCCTTGCCCGCCGAGAGTTCGGCGATTTCCTGAGTGATCTTGGACTGCCGCAACTGATTGTACGCGAGTGTGAGTCCCTCCGCCATATCCTTGGCCGCATCGGTCGCGCTGCGCATCGCCATCATACGGGCCGCTTCCTGCGACGCATTCGATTCGAGAATCGCATGAAATATTTCCGCCTCCAATAATCGCGGAATCATCGTTTCGAGTACAGCGTCCGGCCCGGGCTCGATCGCATATTTTCCTTCTTCTGGTTTTCGTCCTTTCACGCCGAGTTCGGCCTCGACTTCCTCTGAAAAAATCGGGAGGATCGTATGGATGACCGGCTCCTGTCTCATCATGGAAAAGAAGTCCGTATACACGACCTCGACGCGGTCCGTCCGTCCCGACCGGAATTCATCAAGGAGAATTCTCGCTATCGGACGCACGGATTCGGCCGTCGGAAGGGCGAGGATATCCGGAAAAGACGCGAGCACATCCCTGCCGAGACGCTTCGCCTGCGCGTCGCTTTTCTTGCCGATTGTGACGAAAATCACCTCTTTGGAAATGCCGGCCAGATGAGCACGAAGCGCCCGGAAAAGTTGCGCGTAGAATGTTCCCGCGAGTCCGCGGTTCCCGCTCACGAGCAGTATGATCCGACGATTTGTTTCGCGCGTCTGCAAGAGAGGATGGTTGTTATCCGGAAACGCGAGCCGTATCTGTCTCAATACGGATACCGCGCCTTTGGCATACGGCCGGAGAGCGGTCGCCGACTGCACCGCACGGCGAACCTTGGCCGCGGATACCATTTCCATGGCCCGGGTTATTTTCCCCGTGCTCTTCACGCCCTTTATTCTCCTTCTGATATCGGCCACGTTCGGCATAGCGCTTCGCGAACTTACAACTTACAACCAAACCTACCCGGTCCCCGTTGTTAGTTATGAGTAGTTTGTTGTTAGTTTCTCTTCATGAATTCTTCGATTCTTCCCTTGAGCAGGCCTTCCGTTTCCTCATCAAGCGCCTTCTTCTCGCGGATTGCGGAAAGGGCGTCTTCACCTTCCACGGAAAGGTACTCAAGGAATTCCTTCTCCCACTCGCGGATCTTGTCGGCCGGAACCGTATCGAGATGACCGCGTGAAAGTGCATACAGCACCGCGACCTGATTCTCAACCGGATACGGCGAGTATTGACCCTGCTTCAGGACTTCGACCGACCGACGGCCGCGTTCGATGAGATTGCGGGTCTTCTCGTCGAGGTCGGATCCGAACTGCGCGAACGCCTCGAGTTCACGGAACTGCGCGAGGTCGAGACGAAGCGTGCCGGCGACCTGTTTCATCGCCTTGATCTGAGCGGCGGAGCCGACACGGGACACGGAGAGTCCGACGTTGAGTGCGGGACGGATACCTTTGTGGAAGAGATCGGATTCGAGATAGATCTGTCCGTCGGTGATTGAGATGACATTGGTCGGGATATACGCCGACACGTCGCCTGCCTGCGTCTCGATGATCGGGAGTGCGGTAAGAGACCCTCCTCCATTTTCCGCGTTCAGTTTCGCACTCCGTTCGAGAAGTCGGGAGTGGAGATAGAACACGTCGCCCGGATATGCCTCGCGTCCCGGAGGACGGCGCAAGATGAGTGCGATCTGACGATATGCCCATGCGTGCTTGGAAAGATCATCATAGATGACGAGGACGTCCTTGCCCTGTTCCATGAAGTATTCACCGATAGCGGCTCCGGCATACGGTGCGAGGAACGAGAATGCCGCCGGATCCGATGCACCGGCCGCGACGACGATCGTGAACTCCATCGCGCCACGTTTGGCGAGTTCGCCCATGATGCGGGCCGTCTTGGATTTCTTCTGACCGATCGCGACATAGATACAGATCACGTCCTGCCCCTTCTGGTTCACGATGGCATCGATGGCGACTGCGGTCTTGCCAGTCTGACGATCGCCGATGATGAGCTCCCGCTGTCCGCGGCCGATCGGAATAAGCGCATCGATCGCCTTGATACCGGT
This sequence comes from Candidatus Moraniibacteriota bacterium, assembly GCA_903859375.1. Classification (GTDB taxonomy): domain Bacteria; phylum Patescibacteriota; class Minisyncoccia; order Moranbacterales; family UBA1568; genus JAAXTX01. The sequence continues at coordinate 2,556 of CAIOMK010000056.1, forward strand.
CTGAAGAGGCTGGTTCACCCCCTGACGGGTGATGACGCCCGGTGCGACCTTCTCGATAGGCATGAGCTTCTTTGTTCCCGCGATATCCCCCTTGCCATCGATCGGAGTTCCGAGCGGGTCCACCACACGGCCGATGATGGCGTCGGACACCGGTATGGAAAGCAGTTTGCCCGTGCCTTTGGCTATCTCGCCTTCGCGGACACCGTTCCCGCCGGAGAGCAGCATGACGCCGACTTCGGACTCCTCGAGATTGAGTGCGACGCCGACCGCGCCACTTTCAAATGAGATGATCTCGGATGCGGCGACACCGGACAATCCGGAGAGACGGGCGACGCCGTCACCTGTTTCCAATATCCGTCCGATCGATTCCTTCTCCGCCTCGAAACGGAAATCGGAAATCTGCTTTTTGAGTTCCTCTATGAGTATATTCGCCATACCGGATGTGGAAATTATGAATCAGGAAGAATGAACCAGACAATGACGACACCCACGTCTGACTCCCACTTCCCGATTTTCAATGTCCTTCGTCCCCTGCTGTTATGCCCTGTTCCGCATCCCATGTCCTATCGCGCGGAGTCTCGCCTGCACACTTCCGTCGATTACCTCGTCTTCCGATGAGAGCCGCACACCACCAAGCAGCGCCGGTCTGACCGCATGACGAAGAGAGACCGTCTTTCCCGGAAACAATACTTCGGCTTTTTTTGTGATGTCTTTTTTCGTCGCGTCATCCGTCCCAACCGCGGTCTCCGCAAGCAATGAGACGCGTCCGGCCATCTCGTCCGCGATGCGCTCCGCCGCCCTGAGTATCTCGGATAATTTCCTCGTACCGCGACGTTTCCGAACAAACGTAAGAAAGGACGCCGCGATGTGCGACGGGTCGCCGCCCCCTTCGGAGAGCGTTACCAGAACCTTGGCATATTGTGTCGGAGATATTTTCATCGCTTTGGATTTTTCCAGTCTTATGACAGGAACCGATTCACTGATTTCCGTTCACCCTCGTTCTCAAGTTTCTCCCGAAGAACTTTTTCCGTCGTCGCGATGACGAGATCGGCGATCTCTCCCTTCGCTTCGCGGAACAGTTTCTCACGCTCCTCGACTGCCTGCGCCCGCGCCTCCACCACCAGCGTGTCCGCTTTCTTTTCAAATTCCATGAGGAGCTCCTGTCCACGTTTTTCAGATGATTCTTTCGCTTCGGTCGCGATTTTCCGCGCCTCCGCCCGTGCATCGGCCAGTATTTTTTCTTCACTTTTGGCCGCGTCATCAAGCCTTTTTTTCGCCTCTTCGGCGTTTTTCAAACCTTCTTCGATGCGTGTCGTCCGGCTCTCAAGAAAACTGAGCATCGGCTTGTATGCGAACCGATGCATGATGAAAAGGAGGATAAGAAAGTTCACCACCTGGGCGAGGAGGAGCTTTCCGTTTATACCGATCTGAGTGAGTATTTCCATACCGCTTTGACATTTAGTTACGACTCACGACTCCCGGCCGACACCGCAACCGCAAAGGAAGCCGTGTCGACCGCCGGTCGTCTTTCGTACTGACGATCCTTATTTGAAAAGGATCATGAGCGCGACGACGAGCGCATAAATCGCGATCGCCTCGGTGAACGCGATACCGAGAATCATCGATGTCTGGATCTTCGAATGCGCTTCCGGATTGCGTCCGATCGCCTCGAGTCCCTTGCTGACGAGATACCCGATACCGAGACCCGGGCCGAAAGCCGCGGCCGCGATGGCTATCGCAGCGGAAAAAAACTTCGCATTGTCCGCACTCGCTATGACCGCCTGTACACTTTCCATACACTTTTCCTTAATGATGACTTACGGATTACGGGCGACGGACTTCGGAAAATCCATACCCCGCACGCCACAAGAAAAATATTTCTCAATGCGCCCCTTCTTCGTGTCCGGTGACCGCCATCTTGAGAAAGACGATCGTCAGGAGAGAAAACACCGCCGCCTGTACCACGCTGACAAACACCTCGAGAATCAAGAACGGCAACGGGATGAGATACGGGACGAGTGAAAGCATCACCGTCAGGAGCACTTCCCCCGCGAACACGTTGCCGAACAGTCGGAACGAGAACGAGAGTATCTTCGCGAACTCACCTATCAATTCGAGCAGTCCGACGATGGTACCTATAGCATACGGCTTCTTCCACGGAGCGACAAGAAATTTGGACACATACCCTCGGACGCCGAGAGCGAGGATACCGAAAATCTGCACCGAAAATACCGACACGAGGGATAGCGCGACGGTCATATTGAGATCGGCCGCCGGACCACGCAGGAATGGGACCATGATTATCCGACCGGCGTGTTCTTCATTGAGACCAATCGTCCCCGCTCCCGGCAGGAGTCCGGACCAATTTGAAAACAGCACGAACAGGAAAATGGTCGCTACGAGAGGAAAAAAATCCTTCGCCTGTTTGCGATCGTTCGTGATGCTCTCGATAAAGGAAAGCAACCCTTCAAAGACGGCTTCGATGACATTCTGCGCTCCACGAGGTATTTCCTTCGGATTCCGGGAGAAAACAGCTGCCGACAGGCCGAGTGCCACAGCGACAATCACTGCGATAAAAAGCGAGTTCGTCACGGAAAAATTCCCAATCGAGAACAGTTTTTCGGCGATGATCGATATTTCCATATTCTTCCAAAAAGCACATCGTGCCACTGATCGTGATTTCCCGTCAGTGACGGTTCGGGATTCCCCGTGCTACAAGGAGAGCTTCCCTTATCGGCAATGAATCGGTCCGTATCTTTCACCCGGATGTCTGGCGGATTCTTGAAAGCCATTCTACGCCATAAAAAGAAAACCGTCAAAGGAACGGTTTTCAGGCGTGACAATCCTGACATCCGTCAAAAAAGAGGCATCACATCCGACTTCGGCTCCGCTTCCGGGTCTGCGAAATCTTCGATGGTATCCGAAGAGAGGTCTCCCGTTTCGGACGTATTTTGTATGGAGTTTTTCTCGACATGGCTGAATTTGATGTGTTCCGCCCCGCTCCCCTGGTTCCCTTCGGGAAGGGTATCTTTTGAAATAACGGGAGTTTCGGGTAACGCTTCGATTATGCCACCCATGCCGATCAAGTTCGAAGAGTGTGAGTCCATATTCATAGGATAGTTCTTAATAATGATTTTTCCTCGATGACAGTATACCCCATCACCCCGGAAAAGAAGAGTCTTTTATGTGACAAGCCCGAACATTCGCCGGGCATTCCCCGTCGTCGCCAAAGCGATTTCATCGAGAGAAAGGCCCTTTACCGAAGCCACTTTCTCAGCAACCAGCCTCACGAATGACGGTTCGTTGCGCTCCCCTTTGTGCGGGACAGGCGTGAGATACGGACAGTCTGTCTCGATGACGATCCGTTCGAGTGGAACTTCTCGGATAAGCCGGTCATACGAATCGGAATAGGTCGCTATCCCGTTGACCCCGACATTCCATCCACGCTCGAGGAATTTCTGCGCCGTCTTGTGACTCCCGATAAAACTGTGTATCACTCCGTGCTTCTCCGGCGATACCTCGTCGAGTAACACGAGCAGATCGTCGTACGCATCCCAACAATGGATCAGCATCGGCTTGCCGACCTCGTTCGCGAGACGGACGAACTCGCGAAGCACGCGTTTCTGTTCCGCTTTGAGTGCGGGAATATCATCCCCTTCCTCGAAATGATGATAATCGAGCCCCACCTCACCGATAGCGACGACTCCCGGATCACGCGCGATTTCCAGATACGCCCCGTACTCGAATGATTCCCCCGAAGTCCGTATTTCCTGTACGGGAAGCTCCCAATCACTCTCGTCGTCACGATGCTCGATAACCCTCCTGTTGAGCTGTATCGGATGGAGTCCGACTGCGGCATATATTCCCCGCCCATCGAATTTCTTCACGTACTCGACCGCCCGGCGGCTCGTCGACAATTGTGATCCGACATTGACGACGGAGATTCCGGCATCGAGCGCGCGCCGAAGTACCTCCTCCCCATCTTCACGGAAGGCATTGAAATTCACATGCGCATGGGTATCGAAAAACTGCGGCATGAAGGAGGAATACAAAATCAAATGACCGGAACGAATCTTATTTCACCCGTTGAAACAGGATCTCCGTCTTTCCCGTCTCAAGTGAGATACGGATCTTTTCGGCGGTGTCGGGGAGGAACGGGGTCAGCGCGACGGACAGAAACGAGAGTCGATCAAAAAGAACGTTCATGACTCCGACAAATTTCTCACGGTCGTTCTTCGCGAGTTCCCACGGCTTCTCTTCCTCGATGTAGCGGTTCGCGTCACGGACCGTCTCCCAGATTTTCTCAAGCGCTTCCGCGAAACGGTATGACTCGAGCAACTTCGCGACTTCTTCAGGAAATATGGGTGTCTCCGGGACTTTCTTTGCATCGGCATCGAGCCCTTCGGACATCCGCATCACGCGCGACACGAGATTGCCAAGTCCGTTCGCGAGATCGGCATTGAATTTCTCAGTCATCTTCGCCCACGACAAGTCTCCGTCCTTCGAATATGGTATCGAGGAGAGCAATAGGTATCGGGAGCCGTCCTTGCCGAACCGCTCCACAAGCTCACCGGGATACAGGACGTTTCCGAGCGATTTGGACATCTTGGTCCCGTCGATCGTCAGATATTCATGTGCATATATCTTCGTCGGGAGCGGAAGTTTCGCCGAAAGAAGCATCGCCGGCCAATAAATGGCGTGAAAACGCAGGATTCCTTTTCCGATGATATGAACCCGTTCACTCTCACCCGCCCAGAATTTCGCATATTCGGCACCGTCGCCGGCGTAATCAAGCGCGGTTATATAGTTTGCAAGCGCGTCCACCCAGACGTACATGATTTGCGATTCGTCGCCGGGTACCGGAACGCCCCACCCTTTGGCCCTCGCGACTGATCGGGAAACGGAAAAGTCCTCGAGACCCATACCGATAAAAGACAACACCTCGTTTTTTCGAAATTCCGGCACGATAGAGATCTCTCCGGAATCGATCAGCTTCTTGAGCCGGTCGCCGTACGAGGAAAGCCGGAAGAACCAATTCTCCTCCGCAACCGTTTCCGGCTCGGTCATGTGTTCCGGACATTTTCCATCGATCAGATCCTTCTCCGTCTTGAATTCTTCACATCCGACGCAGTAGAGGCCGTGATAACTCTTCTTATAGAGGTCGGCCGGGTCCATGGCGCTCCAGAATTTCTTGGCACCATCGAAATGAATCGGCTCCGTCGTTCGAATAAATCGATCAAACGAAAGTCCGAGCGAGTCCCCGAGTGATTTGAAGGCTTCGGCGTTCTCCTTCACATACTCGTCTACCGGCCTTCCCGCCTTCTCCGCGCCCTGCACGTTCTTGAGACTGTTCTCGTCGGTCCCCGTCAGGAAAAACGTCTCCTCGCGGAGGACATCGCGATGATACCGTGCGACCGTATCGGTCAGCACTTTCTCGGCGGCGTGTCCCACGTGCGGTTCTCCGTTCACGTAGTCGATTGCGGTAGTGATGAAAAATGGTGTGGTCATAGATTTTTATCAGTGTCTCCATTATACGCGATGATGACGAATTCGCCCTTCACTTTGGTCGGTTCGGACTCGAATCGGGCAAGGACCTCGCTCACGGTTCCCCGGACGGTCTCTTCGAACATCTTGGTCAACTCACGTCCGAGGATAATCCGTTTCTCCGGGGAGAATGAGGCAAGCAACGCGAGATTTTTCAGGACACGATGTGGTGATTCATAGTAGATCACTGGCAATTTTGATTCCGCGACATATCGGAAGAATGTCTCACGGCCCTTCTTGTGGGGTGGAAATCCTTTGAAAATAAACTCGCGCATATCGATCCCCGCGACCGACACGATCGCTCCGAGCGCGGACGGACCGGGTACCGGCACAACAGGAATACCCGCCGCAAGCGCGAACGAAACAAGTTTGTTGCCCGGATCGGAA
>CAIOMK010000057.1 GCA_903859375.1 Candidatus Moraniibacteriota bacterium
CGCACAGCTGACTCGCACAGCCATGCAGGCCTTCCCGACCGGTTCGAAGAAGATTTCTTTCCGTGCTCTTTTCCGCCAGGGCGACGGTGCCGACATGCCACGCCTCCCGCACGTCTCGATTGGGCTCACGACCGATACCGTCCGGCCGGCTACGAATGCATCCGCTCTCGTTATGCGACGGTCTACCAGTGGAACATTCGTCGGCACCACTCCGAACGATTGGACGAATGGTACGGAGCCGTACTTCTCTTGGAACCCGGGCGCGGACGACACGTCTGGTTCCGGCGTCCGAGGATACTGTCTCTACCTCGGTACCGATGAATCGGGTGACCCTGCGACCAGCAAGGGAATATTGGGGACTAGTCCGGCAAGCATCGCCGGGACAGATTGTCAGTATATAGTTTCTTCGACTTCGATCGACTTTGCAACAGCTGCGCTTCGCGGGACGCCGTGGCTTATCTCCTCCACATCCACGTATTATCTCAATGCCAAGGTCGTCGATAACAGTGGGAACGTATATGGCGGAACCAGCGCCTCATTTTCGTTCCGATATGACGGTACTTCCCCGACGAGCGTCTCGTATATCTCCTGCGCGTCCGGTTCATTTTCAAATGTTGTGGATATGAGCTTCTCGTGGCCGACAGACGGCTCAGCTGCGGCGACCGACACGCATGCCGGGATATTCGGGTGGCAGTATCAGATCAATACGACGTCCGGAACATGGCATGGCACCACAAACGAATCGACGCTCGGTATCGGAAAGTATTTCCCACTCGCTAATACGACGTATACGCTCACAGACGGACAGGATGGCGCTTCCATTATTTCTGGCAATAATATCGTCTATTTCCGCTCCATCGATGCGGCTGGCAATATGTCTTCCAATGCGACGATCCGTACCTGTAAGCTTGCGTTCGGTGGCGTGGCGCCTTCTTTTGGAAGTATGGATGCCGTGACGATCGCGCCCTCGACCTCGACTTCGAACGAGTACGCCTTGTCTTGGCCCGCGGCCTCTACTATCGCTGGCCGTGCCGTCTCGCACTATTATTACATGATCAACGCTCAGCCGCCGGCGACACTTGCCACCTTGCGAGGGAACGCGTCGTCCTATATTGACAATGGCACGAATACGACAGTTCCCGCTTCCGCACTTCCGAACGTGAACAAAGGCGTGAATACGGTTGTGGTCGTGGCGGTCGACGATGCCGATACTCCTAATTATTCGCCCAGTAATCGGATCGAGGGGAGCTTTACACTCGAATCGACCGATCCGGACAATGTTATCAATCTCGTCTCATCCGATTCGTCTATCAAGTCGCTCTCCCAGTGGAATGTGACCCTGACATGGGGCGCTCCTGCGTATCAGGGCGCGGGTAACCTCACCTTTCTCATCTATCGATCGAAAGATGGAGGTGCCTTCGCCGAAGTCGGTTCTACTGCCGGACTCTCTTACGTGGACAATACCCCCGAGTCGAGGGAATATTTTTACAAAGCCTACGTCAGAGACGGCGCAGACGCGAGAAGCTCCGGCTCCAACGCCGTCGGTATCATCCCGACCGGCAAGTGGACGACACCACCTGCGATTGACTCCGATCCGGTCGTCTCCGACATCACCACCGGCAAAGCGACTATCACATGGGGGACGGACCGCTCCGCTGATTCCAAAATCGCATACGGAATCAAGAAGGGTAAATATGGCAACGATGAGATTTCCAATTCGGATCAGACGGGGAGTCATTCGGTCAGCCTGACCAATCTCGACGCGGGAACTATATACTATTACAAGGTCAAATGGGCTGACGAGGATGGAAATATCGGAGAGCACGACGAACAAAGCTTTCGGACACAGGATGCCCCGACAGTGAAGGATGTCTCCGCTAAGAACGTCGGCCTCGATTCGGCCTTCATCCGGTTCACATCCAAAGGAGCTTCCAAAGTCAAGATCGACTATGGAAATTCCACCAACTTCGGCGGGAGCAAAGATGTGTCCACCGCTACGACCGAGACGACCTATACCGCTGAGATCATCGGTCTTCAGGATGGTACCAAATATTATTACAAGATCAATACGTTTGATGCCGACGGGAAAGAATATGAAGGGACGGTACTCGACTTCACCACCCTTCCGAGACCAAAGATCACGAATGTCCGTATCCAACAGGTCGCCAACACTGCACAGTCCACCGTACTTGTCACGTGGACGACCAATACTGATGTGTCCTCGATCATCACATATGCCCCGTACGGAAACCCGGGAGCATCCCGCGACGAGGTGGTCGTCGCTCTGACTACAGGAGAGCACAAGATGATTATTCGGGGACTTCTCCCACAGACGGACTATGACCTTGTCGTCCGTGGCCGGGATAAGATCGGTAACGAAGCCGTCTCCGACTCACAACGGTTGACAACCGCAACTGATACGAGGCCTCCGCAAATATCGGGACTTTCCGTCGAAGGGGCTGTCGTCCCCGCTACGTCTTCCACGGCACAGGAATCCCTGGCCCAGCTCGTCATCGCATGGAATACGGATGAACCGTCAACAAGCCAAGTCGAGTTCGGCGAAGGCACCGGAACGACATATGCCCAAAAGACACAGGAAGACGGAAATCTGACTTCGAATCATCTGGTCATCATTTCCGGCCTTTCCCCATCGAAGGTATATCATCTCCGGACGATTTCGAACGACAAGGCCGGCAATATCGGGCGTTCTATCGACACTGTCACCATCACACCGAAGACGACGGACAATGCGCTTGACCTGGTCATTACCAATCTGCAGGAAGTCTTCGGGTTCCTTAAGGGGTTCGGGGGATGAGAGTGGTAGAGGGGGGAGGTGACCGTGAAAAGCGAGATGCGATGGCCTTGATGTGATGCAAAAAGGCATCGGGGACAATGCACATGGGGTAGTCCGATCGCACGCGGGCGACAGGGTCAGCGGATACGGACGCTGGAGACCAATTCCCAGCAAAGACAGGCCGTGAGCGGGTCAGAGGCGGGGACAGGAAAACTTGCAGAAGAATATATATCGATATGAATCAGCCTATATTGCGCGTAAAAAACGTATTCAAATCGTTCCATGTCGGTTCGATGGACGTGTCGGTGCTTAAAGGGGTTTCATTTGACGTCAATGAAAAAGATTTTTTGGTTCTCTTCGGATCGTCAGGGTGTGGGAAATCAACATTGCTCCATACGATACTCGGACTCGAGGCGCCGACATCGGGACATATCTCTTTCATGGGACGGAGTCTATATGAAGGTATGACCGACGATGAACTTTGCGATTTCCGTAAACGTCATATCGGGATGGTATATCAGCAACCGAATTGGATACGCTCCTTGTCGGTTGTGGAGAACGTCGCTTTTCCTTTGGCATTGCTTGGCGAGGATAAACGGGTGGCATCCGAACATGCCCTGCAAGCCCTACGACTCGTCGGTATGCTTGAATGGACCTCTTATGCCCCGATGGACCTGTCTTCCGGTCAGCAACAGCGTGTCGCGCTTGCGCGTGCGATCGTCACCGATCCGGATGTTATCATTGCCGACGAACCGACCGGCAACCTTGATTACGAATCAGGACAGGAACTGATGGAACTTCTGAGATCGTTGAATGAAAAAGCGGACAAGACCGTCATCATGGTGACACACGATTTGGAATATCTCGGATTCGCCAAGACCGCGATACGGATGTTCGACGGTACTATCATGAGCTCATATGACGAGGACTCCCGCGAAGAATTGATAAGCAAACTCAGGACGAAGAGCGGACAAATGGAAGAAAGAGTCTCAGTCGTGAAAAATCGTCGTGTAACATCGGAAACCGAACGAACATGAAAAAATTCGACTTCAAGGAGAAACTGAAAAAAGTGAGTCAGGTCATCGGTCAGATGGCATCATTTTCAGTACTTCTCATCCTGTATGTATCCATGAGGGGAATGGGGCGTATCGCGCGATGGCGGGTCCTCCCCGGATTTGTCCGATCGGGACTCACATCCATGCGTACCGCAATCCAGTCGGGATCTGTCAGAATCCTCGATGCGAAGCATGTGGGTGCCATCTCACGAATCGACCTGATCGATCTTTCTATTCTGAACATGAAGGCAAGAAAGACGAGAACATTCGTCACGGTTGGCGGAATGATGATTGGCATCGGCGCAATCGTTTTCCTGGTGTCTATCGGATACGGACTTCAGCAGCTGGTGATTACCCGGGTGGCCCGACTCGAGGAGATGCGCCAGTTTGATATTTCCCCGCAGGCCGGCGGGAGAGTGAAAATTGACGATAAGATGCTTTCCGACCTGAAAGATGTTTCCGCTATCACGACTGCGCTCCCGTTGATCGCCGTTGTCGGTCGCGTGAACTACAATAACTCCGTCTCCGATATGGCTGTATACGGGGTGACCACCGAATATCTCCGACAGTCCGCAATCCAGCCGGTACAGGGCGGACTTTTCGAAAGTGACGACTTGAGCACCGCACTCCCGGAGATAGTGAATGCTCCGATTGCGGGTGGATCAACCGGCGTGGCTGGAGAGAAGATACGGAATATCGGTTTTTCCATAACAGCTTCTTCGTGGATCAAGGTTCGGGAAAAGCCGGAATCCGGATCCAAGATTATCGGCTTTACGAAACAGGGCGGGTCCACTCAGCAGGGCGAGGAATATTGGGGTGCAGGGTATGCATCGTCGGACGGGGTAGGGAAGTCTGGAAAGAACAAGGCGGGTGTTAGCCTCGGCCGGTGGGTCAAATCGCCGGTTCTGCTTTGGGAAGAGAAGAAATGCGACCTGAAGACGCAAGGGGATTGTGAGGACGGGAAACATATGGTCTTGCGTGATAACAAGGGTGAGCAAGTCCGGATCGCCGGATATTTTGCCGAAATCGATGTCACGGTTTCGGAAGCGAACAAACAGAATCCTGCAGCCATTAGCGTCTCCTCTGTGGGAACAAATACTTCCGGCTGGGTGCAGATCGATTCTGAATCCGGAGTCATCGCGCCTCAGACGGCCAAGACTGTAGATCTATCTCCAGATGCCAAGCGACAAGCTGTTGTCAGTCGTGCCGCACTCAAGGTCCTGGGTATAAACGAACAGAATGCGGTCGGAAAAACCTTTTCGTCGTCGTTTGTCGTAGTCGGAGATCTTCTTGCGAATCCGGAAGAGAAAATCGAATCTTCTTCCGCCGAATATGTCATCGTCGGAGTGACTCCTGAAGACAAGGCGCCGATTTTCTATGTCCCATTCAGAGATCTCCGTTCCCTTGGTATAGTGAACTATTCCCAGGTAAAGGCGACGGTTGCGAATCAGGCGGGTCTTGTGGATGCAAGAAAGCACGTCGAGGCTATGGGGTATGTCACCCGCTCAGTGGCGGACACGGTGGCGCAGATCAACTCTCTTTTTACGACGGCCAGGGCCGTCTTGGCGCTTCTCGGCTTGACGGCACTTTCAGTAGCGGCTCTCGGTATGTTCAATACCCTCACCGTTTCGCTCCTCGAGCGCACCCGTGAGGTTGGTCTCATGAAAGCGATGGGTATGAAATCGTTCGAGGTGAGGGAACTGTTCCTGACCGAGTCCATGATCATGGGTGTCTTTGGCGGGGTACTCGGGCTTCTCTTTGGCTTTCTTGCGGGAAAAACAGTCGGACTTCTCCTGTCCTTGTTCACATTTTTTAACGGATTGGGATTCGTCGACATATCGTCCATCCCGCTCCCGTTCGTATTTGTCATCCTCGTTCTTTCACTTACGGTCGGTTTTGTGACAGGTATCTACCCGGCACATCGCGCGACAAAAATCTCCGCACTCAATGCTCTTCGGTATGAGTAGGAGGCGGTTAATAGGGCGCACTTAGATAGTTCTGCGGTTCGGGTGTGCGGATGCCGGCACAAGGCCGGCATGACAGATGGAGGAACAGGACATAGCGGGTGGACCTGTACTTTGCCCGCGAGATAAGGGACGCCTGGGCCACCACGGAATCCTCGGAAAAATCCCTGCGGAGACAGGGGAGGAAGGCTGAAGTTCTGCTCTGCCAGGTGGCGGACTGGAGGAGACAGACTGGGATGAAGAGACATAAAAAAACCTCCGATTGCTCGGAGGTTTTTTATCGACTGACGTGTCGTACTAGATGCTCTTGATCTTCTCGACGAGGGCCTTGAAGGCGTTGTGGTCACGGACGGCGAGCTGGGAGAGGACCTTGCGGTCGAGTTCTACCTGCTTGGTCTTGAGTGTTCCGATGAACGAGCTGTAGCTCGTGTCGAATCCGCGAAGTGCATTGCCGAGACGGATGATCCAGAGTGATCGGAAGGTGCGCTTCTTGTTTCGTCGGTCACGATAGGCGTAGGCACCGGCTTTCATGACGGCCTGTTTGGCCGAGGCGTACTGGCGGCTGCGGCCCCAACGATAGCCTTTGGCGGCCTCGAGGAGATTCTTACGTCGTTTGCTGGCGGGAACGCCACGCTTTACACGGGTCATAACGTTTCAGGTTTACAGATGGATATTCGACTATGGTACTGAGAATGAAGCGGAAAGTCAAGGGAACCGTCCTGGAACGTCTTACGCGTAGGGAAGAGCGTTCTTGACATTCTGTGCTTCTTTTGCGACTTTGAAGCCTTTGTCGAGGCGCTTTGCCCTCGTCTGGGCTCCCGTATCGCGGGAGTTGTAGTGATTCTGACCCGAGGCACGGCGGAGGAGTTTGCCGCTTCCCGTGACCTTTACTTTCTTGCTTACTGACTTCTTCGTCTTCAGCTTCATATACTTGAACGTTATCGGATGTCTTATGCGTTTATTCCGGAATGATGAGGATGCTGATGCCGTTTTGTATGCCTTTCATTTCTTCCTCGACCTTGTAGGGGATGGTGAGAAGCGTCAGGAATTCTTTCATCGCTTCCCGTGCCCGGTCACGCATCGCTTTTTCCCGACCGCGGAGGAGAAGCTCTATGCGGACTTTCTGACCTTTGGTGAGGAACTTTTCCGCCTGATCTTTCTTGAAGAGCAGATCGTGTTTGTCGACACGGAGCCCGATACGGATGCCCTTGATATCGACTTTCTTCTGATTGCTTTTCGCCTGCTGTTCCTTCTTGGTCTGCTGATACTGAAATTTACCGTACTCAAGTATCTTGCAGACGGGAGGATTCGCTTGCGGGGACACCTCGATAAGGTCGAGGTCTTCCGCCCGTGCGATCTCGAGCGCCTTCTCGGTCGGCATCTCTCCCAGCGCGACGCCGTCGCTTCCGATAAGATAGACGTTCGGTGAAAGGATTTTCTCGTTGGCCCTGAACCGTTGCAATGCCTGCGGTTTCGGTTTCGGACGATTGTGTCTTCGACGTCTCATTTTATTGAGTATTACTGCAGCCTCGAGATGCTCGATGGCTTAATTATATTTTTGATATGCATTTCGGCACATCAAACCATGTGTGGAGTTGATGGGAATTGCACCCATGTCCAGACGAATCCTTCCAAAACCGTCTACAAGCGTAGTCAACCCTTAATGCTCTGAAAAGAAGAAAGGCTGACAAAAACCTTTTCAGAACCTCCTTTCATGCCAGGCCGACAGAGTGAACAGAGGAAAGACTCTTGTCGGTCTGCCTGATGATATGACACCGGAATCCCCGTATCAGACGTCGGGGGACCGATGGTTCCCACAAACCGAAGTTAGGCGAGAACGGAAGCGAATGACGGGGCGAACGCCGAGGCGAACGCTGTCTTCACTTTCTGTGTGATGTTGGCAGATATCATATTTGGGGATTTTTTACGATGGATCCCCGCATCGGCTTGCTGGTTCTGAAAGAGCACGCTGTCGAAACTAAACAACCCCATACCATTGTCGTACGATCGAAAACCCAAAACCGATGTCGTGGATTTCCGATTTTCGGAATGGAAATTCCAAGTTCCAAGCCGCGGATCCCGATGAGACGGGATCGGATGCTTGGTTGTGGGAACTTCATCTCGCTTTCATCGCGCGACCGATGTCTTTGCGCGCCTCGCGCTTCTTGATTGTGTCACGCTTGTCTATTTGTCTTTTTCCCTTACCTACGGCAAATTCAAGCTTCACGAGCCGATTCTTAGTGTACACCCGGACAGGCACCAAAGTCAAGCCCTGGATGCGGGATTTTCCTATCAGGGAGCGGATTTCCGAGCGACGAAGAAGGAGTTTTCGTGATCTCGTGTCTTCATGCTTGGTTTCCTTGTGAGCATGGGGATATGGAGGAATGAGGGAATTCGTCAGGAAGAGCTCGTCCCCGTGTGCGGTGACATAGCTTCCCTTGAGGCTTAGATGTCCGGTTTTCACTGATTTTACCTCGGCCCCGGTCAATTCCAAACCGGCCTCATAGCGTTCCATGAGCTCGTAATCGAAAGAGGCACGTCGGTTTGTCGCGAGCGTTTTCATGGCTTCACTCTACCGCGATATGGGGTTGAAGACAAGATGGAAAAGAAAAAGCGGCATCGTATTCACGGGCCGCTTACTTTCTTTTTTTCCAGATCCTTTTTCAATTCCAAGAGAAACGGCAGGGCCATTCCGGGGATAGGGATCAATATGATGAGAATGCGCGGTGCATAGTGGCGCCTTTTTTTCCAGATGATGTCCGGTATTGGCGCCAATACCCGTATAATCGCGTGGCATTCTTTCAAGGTGCGTTCCTTGACCATTATGATCAGGGCCAGTAGGTGAAGTGGTATACGCAAGTCGTCTCCTTGTTTTCATGTTATGAAATGACATTCGAATACTATGGCACCTTTCTTTGTATATGGCAAGTCTTCACGATGTTCGGTTTTTCCCGTAGGATAAGAGGTATGAAGACCCAATGGGAAGGGCGAATCTGTGAAATAGTCGGGGAGTTGCAGGCCGAAGGTCTGATTCCCGTCTTTGTGGTGCCGGAAATACTCGTCGAATGGACTCGGGATGAACGGCATGGCGAGTATGCGACCAACGCCGCACTTGTACTTGCGAAGCTTGCCCATACGTCGCCGATGGAGCTTGCGAACCTGATCTCGGGGAAACTCTCGTCATTCGAGGGGGCTGTCGTCGAGGTTGCCGCACCGGGATATATCAACATGACGCTGACCCTGGATGCGATGACTTCGGTCGTCGGCGAGGTCATTTCTCGTGGAGGGGGCTACGGCGACAACACTCTCGGGAACGGCACCACGGTGAACAATGAGTTCATCTCGGCAAATCCGACGGGGCCGATGCATCTTGGGAACGGTCGGGGGGGATTTTACGGTGACGCGCTTTCGAACGTCCTTCGGAAGGTCGGCTTCACGGTGACGAGCGAATACTATGTGAACGACGCCGGCGAGCAGGTGATGAAACTCGGACACAGCGTGTTCCGTGACGGGGAGTCTGTCTATGCCGGAGGCTATATCGAGGAGATCCGCGAGGCACTGTCTATCGGTGACGAACCCGATGCCGACGACGCACGCGTGAGGGAGGTCGGCACAAAGGCGGCTGCATTCGTGCTCGAGGAGTATATCAAGAAGACACTCGACTCGAAAATGAAAATCTCATTCGACTCGTTTATATCCGAACGGAAAGATATCGTGGAGAATGGTTTTCCCGATCGTGCCATCCTGACGATGAAAGACAAAGGATTGGCTTTCGAACAAGACGGCGCGCTGTGGCTCCGTACGACGGATTTCGGTGATGATAAGGACCGTGTACTGGTGAAGTCGGACGGGACCCAGACATACTTCGCGACGGATTGCGGATACCTGCTTTCCAAAATCGAACGGGGGTCTTCGCGGTTGATTCTCACGCTCGGGGCGGATCACCATGGATATGTTTCACGGATCAGGGCGGCAGCGAAGTCGCTCGGATTCACAGGACGGTTCGATATTTTCATCCTCCAAATGGTGCGTCTCGTGAAGGACGGCCAGGAAGTCCGCATGTCCAAGCGTGCCGGAAATGTCGTCACTATCGATGAACTTGTCGAGCTGGTCGGTCATGATGTCGCGCGGTTTTTCTTCCTGATGCTTTCGCTCGATACTCACATGAATTTCGATCTCGGATTGGCCGAGGAGCGCTCCGAAAAAAATCCGGTCTATTATGTCCAGTATGCGCATGCACGGCTCTCAAGCATACTTCGCAAGGCGGAAGAGGCGGGGCTGACGTACGACAATGCCGATATGTCCCTGCTGACGCATCCGAAGGAACGGGGATTGTGCCGTGAGCTGATGTCGTTCCCCGAGCTCTGCGTCGAAGTGGCGGAGACCGGCTCGGTGCACAAGCTTCCGCAGTATGCGATACGGCTTTCCGATCGCCTGCATTCCTTTTATGCGGACTGTCGGGTGATCGATTCGGAGCATCCCGAACTGTCCGGATCGAGGCTCGCGCTCGTGTCCGCGATCCGTATCGTGCTTGCCGAGACACTCCGGTTGATCGGGGTTTCCGCACCGGAAAAGATGTAGTAGAATTGTGATGATGGTTCGGATTTAATTAATCGGTTAATGCTCAACAGTATGCCCGGAGAAATGTTCATGAAAGATATTCCTAGCGTCTCCCTTCCTCCGACGCCCGGGAAGAAGAATCTGTTTCAGGAGAAGCCGACCTCATATGATGCTCAGACAAAGCGAAGAGCGGAAAGTGTCACAGATCGTCTGGTGGAAGAATATTTGGACGCACCTTTTTCACTTGATGAAATAAAGGATTCTTTGGAAGTTGACGGATTTTCCATTGAGCGGGCGCATTTGACATACTTGGTTTCGGAGGGGGTTCTTGATTATAACGAAGGAACAGAAATGTATTCGCTGAATCATGCGTCTCCTGAAGTCCAGGGGCGGATTGGATAGACCACGGGTAGCGCGCGACTTTTGAAACAAACATATGGCGAAACCTCTCAAGAAAGATGAAGAAGTGACCCATTTTGTGCTGAAATTCGTGACCCCTCTTTTCGCGGCATTCCTGGTCGCGACGGTCGTCGACATGTTCTCGCTCGCCCATTGGACCGGCTCGGTCATCTCGGCAAATCTTTGGGAGTATCTCCCATAGCACCCATTCAAAAAATATGGATCAGGAAACGACTTTTTATCTCGTCCGACACGGTGAAGCGGACCATAATATCCGGCGTATCCTGGATTCTTTTCCGGGTAATCCCACGATCGTCCTCACTGATGCCGGGAAGATGCAGGCCAAGGAAGCCGGTGAGGAGATTTCGCATTCCGGTGCGGATCTTCTTTTCGCATCGCCGATGAGGCGTACCCGTGAGACGGCGGAGATAATTTCGGAACTCTGTGGCGGACTCAGTATCGTTTTTGATAAGCGCCTCCGCGAGACGGATGTCGGAATTTGGAACGGAAAATCAGCCGATGAATTCTGGAAAAGATATCCCACTCCGAGTATACGGCTGGATGGGAATGACGAAGAAAACATAGAGGGTTTTGTCGATGAGCGGGCACGTCTTGCGGAATTTCTGGCTGATATTCTCATTGGGGAGAATAGGGGAAAACGGATCGTAATCGTATCCCACGGCGATCCGATAGAACAGTTGCATGGAATCATGGTCGGGGAGGATGTCTCTACGGCAATGATGGGCTGGTCGCCGAAGACGGGGTCGGTACTGCGAGTCGAAGTGCCGGCCGGATTCCGCGACGAGATGATCAAGAGAGAGCCTTCCTTGCGTGTCGCCGGTCCTGATGATATGCTTTCGGTATAGAAATCATACAGACGTCGAAGGAGCCATCACTCCGGAGTCCCAAGTAATCGGGACACGTCTCGGAAAGAAATCCGTAAGGAGAGTAGAATCCGACGGGTAGGCCCGTAACAGCCATGAATGAAGGTGACGATTGGACGGTCCGGTCGTCGCGAACGAAGGTGGTACCACGGTTTTTCCGTCCTTCCCTGTTTTTCAGGGAGGGATTTTTCGTATCATTCAACAATGGATCAATACAACCATATGGCTTCATTCATGAAAGTGGATCCGAAATCGGATTTCCCAAAAATGGAAGAAAAAATCATCGCGTACTGGGATGAACGCGACATTTTCAGAAAGTCGGTCGACAAGGATGCGCCGAATGGGGGCTTCGTGTTCTTCGACGGGCCGCCATTCGCGACGGGGACGCCTCATTATGGGCACTTGGTCGGCAGTACGATGAAGGACGCCGTACCGCGGTACTGGACAATGCGCGGGTACAGGGTCGAACGGAAGTGGGGATGGGATTGTCACGGCCTGCCAATCGAAAATATCGCGGAGAAGGAACTCGGCATCAAACACAAGAAGGAAATCGAGGAGCTCGGCGTGGCGAAGTTCAATGATATTTGCCGATCAAAAGTACTTGAATATACGGAGGACTGGAAGAAAGTCATGCACCGGTTCGGACGCTGGGCGGATATGGAAAACGCGTACAAGACGATGGACCGTGATTATATGGAGTCGGTGTGGTGGGTATTCAAGGAATTGTGGGACAAGGGGCTCGTCTATGAGGACTATCGTTCCATGCACATCTGCCCGCGGTGCGAGACGACGCTTTCCCAGCAGGAGGTGAGTGAAGGGTACAGGGATGTGAAGGACCTGTCGATCGTCGCGAAATTTGAAGTACTCACTGACAACGAACCGCTCACGACTGACAACGGGGAGCAGGAAACAAAGACGTATATTCTTGCGTGGACGACGACACCGTGGACGTTGCCGGGGAACGTCGCTTTGGCGGTGGGAAAGGAAATCGAATACGTGAACGTCCTTGTCGAAGATGAGAACGGTGAAAAAATCCGGTATATACTTTCGAAGTCGATATACGAGAAGGGCAAGGAAATATTGTTTGCGTCGGCGTCATCGACGGTCGTCGGGGAATATGTCGGAAAAGATCTGGTCGGTAAATCGTACAAGCCGTTGTTCGACTATTATTCAAAGGATGAAAGTCTCGAAAATCGCGAAAACGGTTGGAAGATATGCGTGGCAGATTTTGTGACGACCGAAGACGGGACGGGCGTCGTGCATATCGCACCGGCATTCGGTGAGAACGACATGGCACTCGGAAAAAGGGAACGTCTTCCGTTCGTGCAGCATGTGAAAATGGATGGCACGATGAAAGATGAAGTGATTGATTTTGCGGGACTGCCGGTCAAGCCGGTCGAAAATCCGCAGGCGATGGACGTGGAAATCATCCGGAATCTCGCCAGGCGCGGGCTGCTGTTTTCCAAGGAAAAGTTCGAGCACAGTTACCCTCACTGTTGGCGTTGTGATACGCCTCTTCTCAATTATGCGACCGGTTCGTGGTTCATAAAAATGACCGCGATCAAGGACCGTGCACTCGATCTCGCGAAGGATATTCATTGGTCGCCCGAGCATGTGAAGGCGGGGCGATTCGGGAAGTGGCTCGAGGGTGCCCGTGACTGGTCTATCAGTCGGCAACGGTATTGGGCGTCGGTCATGCCGATTTGGAAATGTGACTGCGGGGAGATGCGCGTATTCGGTTCGGTCGCCGATCTGGAACAGGCAAGCGGGCAGACTGTTCCCGACCTGCACAAGCACGTCGTCGATACGGTCACGATACCGTGCGGGAAATGTGACGGCACGATGCATCGGATTCCGGACGTGCTCGATACGTGGTTCGATTCCGGTTCGATGCCGTACGCGCAGTCGCACTATCCGTTTGAAAACAAGGAATCATTCGCTGCCCGGTTCCCGGCGGACTTCATCGCCGAGGGTATCGATCAGAGCCGGGCGTGGTTTTATTACCTGCATATCATCGCGACTGCGACACAAGACGGTCCCGCCTTCAGGAACGTCGTCGTGAACGGAACGGTTCTCGCGGAAGACGGGCAGAAGATGTCGAAGAAGCTCAGGAATTATCCCGATCCGATGGCGGTCATTGAAAAACACGGATCGGACGCGCTTCGCCTGTACCTGCTTTCTTCGCCGGTCGTGTCCGCGGAGAACCTCAGCTTTTCGGAACGTGAACTGTCGGAAGCGACGCGGAACCTGTTCCGTATGCTGTGGAATTCGTATTCGTTCTTCACGACGTATGCGTCGATTGACGGGTGGGAAAGGACGGCGACCCGCGAACGGTCGACGGATATCCTTGATAGATGGATCATATCGGAATTACAACTTTTGATCGGGAACATAGATTCGGCCATGCAGCAGTATGATCTGCAAAAAGCCGCACGACTGTTCATGCCGTTTATCGACGACCTGTCGAACTGGTATATCCGTCGGAACCGTAAGCGCTTTTGGAAAAATGGGAATGATGACGACAAGGACGACGCGTATGCGACGCTCTATGAGGTGCTTGTCACCCTTTCGAAACTCATGGCGCCATTTACGCCGTTCATCTCAGAAGAAATCTATCGCAACCTGACCAGTGAGGAATCCGTGCATCTGGCCGACTGGCCGACGGCACGACTGGACCTGATCGATGACGACCTGAGCGTGTCTATGAATACTGTACGGGAGATCGTCAGTGTGGGTCTGCAGAAACGGGCCGAAGCGAAGATCAAGGTGCGACAACCGCTCGGAAAGGTATTTGTCGGTGAAGCATACAAGAACATTTTCGAGAATGAGAACAGCTATTATCTGTTGTCGATCGTTTCGGAAGAATTGAATATAAAGGAGGTATTGCCCGACACATCTTTGGTTCGGGACGGACTCGTGCTGGATACGGAAATCACGCCGGCACTCGCGTTCGAAGGTGAGGCTCGCGAAATTATCCGTGCGATCCAGGAAGGGCGCAAGAAAGCCGGATTCGAGGTGAGTGACCGGATAACGCTCGGCATCGTCGGCAAGGAACGGATCTTCGACGGAGAAGCGGGGACGATTGGTTTCGGTGATGAGATCGCCCGCGAGGTTCTTGCGACCGAGATCATACGTGGCGATATTGAAAACGCCGACTATCAAGAAACAACCGATGTCGAAGGGGAACCGTTCTCGTTCGCACTCAGGAAAAATTCACGATAACAGTGTGCGTATGTCCGACATGATTCAGTCGTGGGAGGAGCTTTCCAATGAGGAAGTATTTCGAAAATATAGTCGGGTGATAGAAAAAGTGATGTTTCGTCTTCCTGATGGGAAGGAGACTGACTTCTATCTGCAGACCGGGCATGACCCAATCTGCTGTCTTCCGATGACGACGGATGGGAACGTCATACTCGCGAGACAATACAGGCCCGGCCCGGCCGAGATCGTTTGCGAACTCCCGGGTGGCAGCGCAAAAGAGGGAGAAACTCCGGAAGTTGCCATGGCACGTGAGTTATTGGAAGAGACCGGGTATCAGGGCACGATCCGATATGTCGCCACGCTGTTGGTGGATGCGTACGCGACGAGTCGGAGGCATGCGTTTGTCGTGACGGACTGCGAGAAAGTGGCTGAGCCTTTATTGGAAGATAATGGGGAGCGGGTGGAAGCGGTTCTGATGACATTGTCGGAGTTTCGCGCACATCTGCGTTCCGGACAACTGACTGATATCAATGTCGGGTATCTCGGTCTCGATTTTCTCGGATTGCTTTGATTGCCTTCGTATCATTCCCCGTCCATAATCTCTGAGTCTTCTTCAAGATGGAACTCCGCCTGACCGCTATCGTTTTGCGCAAACGGGAAATCGGGGAGACCGATCGTCTCTATACTTTTTATACCCGGGAGATGGGTAAGGTGCAGGCCAAGGCTATCGGAGTTCGGAAATCGGCTGCCAAACTCGCTTCGGCGCTCGAGACACTGACGCTTTCAGACGTGACTGTCGTCCGTGGTCGCGGAACCGGCCGGGTCGCTGGTGCGACCGTCGAGGAATATTTCCCCGCTATCCGGTCGGACTTCGAAACATTGTCGCTCGCACTCGGAACGGTCGCGGAATTCGATTCGATCGTCCGACTCGAGCAGGCCGACCCGGCATTGTTCTCGCTGCTGCATGAATATCTCCTTTTGCTTGACCACGTCGCGGGGGACAAGGAACGGACGACGATCTTGACCGAGGCATTTTTCGTGAAACTGCTCGACGAACTCGGATATCGGATCGAGGCGGACGCATGCGCGGTGTCCGGCGGTCCTTTGCATAAGGGGAATCGTTGTTATTTCAATCCTGAAGTGGGCGGTATCGTCATGGAAGAACACGCGGGAAGCGGATCGGTTGCGGTCGGAGAAAATGCCGTGAAGCTTATCCGGCTGTTTCTCGGAAGCCGTCTCAGCTCCGTGCTCAAGCTCCGTGCGGGAGAATCGGATGTGGCCGAAGTCGGTCGTATACGGAAACTTTTTTTCGGATATGTGCTGGGAGGAGGATAACGGTCGTCACTTCCCGACGAAGCGTGCATTTGATACAATAGAGCCAAGAAAAACAAATACATATGGCATTACAGGATCTCAACGAGGAAATCAACCGACGCGAATATGAAGGCGAAAAGGGCTTTCATACCGGATTCGATCCGGTAGTCGCCAAGGGGACCGGAAATATTTCTTTTGACCAGGAAAAGTGGGACGCATCGCAAAAACCAAATCGTGAGAAAGGGCGGAAGAGCTTCTCAGAATTCCTGAAACGACACAAAAAGGCGATCCTCTTTACGATCTTCGGGATTCTTGCCGTTCTCGCGGTTATAGGTGTTTTCCTTTCCCGAACGCTTCTGTTCGCGGATGAACGGGTGACCGTGAAACTCGGCGGGCCGACGGACGTCGCGAGTGCGGAATCCGTGACTTATCCCATCCATTGGGTGAATGACAACATCCTCGGTATCAATGATCTCGAGATAACCATCACGTTTCCTCAGGAGTTTCGACCGGATGCTGCGCCCGGAATGACGATCTCGGGGAATACGGGTACGATCAAACTGGGGGACGTCAAAGGGAATGCGTTCGGTGACGTGAAGTTTTCGGGAAAATTCTACGGTACGCGCGGTTCTCTCATTTATTTCCGCGCCGTCCTTCTCTTTACTCCGGTCGGTATTTCTGGACGGTATGAATCAACCTCGAATTTCGGTGTTACAATCGTATCTTCACCTCTTACGTTCGATGTGATCGCGCCGCAGAAGGCCGCTTCCGGCAATGAGGTGGAATACATCATCCAGTATCGGAACGGGGGTGATGTCCCGTCTCAGAATCTTCGTGTCAATCTGACCTACCCGGAAGGATTCCTTTTTAATCATGCGGTACCGACCCCGACCGAAGGTGATTCTGTGTTCAGGCTCGGCACGCTCGCACCGAATACGGGCGGGGAAATCCATGTGAACGGCACATTGACGGGAGGAAGCGATCAGGCGAAACCGTTGATTGCCGAAATCGGTGTCCTGCAGGGAGATGGGTCATTCCTGTCATATGATCGTGAAGAACAGTTGACCAGGATGGTCGTCTTACCTTTTTCCATAGAACAGAAAGTGAATGAGAAGGCGGATGTTACCGCGAGCCCCGGCGATTCATTGTCATATCAGATCGATTACATGAACAACGGGGACATAGGTCTTCGGGACGCGATCGTCACGATGGATGTGAATCCCGATCTGCTCGATATGTCGAAGCTGGTATTCGGAAGCAGTACTGGTTCGTATGATGCGCAGAGAAAAATGATCACCTGGAAAGCCGCCGATGTTCCTGGACTCGCCCTGATTTCGCCGAAACAAAAGGGAACGATCAAATTTTCCGTTCCCGTGAGAGGTGACATATCCACCGGTAACGGACTCATCATAAAGACGGTCGCGAAAATAGACAGTCTCGATGTCCCGTTCTCCGCAGGATCGAACAAGATAATCGTAAGTAACGCGATCAATGTCCGCATCGGTGCGAAAGCATTGTTCGAGGTGTCGGTGGTTTATAACGACCCTGCCATTGCCGGTTATGGGCCGGTTCCTCTGCAAGTCGGTCAGGAGACCGGTTATGCGTTGCGGTTTCATGTGGCAAATTCCTTGAATGATCTGTCGGGTGTGAAAGTGACTGCGACAATTCCGACGGATGTGAAGTATGCCGGAAAAAAATCACCAGAGTCGGAAGCGGTTTCGTACAATGATCGGACCGGTGTGCTCGTGTGGGATATCGGGACGTTGCAGGGCGGAGGAAAAGCGACGCGCGATCTCGTCATAGGAATCTCTATCGTGCCGAGTCCGAACCTGGTCGATAAGCAGCCGGCTTTGTTGCAGGATGCGGTGCTCGAGGGAACCGATATGTTCACGAAGGAACCGCTTCGGACGAGTTCTGGGGCGAAAACCACGGCCGGTCATGAAGGTTCCGGTATTCCTCAGGGAGGTGGTATGGTCAAGCCTTAATTCCGGATCAGACATGCGAATATTTTCACACGAGACTGATTCTGACGGACGGCGGCAAGGGTCACTTCGGACGAGAGCGGGGGATATCCGAACCCCGTTTTTCATGCCGGATGCGACACGTGCCGCGGTGCGTGGAACGACTATCGGAGAGGTCAAAGGAGCTGGTGTCGGTGCGCTCGTCGTCAACACATATCACCTGATGTTGCAGCCCGGGGAGGATCTGATAAAAAAATCCGGTGGCATTCACAGTTTCATGGGATGGGACGGCCCCATACTTTCCGATTCCGGCGGGTATCAGGTGTATTCGCTCATTCATCGTGATTCCGGAATGGGTAAAATCACGGAAGAAGGGGCGGAATTCAAATCGGTACTTGATGGATCGAAACACCTTCTCACTCCGGAGCGTGCTATCGCGATCCAATTCGATCTCGGCGTCGACATGATGGTTGTCCTTGATGATCCGCGTCCGAATGATGTCTCGGAGGAAGAGGCCGGAGAAGCGGTGGAGCGGACGATCCGGTGGGCGAAACGGTGTCGCGAGGAATACGACCGACAGAGAGCGTCGCGTGGCATGACGGAGTCCGATCGCCCGTTGCTTTTTAGTGTCGTCCAAGGCGGCATGTTCCCTGTTCTGCGGACGAGGTGCGCGGAAGGGCTCGTGGAAATCGGCTTCGACGGGTATGGATTCGGTGGGCGTCATGTCGGCATGGACGGCGTCTTTCTCGAAGATATCGTGCGACATACCGCTTCCGTCATCCCGGAGGAAAGCATCCGATTCGCCCTTGGTATCGGCACTCCCGATGATATCGTCCGGTGTCATGCGCTCGGATGGGACATGTTCGACTGTGTGATCCCGACACGCGAGGGACGGCATGGGAGGCTTTTCCTTTGGAAAAGCCAGTCGAAAGTCGAAAGTGAAAAGTCACAAGTCGGGGATTTTTACGAGACGATCAATATTCATAACGAGCGTTTTACTGAGGATTTCTCGCCGGTCGATCAGGGCTGTGATTGCCCGCTGTGCACGAATCATACCCGCGCCTATCTGCGTCACCTGTTCCGTGTGGAAGATCCGCTCGGCAGTCGGCTCGCATCGACACACAATCTCCGTTTTTATTCGCGGTTAATGGAAGTCTTACGTAAGAAAGGCGACTGATTTCATGGGTCATCAGAACCTACGGTCAGTTTCTGTTCCGGGCTTTTCGACTGGAGGTTTTCGACCTATTAACTTCAATCCTTATGACTTCCGAAACGCCGTTCTATCAGCTTTCCGCCTTTGAGGCCCTGGCCAGGATGAAGACATCCGCGAACGGGCTCACGGGTACGGAAGCGACGACACGACTCAAGCTTCACGGGAAAAATGTCATCGAGCGGAAGCATCATTTCGTCGCATTGAAACTGTTCTTCAAGCAATTCAACGATGTCTTTGTCTGGATACTCGCGGTGGCGGGAGTGGCGGCGCTCTTTCTCGGCGAAACGCACGACGCGAGCATCGTGGCCGTTATCATACTGTCGAATGCATTGATTGGCTTCTTCCAGGAGTTCAAGGCGGAGCGTATCATCGAAAAACTCGCGACCATCGTCACGGATACCACGACAGTCATACGTGACGGTGAAAAACATGAGATTCCCGTTTCCGGCGTCGTTCCGGGCGATATCGTATTCCTCGATGCCGGATCAAGTGTTCCGGCGGACGGATATGTGCTTGAGGCATACAATTTCAAGATCAACAGTTTCGTATTTACCGGGGAGTCGGTACCGGAGAAGCGTATGACCGGCGCCATGACCGGACTGGTCGCCCGAAACGATATACAGAACATCGTCCTCATGGGAGAGTCGGTCGCATCCGGGGAGGCCCGTGTCGTGATTATAGCGACCGGTGGAGCGACGGAACTCGGCCGTCTGGCGGAGCTTACCCACAGTATCAAGCAGGTACAGACACCTCTTCAGAAAAAAATGGAATGGTTCGGTCGCAAGGTGGCGCTTCTTTCCGTCTCGATCGGCGGTATCGTCATCGTCATCGGTCATTATCAGCACACCCCGCTCTATCAGTCGTTGTTGCTCGGGTTGGCCCTCTCGGTTTCGGTCGTCCCGGAAGGACTGCCGGCGGCGCTCTCGGTCGCGTTCGCGCTCGGTATGAAACGGCTTCTTTCGAAGAACGTCCTTGCGAAAAAACTGTCCGCCGTCGAGACCTTGGGATCGGTATCGATCGTCTGTTCCGATAAGACGGGAACGATAACCAAAAACGAATTGTCCGTGACCGGTATCGTCATAGGTACGGAACGATATGATCTTTCCGGAGTCGGATATGAGCCGAAGGGGGACTTCTCTCAGAATGGAAAACTCGTGAATCCTTCCAACATCGCCGGTGCGGAGATGTTGTTCCGTATCTGTGTCTTGTGCAATGACGCATCGTTATCGAAGGAGGACGGCCGATATAAGGTGATAGGTGATCCGACTGAGGGAGCGCTCATCGTCGCGGCGCGGAAATATAATGCCCGACCGGATTTTTTCGAGGTCGGTTTCCGTAAAGTCGCGGAGAACCCGTTCGAGTCCGAGCGTCGTCGGATGAGCGCTATCTATGAGAACTCCGAAACGAGATCATTCGTGAAGGGCTCACCGGAAGTGTTACTCGACCTCTCAACCGAGTGGCTCGACGGTGACGATCGTAAACCGTTCACGGCGGAAGATAAGGCCCGTGTCCGTGCTATTTATGACGACCTCTCATCGCAGGCGCTCCGCGTACTCGGTTTCGCTTATCGGGATCTCGACGATGTCTCCCCGAACGCCTACCCCGAGGAATCGGAGCGGTCTCTCATATGGACGGGCATGACGGCGATGATCGATCCTCCCCGTGAGGGAATACGTGAAGCTATCGCGGAATGTCGGCGCCTCGGCGTCTCGGTGGTCATGGTGACGGGTGATTATGAGACGACAGCCAAGGCGATCGCGAAGAAAGCCGGACTGTTCGAGGAGGGCATGGAAATGATGTCCGTGAACGGGACATCCCTTGATGCGCTCTCCGATGAGGATATCGTCGCGGCAGCAAGAAA
Organism: Candidatus Moraniibacteriota bacterium; assembly: GCA_903859375.1. Lineage (GTDB taxonomy): Bacteria > Patescibacteriota > Minisyncoccia > Moranbacterales > UBA1568 > JAAXTX01. The sequence goes on from CAIOMK010000057.1 coordinate 21,207, forward strand.
AGGGGCCGTCTTCGCCCGTATCGCCCCGGAACAGAAACTGAGACTCGCATCGGTTCTTCAGGCGGCCGGGGAGGTGGTGGCGATGACGGGGGACGGTGTGAATGATGCGCTCGCACTCAAAAAAGCGGATATCGGTATCGCCATGGGTATCACCGGGACCGATGTCTCCAAGGATGCGGCTGACATGATATTGCTCGACGATCACTTCGCATCCATCGTTCGTGCCATCCGTGAGGGGCGTCGTATTTTTGAGAACCTGCGCAAGTTCACCCATTACGTGTTCACCTCCAATGCGAGCGAACTTTTGACGGTGCTGCTCGGGTTCGTACTGCATATCCAATCACCGATCACGGCCGTACAGATCCTTTCCATCGACTTGGCGACGGACGTTTTCCCCTCGTTCGCCCTCGGTGTGGAACCGGAAGAGCCGGAATCGGAAAGTCATATCGCACCTGCTTCGGGACGCAAGATAATGGATACGCGGGGAGTGATCCGGTTGCTCTCCATAGGTGCTGTGATGGCGATAGGGGGAGTCACGGCGTTCCTGTTCGTGCTCATACGAGACGGATGGAAATTCGGGGCGACCATCGACCCTGCCAGTCTTATATATCGGCATGCGACGACTGCGACATATGTGACGCTCGCTCTGACTCAGATGGCGAACCTGCTCCAGTCACGGAGTGAGACCCGTTCGTTTTTCAAGATGCCGTTATTTTCGAATCCGATGATTTTCGTCGGCATGGGAATCTCGATTTCGATGCTCTTCGCGTTCACCAGACTCCCGTTCTTTCAGGATGTCCTTGGTATGGCCCCGATCGACCGTATCGATTGGATCGTCGCCTGGTGCTTCACTCTCTTTGTCTTCTTCTTCGAAGAGGCTCGAAAACGGGGGATACGGATGAAAAAAGAGCGTGTATCCGCTGTCGTATCGAAAGCCTGATATTCTCTTTCCCCCCGCCCCGGACCCTTGCGCGTTTGGGTCTTTTCTGTTAGAACTCTTTCATGTCTCCGGAAGCAGTCAACCGAGTCTTCCATTTAATAACGAAAACCCCCCTTTACAATGGCAAAACTGACGAGAAACAGCGGATCGGGACTCATCGCCCGGGATTATCAATCGAAACGGTGGCCGGAAGGAACAGTCCGACTCTGCGATGGATGGTATGAGAGCACTCCCGGCCGTCGGATTGCGGTCGGCGGTTGTGGCTTCTATGCCGACAAGGACAACAGTCAGATTCCATATCTCCGGAACGCATGCCTGAACTTCCTCCAGGTCTCGCAGTATCCCGTCGTCCTCGATTTTTTCGCGGAAATGGCCTATCGACCGATTAAGAAATCCAAAACGGACTTTTCGGTCGTAGTGGCATTTCCCGGTGAGGATGCGTTCGGATTCGCGATTGCCTATTGGGGAAAATGTGGCGTCGTCTATTCCGAACGGACCGACATATATGACGATGACAAGAAGGAGATGAAGCATTTCCATTTCCGCAACGAGATCAGAAAAGGAGACAAAGTCCTCATCGCACTCGGAACAGTAGTCGATCTTCCCTCGTTGCGGTTGTTCGCGGATGAAATCGTGCGGGCCGGTGGGAAGGTGGCCGGAGTCGTGTGTGTCGTGAACGATACGTTCCCGCTCGAAAACGAGTTCATCGTTTCCGAACAGGACGCCGTCCCGATTTTCTCGGTCCTGTCGCCGGAAATACCGAGGTATCGGCAGGATGCTCCGGAAGTGGCCGACGCGGTGGTCTCCGGCAGTATCATCATGGATCCTCATGATTCGGATTCATGGAGCGAACTCATCGGTTCGATGAAGAAACGGCGTAAAAAAGATTGAGAACGTTTCCTCTGGGAGATGACACCTGCGTGCCGTCTCCCTTTTTTTGACTTTCGGCTTGAAACGGGGTAGATTTGAATGGAAACGGACTGATTTTTCAGGATATAAAGACATATTTATGGCGAATGTGGAAAACCTCATGGATAAGCTGGTGTCGCTTTCGAAACGGCGTGGGTTCGTGTTTCCGAGCTCGGAGATTTATGGCGGATTCGCGGCAGTCTATGATTTCGGCCCGTACGGTGTCGAGCTGGTCCGGAATATCCGCGATGCGTGGTGGCAGGCGATGGTACGCGAGCACGAGAACATCGTAGGGCTCGACAGCGCGATTTTCATGCATCCGAAAGTCTGGGAAGCGTCGGGACATGTGGGCGGATTCAGCGACCCGTTGGCCGAGTGCAAGAAATGTCACTCACGCGTACGCGTAGACCACCTGCTTGAGGAAGCGGGCGTGTTCGCGGACGAGAAGATGAGTGAGTCGGATATCAATGTGCTGTTTTCCGAACACAAGAGCAAGGTCGTCTGCCCGAAATGCGGGGGACACGACTTCACCGAGGCGAAGAGCTTCAATCTGCTCGTCAAATCAAACCTCGGAAATTTTACCGGCGACTGGGACAAGGAGCCGACCTATCTGCGAGGTGAGACCTGCCAAGGCATCTATGTCAATTTCAAGAATGTGCTCGACTCGACCCGGATGAAGGTCCCGTTCGGCATCGCGCAGATCGGCAAGGCATTCCGCAACGAGATCACCGCCCGGCAGTTCATCTTCCGCAAGCGCGAGTTCGAGCAGATGGAAATGCAGTTCTTCGTCCATCCCGATACAGCCAGCAAGTTCTACGAGGAATGGCGTGCGAAACGGTTTCAATATTATATCGATCTCGGACTCAAACCAGAGAATTTGCAGTGGCACCAGCACGAGAACCTCGTGTTTTACGCTAAAGCGGCATGGGACATCGAATACAAGTTCCCGTTCGGGTTTAAGGAACTCGAGGGCGTGCATAACCGCAGTGATTACGATCTAACCCAGCATTCCAAGTTTTCAGGAACCGATCTCTCGTACCGAGATCCGCAGTCGGGAGAGAAATATATCCCGTGGATCGTCGAGACGTCCGTCGGTGTCGATCGGACGTTCCTTGCAGTGCTGACTGACGCGTATGCCGAGGAGGAAGTGAAGGAGGGTGATATTCGTATTGTTTTGAAATTTCCGAAGAAGCTCGCTCCGGTCAAGGTTGCGGTGTTCCCGCTCCTTCGCAACAAGCCCGAGCTCGTCGCTGCGGCGCGCGGTATTTTCGATTCACTCAAGTCCGACTTCGCGACCGAGTACGATGACAACGGCAATGTCGGCAAGCGGTATCGACGACAGGACGAGATCGGTACGCCGTACTGCGTCACCATAGACTTCGACACGGTCGGACTCGGCGAGGATGCCTCCCTCAAGGATACCGTCACCGTCCGTGACCGCGACACGATGGAACAGACCCGCATCCCAGTCTCGGAACTGCGAGCATATTTGGCGGAGAATTTGAAGTAATCATCGTCAGTCGTATGGCCGAACTATTTGATGGACTTGCTTCAAACGAGAAAAAGTCGGACAAGAATCCAATGGGAGAACCTTTGGATTCAAAAGAAACCGAAATTGATCCTGAAAAGAAGCGGATAAAAGAGAATCTCGAAGGCGCGCTTGCAGCACTGCGAAATGATAAGACAAATGATACTTTGTTTTTTCTTATACAAGCAGATATTCCGGCATTAAAAAATCTCGTGCAGAATTATCAACAAATCTGTTTTTCTAAAGTTGCTCGGATGATGCTTGAAAATGTAAAGAGAGAGGGGAAAGGAGGCCGTCCGATGGTGATATTTAATGCGAATAATGTTATAGACCCTTATATAGGTGATTACGAGAAGGTGAAAGATGCCCTGAATGACCATTGGAATAAAATCGGGGAACTTCTTATCCAATTTCGCGCCGCACAACGGGCGGATCAGGGAGCATTCAATGATAATGGAGAATACGTGTATGGTGCATCGACCCTGTATAGAATGATCGGTATGGAAGCGGAGGCGGAAGAACTTGATAGGAAGAAGAATGATATTCATCACATTCATTATACGTATTGTGAAGATGGAGAATATGTCGGACCGGCAATCAAGGCGTTTCTGGAAAATGTGAAAGAGGAAGACCTTATTTCGGAAGAAGAGGCTGAAAGAATTCGCAACGAGGCGATAGTGAAGGTCGAAGAGATATTGAAAGAGCTGGAAAAGTGAACATTCGTCATCCTGGGCTCCTGACCGGCGAATGCTCGGTTGACCCGGGATCCAGAAAATTAACTCTTTGGATTCCGGCTCGTTGGCCGGAATGACAGGGAGCGGAAAGCGAAGAAAGTATGAAACAGTATTTTGTATATATACTGGCAAGTAAAAAGAATGGAACGTTGTATATCGGAGTTACCTCGGATTTGCTTGGAAGGGTATGGCAGCATAAGAACAAGGTTGTAGATGGATTCACGAAGAAATACGATGTCAATTATCTGGTCTACTACGAACAAACCGAAGATGTGTGGAGTGCTTTGGCGAGAGAGAAGCAGTTGAAAAACTGGAAGCGGCAGTGGAAAATCGAATTGATTGAGAAAGAGAATCCGGGTTGGGTGGATTTGTATGATGACATGATAGGGATGGATCCCGGGTCAAGCCCGGGATGACAGAGAAGTGGGTAAGTAGAATACTATGCAGCCGACGCAGATTGCGTTATTCAAGAAGAAGGAGATACGCAAGACGCTTCATGAGGGGGAGTGGTGGTTTTCGGTTTCCGATGTCGTATTCGCATTGACGGATTCTTTGAATTCAACGGACTATATCAAGAAAATGAGGCTTAGGGATGCGGAATTGAGCAAAGGGTGGGGACAAATTGTCACCCCCCTTTGGCTGGAAACGGAGGGAGGTCGGCAGAAGGTGAATTGCGCGAATACAGAGGGAATTTTCCGTATCATCCAGTCCATCCCGTCGCCGAAGGCAGAGCCGTTCAAACGATGGCTGGCTAAAGTCGGGTATGAGCGGGTGCAGGAGATCGAAAATCCGGAACTCGCGACGAAACGGACCCGAACGCTCTATAAACTGAAGGGATATCCGGACGAATGGATTGAGAAGCGGATGCGTGGCATCGCG
>CAIOMK010000058.1 GCA_903859375.1 Candidatus Moraniibacteriota bacterium
CACACTTCACACTTCACACTTCACACTTCACACTTCACACTTCACACTTCACACTTCACACTTCACACTTCACACTTCACACTTCACACTTCACACTTCACACTTCACACTTCACACTTCACACTTCACACTTCCTATTTCTTACTTCTATCCCGCTCTATGTTTCACAAACTCTATCTTGTTCTTCATAATATCCGGAGCGCCCACAATGTCGGAGCGATGATCCGGACTGCTGACGGGGCGGGTGTTTCAAAAATATATTTCTCGGGATATACGCAGATTCCAGCTGAAAAGGGAAAGTTGTTTCGGACGGACGCGGAGAAATCTCTTGCCAAGACCGCACTTGGTGCGGAATACACCGTCCCATGGGAGCCGTCTTTTGACATATGGGAACTTCTTGAAAAACTCCGCGCTGAAAACGTCGAGATCGTTTCGCTTGAATCCGGATCGGGAAGCATCGATTATCGCGGGTTCATTCCGAAAGGAGAGGTCGCTCTCATCGTCGGTAACGAGACCGAAGGAGTCTTACGGGAAATATTAGATGTGAGCGATGTTGTATTGGAGATCCCGATGAAAGGGGCTAAGGAATCCCTCAATGTCTCAGTCGCCGCCGGAATTGCCCTTTTTTCGCTCATGAGTACAATGGAAAGGGAGGAGGGGTAAACCGTAAGATCGTATCATGGAAAAAAGGAAATTGGCCGTATTCGATATTGATGGAACCATATTTCGGAAAAACCTGCATTACGAACTTATAAATGAACTGTCTTGGCTCGGTATATTTCCGGTGGATGTCCGGAAAAAACTTTCTTTGGTCTATTCCGGTTGGCTGGAACACGAGGGAACATATGAGGAATACAGGAAAGCGATCGTCGGTCTGTACTCCGAACACGTCAAAGGGGTTACCGAGGAGAAGGTCCTCGAGGCGAGCCGGATCGTCGTGCCGTTCCAGATGAAACGCACGTATATCTTTTCGGAAGCGCTGATCAAACGGTTTCGTGCCGAAGGGCGTCATATCATCGCCATATCCGGTTCGCCGATAGAGGTGGTTTCGGAATACAACAAGCAGTATCTTCATTTCGACAAGGTCTTCGGAAGCGAATATGAGAAAGATGAAAATGGCGTGTATACGGGACGATCGACATTTGAACCGTCGAAGGCCAAAGGTACGGTGGTTGAACGGTATGTGGCGGAGAACGATATCGATCTGACGGACTCGTATGCCATAGGAGATACGGAATCGGATATAGCCATGCTGAAAATGGTGGAACATCCGATCGCGTTCAATCCGAACCAGAATCTCAAGGCGGCTGCAGAGAAAGAGGGGTGGCGTATCGTCGTCGAGAAGAAAGACGTCATCTATGACTTCACCTCGTGTGTCGCGGCCGGCGGCAACAGCAGTCCCGATGATCTCATGGGAACGGTAACCACGTAAGGGCAAGGATTATGACATTCAATGAATCACTCGATAAGTTCCTCAAAACGACGCTGTGGATCTGGCTTCCGTTTTATGCGTTTCCCATATTGTTCAGGGAGGCACGTGAACGGTTTCGGAATCGAAAAACGAAAGAATAGCGTATGAGATGCCTCCGCTCACGATCACGCGCCTTCTCAGCCCTCGTCGTCTGGATGGCGGTTATTTTCGCGTTCTCGTCGATACCGGGAGGGTCGCCGAGCTCGGATATGCCTTTGTTGATGCTCTTCGAGCGGAAAGGCGCACATGTCTTTGAATTCCTCATCTTGTTCCTCCTTGCCTATAACGCGTTCCGGCTGACATTCCCGAAGGAGACATTCCGTTTCCTCGGTACGCTCGCCGTCTCATTCTCACTCCTGTACGCGTTCTCCGATGAGACACACCAGCTGTTCGTTCCCGGACGGGAAGGGAAGCTCTCCGACGTCGGTATAGACGTAGCCGGGATAGTGCTTGGGGCCTGTGCCGTCTATGTGTTATTCGGACGGTGGAATTTTAGATCAATTCGAAAAAAACAATCGCGGGTAAATCCACTCTGAAGTAGTGATAGTCGATTATGCATGAGAAGCTCCTTATTTTTCAGAAAGCGTACGATTTTACGTTATGGCTGTACCCTATCATCAATCGTATACCGCAAAGCCATCGACTCGTTCTGGGACGCGAAATGGAAGAGCGTGCGATCTCGATGGTCATTGCTGTAATCGAGGCCAATAAAAAAGGTGGAGAGGAACGGAATGCCTTTCAAAAAAATGTATCGGACGATCTCGATGTTATTCGTATCCTGCTTCGACTTGCCAAAGATATGCGATTTGTGAGCATCAAGCAATATGCGAGTGGAGCGGATAAGATAAATGAGATAGGTCGGATGTTGACCTCATGGATGGGATCGACCGGTCGGGTGTGATACGGTATATATGAGGGGAAGACCGAAGCGCGCGGCGATACGCCTTCTAACGTGGCGGGAATTGGAACAATGGGGCGAATGCCGGAGCATTCACGCTCAATCTGAACAATACGCCGTCGAATCAGAACAACAACATCGGGTTTCGCTGCGCCAGTGATGAACGCATGGGACTACGGTCCTGAAACTGCGCCGGATGTGTGGTGCGCGCCTACGGATGCGTATCCCGGATGATCCGTATGATCACAAGGTCCTTTCCGTCGCCCGATTCGGGATGTATCGGTACATGCCGTACCGGATGACCGGTTTCCGCGAGTCGGGGGAAAACACGAAGCCCGTATCCCCGTACTTCTCTCGTTCTGCGTCGCGAGGTACGGGGAAAATGGGTTACGGGCATGCTCGTGTCCAAAAGGGTAATTCAGTCTTTGCGAGGGAGTCTTCGACTGTGGCAAGCCAGTCTCCCCTCGTCTTTGCGAGGGAGTCTGCGACCGCGGCAAACCAGGGACAAAGACGGGATCGGGGACTGGATTGCTTCGCAAAGCCTCGCAAAGACGGACGGGGAAGGGAAGGCATCATAAGAAAGCGGCATTCAATGGAATATATTCTAAAAAAATAGAATCGTATGTACGAGAAAATCCCGTGCGTCTATATACTCGCAAGTGAGCGGAATGGGACTTTGTATATCGGGGTCACGAGTAATCTATTGAAGCGGGTTTGGGAACATAAGAATGATGTGGTGGAAGGATTTACCAAGAGATATGGCGTTCACACCCTGGTATATTATGAAGTTGCCCCGTCAATGGAATCCGTAATCATTCGTGAGAAGCAGGTAAAGGCCGGTTCGCGAAAGAAGAAACTGGCACTGATCGAGTCGATGAATCCAGAATGGAAAGACTTGTATGATGATTTGATGGGGTAGCCGGTTATTCCGCGCCATTCCTTCTGATGAGGCGCTCCCTCTTTCCGTCTTTGCGAGGGAGTCTGCGACTGAAGCAATCCAGACCTCTTCCGTCTTTGTGAGGGAGTCTGCGACCGCGGCAAACCAGGGGACAAAGACGGGATCGGGGACTGGATTGCTTCGCAAAGCCTCGCAAAGACGGACGGGGAAGGGAAGACAGACGGGGCTCGCAAAGACGGACGGGGAAGGGAAGACGGACGCGGAAGGCGCCGGGAAGAGGTGTCTTGAAAAAAAATGGGGGGGCATGGACGGACAAATCGGAATGTCTTTGTATATGTTTGAACAAATTTGCGAAATCGAGCCGCTACTGCGGGCATATACACGGGCACGACAAGGAAAGAAGGAACAGCAAAACGTCTGTTCGTTTGATTTTTCCTTGGAATACGAACTTGGAAAATTGAAACACCTGCTCGAATCCGGCCGATATTCGCCCGCACCATATACACGATTCATGGTGTTTGAGCCCAAGACACGGCAAGTTTCGGCGCCGGCGTTTCGAGATCGTGTCGTGCAACATTCCTTGGTCGCGGCAATAGGGCCGATCTTCGAGAAGCGATTTATTGCTGATTCGTACGCGTGCCGGGAAGGA
>CAIOMK010000059.1 GCA_903859375.1 Candidatus Moraniibacteriota bacterium
CGGCTATGACGAAGGATATGATCGCACCGATACCGAGGATACCAAGGAGCCAGTTCATCACTGTCGTGAGAATCCCGCTGACGGTACCTGTGGATATCTTCGCCCCGGTCGCCGTAGACGTCCCGGTGCTGAACTGTGCTAGAACAGTCACAGGAGCCGAAAGCGTCGCGACGAGAACACCGTAGCCGATTTGTTTCATCGATTTCATGCGTTCACCTCCTTTCTTTTTATGGCTGTTTCAACACGAATATCATACCATATTCACAACCGTCCGGATAACGATAAGTGCCAACGCGCAGACAATCGCACCGACGACCGAATACGTCATAGCATTCTTCGCCTGACGTATCCTTGGCTCGTCCCCTCCGGCTGTGACATACAGGATACCGGCCACCGTAAAAGAAAGCATCGCGATCGAACCGGCAGAAAGAATGACGACTGAAAATGCGTTCGCGATGACCGTCGTGATGGGAGTGGCGTCCTCGATGACACCTGCGGCATGGGCGACGGCGACAATGGAGGAAGCAGGTATCATATTCATAACTCAGGTGTTTTCCAGATCTCCGCGGACATATCAATTCCCTTTCACCTTTCGTTGCAATTGCGTGATCTGCGTCTCGGCGATGGGGAGCGCCCTGTCGACGGTGTTCTCACCACGGTTCACCGAATCGATCGCCTCAGCAAGGACTCCTTCCACCTGTTCGACCTCTCCGACTCGCCAGTCCTTCGCGATCAGGTTCCCGGTCGCGAACGGTGCGAGCCACGGATCGTTCTTCTGCACTTCTATGAGATCGCGTCGCGCCGACGGCTGACGGTTTTTCTCAAGAAAGACTTTCGCCGGATCATCCTTCGTAACGACATCAAGGGAAGTGGTCGGAAGCAATGCATTGCGCAACGTGACGGTCATCCCCGGATGCGGGAACGTGAGGTAATGCAGGAACTGCCAGGACTCATGAACACGGATGTCGTTGTATTTCGCCACAGGAAACGTGATTTTCTGTTGATCAGCAGTCGGTGCCTTCTTGTCTTTCGCCACGACGAGCACCCAATAATTCACATAATTCGACGGGGTGGTGGCGGATATCTGCGGGAGCGGTGCCACGGCGAAATTGAGTTTCGGATTCTTCTTTTTGATGGCATCGATCTGCCATGAATAATTGACCATCATGGCGAGATTCCCTTCATAAAACGCATCGACGGAATAATGTTGGTTCGCATTCCACGAATAGCGGTCACTCCCGGGTCCGGCGAATCCGGAGTAGAACGAGAGCGCATTGCGCATGGGGTCTGAGGAAACTTTCGTGTCATCGTAAAACATATTCGACTGGAAGGTCAGTCCGTATTGGGTTGCGAGTGCGAGTAGGATATCCGTCGACCGGTTGATGTTCTTCGCGGTACCGAGCGAGATGGCCGACATATTGATTTTCCCATTGGCATCTACGGAATTGAGTAATCGTGAATCGGCGATGACATCGTCCCACGTCGAAGGCGGCGACGTGATGCCAGCGGCGTTGAATAGATCCTTGTTGTAGTAGAGCGCGAGCGAATCGACTGTCATCGGGGCGCCATAGACTTTCCCGCTCACGACCAGATCGTTCGCGACGACATCGATGAACCCGTCACGAAATTCCTTCTCGGTAGTCTGATAGGCGGGAGCGGGGGCGATGAGATTCTTGAACAACGGAAGCCACGAGCTCCGTACAAGGAAAATATCCGGTCCGTTGCCGGCCGCGAAAGCGTTCAACAAATCTTCCCGATATGTCTCTGGCGCTTTCTTTTTGTATTCTATAGCTTTGATATGTGACTTCGCCATCCCTTGATAAGCGACGATCGCGTCTTGATAGGCATCGGAGTCATCAAGAGGACCCCACATCTCCAAGTTCACCTGATACGCCGGCGGTGGTGTCGTCCCGCATCCGGACAACGTCAGGGCGGCGAAGAGAACCGGGAATACGAGCAGTGCCCTCCGTATAGTGATAGATTTCCTCATAAGGTTATCGGGTGACAAAAAATGCGTAATGATACGCTCCGACGGAAAGGTCCTGAATATCGGAAAAGCCGGTAGTCGTAAGCAGTCCCCTGACCTCGTCCGGTGAAACACGCAACTTCACATCCGGGCCGATACCCCCGCCCGCTGCGGGGCCCCACTCCATGATGACCGCATGACCGCCGGGACGGAGGACTCTGGCAATTTCTCCTATCAGGATATCTCGTTTCGCATTCTGAAACAGGACGTCCTTGGCAATCACCCAGTCGATACTCGATGGCTCGAGTCCAGACCCATTCACCCGCTCGAGATTCGCCCGTTTCGTCACGATATTGTGAATGCCGTCGGCCTTTATCCGGCCCTGAATCGCTTCAAGGGCGGAAGGGAGCACATCGATCGCGATCACTCTTCCGTCATCGCCGACTTCTTTGGCGAATTCCAACGAAAAATATCCCGCGCCACAACCGAAATCGGCTATCACTCCCTTCGGTTTCTCAGGCAACGATCGGATGACCGCATGAGGATCGACAAATGCCATTGATTGCATCATATTCCTTGTTTGATTTCTACATGACGAGGGAATATAAGCTGATTCCCAAGCTGGTCCGTATGCGACACCGTATTGGACAGGTTCCTACAAATATAGTACAACAGGTGAAGATGAAATGGAAGCGGGAAGAGAGTTTCATACACTCCTGAAAGCCGTAATGACGCCTGTTCATAAACAGTGTCATTTCGTTGCATGACGCTTTCGATTTTTATTTTTTGGTTGCAAATCGAAGACTTCGAAAAGGTACGTACCTTTCCGCGCGCAAGAGTGCAAGAGTCAGTGATATGTTGTCAGTTGTCAGTTGTCAGTTCGGCAAAGGAGAGGTGACCGAGAAGGTTGCCCGCTCGTCGTCGCGAGCGGGTCCGCTCACTCCGCTTTGCGGAGATGTAGCGGAAAGGTACCTACTCGAGAATCGGAAACTGGTTGAAAGTTGTCAGTTGTCAGTTCGGCAAAGGAGAGGTGACCGAGTGGTTGAAGGTACCGCTCTCGAAAAGCGGCAGGCCTGCAAGGGCCTCGAGGGTTCGAATCCCTCCCTCTCCTCAAAAGCGAATAGCCACCCCGGCCTCATCGGGGTGGCTATTTGTTTCTTTTGGGAGAGAGGGACTCGAAAAGCCGGACTATTCCTTTTCTTTCGGTTCGATGCCGAGATGCTTGAGTGCATCCTCGGTTTTCGAGAATATCGACCCATCCTTCTCGAGCCGGTCATATCCTTCGATTCCTTCCTTGAGAATATCGGATACGTTCGAATCTATGCTACTGAGAATGACCTTCTGTCCGCGCGCCTCGATGATGGAGATGATTTCATTGAGTGCCTCGATTCCGTCGAGGTCGATGAAGAACACTTCACGAAGCCGCAGGATGATGCACTTGTACTGGGTGAGACCCGATTCGAACCGACTGATGTGTGCCCGACTGTTGAAATACACGAGTCTCCCCCGAAACGAATACATCAGCACGTCGTCATTTTCCTCGATCTCCTTTCCTTTCCCGTCCTCGGATTCGGATTCGGATTCGGTCACGACTCCCGCGTCGGAACGGTTCGGTCGCATGTCATAGTGGCCGTGAGACATCTTGTCCACGGAGACAAGCAGGGACAGCACGACGCCGAGCAGGATGCCCGTTATCGGATCCTCGATAACCGTCACGACCGCGACTATCATCGAGATGAAGAAGATGGTTTTGTCGAAACGGAAAAATCGGAAGAAGTGTTCCGCCTCGACCATCTGCACGGCGACGAATACGAGGATAGCCGCGATGACCGCCATCGGGATGAATTGGAAATATCGGAGCAGGAACAATGATATGACAGCGACCAGGAGTGAGTTGATGAAAGCGGATGTCTTGTGATTCGCGCCGGTCTTGACGTTGAGTGAGGTACGCGCCAAGGCGGCGGTCGCCGGCATTCCGCCGAACAATCCGGAAACGACATTCGCCAAACCGAGACCGAGCATCTCCTTTCGTTCATCATGCCTCGTTTTCGTCATGCCGTCGGCGATCTTGGCCGAGAGCATCGTCTCAAGTATCGCGATGAGTGCGATCACCAACGACGCCCGCAACAACGCCGCCGAATAAAAAAAGTGCGGCATCGCGAACAGATGGAAATTCATCTCACCGTATTTCATACCGAGCGTCTCGAGTGGCAGTGCGATAGCATGCGTCTGACTGAGAAAACCAAGGTATATGCCGATCGGGGCAAGGAAAATCGCGCCCGGAAGCTTCGGGACGAATCGCTTGAACAGGAAAAGACCGACAAGAAACGCCAGGAAAATGGCAAAGGCAGGCCAAGAAACGTCCGGGATATGACGGAATGACTCTATCAGGTTATCGGAAAATTTCTCATGGCTCGGAAGGCCTTTCAATCCGAGTGCGAAATTGAATTGATTGAGACCGATGATGAGCGCGACGCCCAACGTGAACCCGTGGATGACGCTCGACGGGACCAGGAGGAGATATCGCTCGAGTCGGAAAAAATAGGCCGCAAGGATAGCGATGCCGGCGGTGACCGCTAACATAGGAACACTGTCGACTCCCTGTGCGAAAACAAAGGTGGCGATGATTCCGGATAAGGCGCCTGTCGGTCCGACGATATTGAAATTACTCCCACCGAACATCGCCGCGACGAGTCCTGCCCAGACGGCGGTCACGATACCGACGAGCGGAGTGACGCCGGACGCGACGGCGAGGGACACGGACAAAGGAATCGAGATGAGGGATACGGTCAATCCCGACTTGAGATTGTTTTTGATGTTTTCGATCGGCATAGGGCGTGTCGCTATAAATATATTTTGCAAGAAAGGCTTAGAATGGCCGTATATGATGAAACAGGAAAAAACTTTTCAAAAATAAAAAGACCCCTGACACGGAAATCATCCGACGAGATGATCGATCCGGTCCAAGATGGTCCTTTCTTCGCTCCATCAAACGACACCACCTTTTTTTCACGCGGAAGTATGACATGTTCCAGGATACCACAAGCATGAAACGGGGTAAAGAAGCTTTACATACGGCTCAGACGACCCGACACACGTCATAATTCCTGCCACCATGCATTCTCGGGAGAAAACTCGGGAGAAAAAATTCGACTCAATAACGATTCCCGGTTTTTCGCCAAAAACACGATGAAACAAGTCGACGTAGCTCAGTCCTCGAGAAGACTGGCAGATCCGCAATCCACAACGCAGAAAAGCATTCGTACACATACCGTCGAAGGTTTCGATATGAAAAACCATACGAAGGGAGAACGGTGCGTCGTTCCCCTCTTTTTTCCTTTACATGACACGATTCCCGTGTTAGGCTTGAAATGATATTTTCTCCATATGGAAGGATTGATTTCGCCATCTTCCGCCATTTTGCTCTCACTTGGTGCCGCAGTCCTCGGATTATTCGGATTCGTCGTCTCGGTAGTGCTTCTTTTGCGCTTGCAAAAGCTCAGAAAAGACCTTTCCGCAGTCTTTGCCGGCAAGACCGGCACTGACCTCGAGGAGGTCATCTTGAAGCAACGTGAGGGACTCAAGTCGCTCGATGAGGAAATACGCAAGCTTTATGGCATAGCCGAACAGCTGTATCGGCTTGGGAACGAGAGTATTCACAAAACGGAACTTCTACGGTTCAACCCGTTCAAGGAGGTGGGTGGAAACCAAAGTTTCGCCCTCGCGCTTCTCAATGGGAAAAACACCGGCTTCGTGATCTCGTCGATCCATACGCGTGAAGGGACACGCGTCTACGCCAAACCGATCGAGGCCGGCGCCGAAGTCAAAGAGTACCCTCTTTCGGAAGAGGAGAAACACGTGGTCGGCACCGCCGTACGGAAACAATCCACCGCGTTCACCCGCAAAGAGACGGAATAACGATCTAAGAACATACTCATGGAAGAGCCCATAAAAGATGAAACCCCTCCGCAAAAGGTTTCTATCACGACAACTATCACGGTCAAAGAATTCTCCGAGCGTCTGGATTTGCCGGTCGGACGTGTCATCATGGAACTCATGAAGAACGGAATCCTCGCGACCATAAACGAGGAAATCGACTACGAGACGGCGAGTGTCATCGCTTCCGATCTCGGTTTTGAGGCTGTGCCGGCCGAGGAAACGGGCTCAGGAGACAAACCGCTCGATCTCGAGGGACTCTTGACACTCTGTGTCAAAGAAAAGGATTCCGATCGCAAGCTCCCGGCGCGGGCACCGATCGTCACCATTTTGGGACATGTCGACCACGGCAAGACAACCCTACTCGATACGCTCCGCAAGGCGAGCGTCGCCTCCAGCGAGGCCGGTGGCATCACCCAGCATCTCGGCACCTATCAGGTCCGCAAGCGTGGCAAACTCATCACCTTCATCGACACGCCGGGACACGAGGCGTTCTCCGCGATGCGCAAACGAGGTGTCTCGATCGCAGACATCGCCATCCTGGTCGTCGCGGCGGATGACGGCATCCAGAAACAGACCAAGGAAGTCATTTCATACCTCAAAGAACGCGGCCTCCCGGTCATTGTCGCCATCAACAAGATTGACAAACCCGAAGCGAACATCATCCGGGTGAAGCAGGAACTCGCCGAAAACGATATCCTCATCGAGGAATACGGAGGTAAGATCCTCTCCGCAGAAATCAGCGCCAAACAGAACATCGGCATCGATTCGCTGCTCGAAAATATCATCCTCCTCACCGACGTGGAGGAATTCGTGGCCGATCCGAAGCGCGACGGACTCGCCGTCGTCCTCGAATCACACCTCGACAAACAGAAAGGCCCAGTCGCGACGGTACTCGTCCGCACCGGGACACTCAAGGTGGGACAGGATGTCATTGCCGGGTCCGCATTCGGACGCATCCGTCGTATGGAAGACTACACCGGGAAAAGTCTGGAGACGGCGTCACCGTCCACTCCGGCCATTATTTACGGTTTTCATGATGCGCCTCAGACGAACGACGTCGTACAGGTCGCGAGCGGCAAATCTTCCGCACGGGCCCGTTCCCAGGCGGTCGTCACAGCCAAGGGATTCAAAGCGAAGTCCGAGGGTGAGGACGAGCGAAAGAAACTTTCCTATATTCTCAAGGCTGACGTGCAGGGGTCTCTCGAGGCCATCGGTCAGATTCTCGGAGCCATCGGATCCGACGAAGTCGCATTGGAAGAGATCTCATCCGATGTCGGCGCCGTCACGGAGTCCGATGTGAAGATGGCAGCCGGATCAAGCGCAGTCATTTTCGCTTTCAACGTGGAACCGACACCGGTCGCGAAACGCCTCGCCGAAAAACACGGCGTCTCCATAGAGACCTTCAATATTATCTACAAGCTGGTCGACAAGGCGAAGGAACGGCTTGCCGATCTTCTTCCTCCCGAAACGGTCCGAACCGACCTCGGCATACTGTCGGTACTTGCCGTTTTCAAGACAGGCAAACGTGACCAGATCGTCGGCGGACGCGTAAGCGAAGGCAAGATACTCAGGAATTCACTGATTGAAATCCGTCGTGACGGCGAACTGATCGGCCAAGGCAGGCTCCTCAATCTTCAACAGAACAAACAGAACGTCGACGAGGTCGGCCACGGCAACGAATGTGGACTCGTATTCGAAGGCGGAGAAAAAGTACAGGCGGGCGACTCGCTCACCTGCTACAAGGAAGAGACACGCCGTCGGACGCTCTAACCGTTTTCGGACTGCAACGAAGGCAGTTTGGTTCATCGGTCATCATTGTTCCCGGTCACAGATCACCCGTTCCCAACAGAGTATTATCTGCCGCCTGTTTTTCTTTCCTATGGACTATTCCGTCATCCCCTCACCCGTTCTCTCCGTGCTCGATGAGCTGAAGAAACGGAACTATCAGGGACATATCGTCGGTGGTTGCGTGCGGGATATATTTCTCGGACGCGAACCGAAAGATTGGGATGTCACCACGAATGCCAAACCGGAAGAGGTGTTGGCGATTTTTCCTGACAGCTTCTATGAGAACGATTTCGGGACGGTAGGCGTCAAAGTCGCCCCATTTCACAAAGATGGCCGGCTGGATCGGGAACACGATGTCATCGAAATCACCACCTATCGGACGGAGTCGGCATATTCCGATCGGAGACGACCGGACCAGGTCTCTTTCGTGATGTCTCTTCCCGAAGATCTCTCACGCCGGGA
This sequence comes from Candidatus Moraniibacteriota bacterium, assembly GCA_903859375.1. Classification (GTDB taxonomy): domain Bacteria; phylum Patescibacteriota; class Minisyncoccia; order Moranbacterales; family UBA1568; genus JAAXTX01. The sequence continues at coordinate 8,156 of CAIOMK010000059.1, forward strand.
CTTCACGATGAATGCCATCGCCCTCGAAGTCAGGGAGTCGGATCCGTCGGCGGAAGAAATCAGTCGGGTGGTCGATATCATCGATCCGTTTCACGGCCAAGAGGATATCCGGCAGAAACTCATCCGGACGGTCGGAAATCCGGAGCAACGATTCGGCGAGGATGCGCTCCGCATGATGCGCGCGGTCAGACTCTATGCCGAACTTCGCGATGCGAATGACGAAACGCCCTCCAACTGGAAGATAGACGAACCGACCATCGAGGCCGCGCAGAAACACGCCGGACTGCTCGCGCATGTCTCCCGTGAACGTGTACGCGACGAATTTTCACGTATCATCCTCTCGCACAGCCCGTCGGAGGGAGTGGAGCTTCTTCGGACGACCAGACTGCTCGAGGAAATTATTCCGGAGCTCGTCCAAGGGGTCGGCATCGGACAAAACCTGCATCACACCTACACCGTCTACGAGCACAATCTCAGCGCCCTCAAACATTGCCCTTCACGAAGTCTGGAAGTCCGGCTCGCATCGCTCCTGCACGATATCGGCAAGCCGAAAAGCAAACGGGGTGACGGATACCGTTCGACGTTCTACAATCATGACCACATCGGGGCCCGCATGACCAAAGACATTCTTCATCGTCTCCGTTATCCACTTTCGGTCATAGCCAAGGCCACCCTTCTCGTGGACAATCATCTTTTTTATTACAATGTCGGCGAGGTGACCGAAGCGTCGGTACGTCGACTTATCCGAAGGGTCGGACTCGAAAACATGAAAGACCTCATGGACGTCCGCATCGCCGACCGACTCGGTTCAGGCGTTCCGAAAGCGAAGCCCTACAAGCTCCGCCACCTCGAGTATATGATCGAAAAGGTGTCCAAGGACCCTGTCTCGGTGAAAATGCTCGCCATAAACGGCACAAGCCTCATGAGCGACCTTGGCATGGCACCGGGACCGAAGATCGGAGCCATACTCGACGTACTTCTTTCCGAGGTGATCGAAGACCCTTCCCAAAACAGCAAAGAGACGTTGCTCGCCCGCGCGCAAGTCCTTTCCCAAGAGGATCTTGCGACGCTCCGTGACAAAGCCAAGGAAGTCATCGAGGAGAAGAGGGCTGATGACGACCACGGAATCAAGAACAGACACAAGGTGGCGTAGGAATACGAGTCGAAAGTATCAAGTCCAAAGTCTATACGCCTATGACCCGTCGCGGTTAGGCTGTATAAACTTTACACTTTTCGATAACCTGTTAGAATGGGACCTGTTATCGAAAAGGACGGTTTTACGCTCAAAAAAGGCACATCGGAGTGTGGTATAGTGGTATTACGCACGATTCGGGTTCGTGTAATCCGGGTTCGATTCCCGGCACTCCGACAAAACAAGACTTGAAAAATGCGCAGGGTTACGGGTTTGCGAAGCATCCGGCGCATGCTGGACGATTCCCGGCACTCCGACAAAACAAGACTTGAAAAATGCGCAGGGTGACGGGTTTGCGAAGCATCCGGCGCATGCTGGACGATTCCCGGCACTCCGACATATTTTGACGGTCACAAACAATTATGAAAATAACCGTACACACGCTTTCAGCTGATCCCGTGACCGTATTGCGTCGCCTCGGGTATGCCTTCCAAAGGAAAGAAGGTGCCGAGATGAGTTTCATCAGACCGCTTGCGCAAGCTGGGTTTCCCCGATTCCATTGCTACGCAAAAGTGGAAGGATTCGGTCTGATCATCAGCTTTCATCTCGATCAGAAGAAAGAGACATACGGAGACACGACACGACATCATGGAGAATATGAAGCCGAGGGCCCGCTCAAGGAAGAAGCTGACAGGCTGATCGGCCTCCTCGGTCCGAGCGCCCGCATCACAGGCTGATGGTATCGGTTTATCTGCCGAAGTGGCGAAATTGGTAGACGCACCAGGTTTAGGGCCTGGCAGGAGCAATCCTATGGGAGTTCGATTCTCCCCTTCGGCACCAAAGCATGTATAAAAAAACACCACGATCACTCGTGGTGTTTTTTTCTTTCTCGATAAGTCACTTATTCACGCCGAACGGATTCCGATGCCGTTTCCGGTATGAGGGAGAACAGAAATCCGACCGTAAAGAGGAGCAGTCCTCCAGAAAGGAACATACGGAATGCGAACGATACGACCGGCGGTACATACCCCGACAAGGCGGCGTAGAATTTTTTCGTTCCCGAGTCCGCCGATACCAATGGCCGCACATTCGTCACTTGAACGGATTTGCCTATGGTAATTTCAGCTGTCTGCAACGAGTTTATTCCCCAGATGTTTCTCAGGGCACTTCTTTTCTCGACCGGCTGTGTCAGCGTGGCCGACAACGCTATGTTGGTCACGTCTCCGACCGCATCCCCTTCGGGAGTGATGTAATCGATACCGATATAATCGGTTCCGTTGATGTTCCACATCGTTTCGCTCTGGGGAACATCGTTCACCACCCATTGTCGCGTCGAAATCCGTTCCGCGAAAGTCGGCACGAACCGTGCCCGCAAGTCGATCGGGTTTCCGGGATATTTCTCGAAATAGTTTTCACTGAGATCATCATGTGTCGTCCCGTTGAGATCGACATACTGGCCGACGACACGAGGCCAGAGAGATGACGAGTCGGCCGTTTCCAACACGATGTCCGGAGTCACGATATTGAACATGCGGGTGAGGGTGACCACGTTTCCGGTCTTGATATCAACCGCATCGAGCTTCACTTTGATGGTCGTCCCAGGCTCTCCCGTCACCGCGATGAAGACTTCCGTCCCGCCCGCACACGCGGAGTCCGACGATACAAGCGAATTGCAGGGAAGATTTTTCCCATCGACCTTCCAACTGAAATCCGACAATCCGGAGTCGGAACTCAGTTTCAATCCGATAATCTCGTTCTTCATGACCCGGCACGAGATACGGTCAAGATTCGTCATGGCATCCTGCGCGGTCTTCGGATCTGCGACATACGTGCTACAGATCTGGCTTCCGAGAAAGACATTCGAACCCGTATCCGTATCGGCTGCGTTAGCCGTGTACGCAAGAATCTTCTTGTCAGAATTGGAAACCTTGACGACCACGTCGCTTTTCCCGGTCCGACTGCCACGTGAATTGAAATTCTCAGTAGCAGTGGAAGTGAGTCGCAGGTAGAGAGGGTCCGCCGTTGAAAACCCGCCGAGGACGTCGGCACCCATGTTGAGCGGGATCGAGATAGTTTTCAGGTCGATGCCCTTGTTGATAGGAAGGAGTCCCTTGCTCTTCAGATCGGCCGTGATATTCCTTGCACCGCTCATGCCTATGCTATTGCTCGCTTCCACTTTCCATTCGTATGTGACTTCGGCGTCGGTTTTCCCTGAGTTCGTAATGGACGCGACGGCTGTGAGGGTATCGCCAGCCTTCTCTCCGGACCGGTCATTGGTCGGATTGTCCGGCGTGGCCGACACGTCGAGTTCTATCTTCTTCGAATTTGCCTGACCGGTATCAAGTGGGTCGATAAGGTTCGTATATATACCGTTTTTCGTTCCTTCCATGCATCTGTTAAAATCATTCCGCCCCATTCCGGTGGTAGGAAAGTTTACGGAATATCCCTTGATCGTCGTATTGTAGCTCCCTTTATTCACGACATCACACCCGTCTCCGGAAAATGCCCACATGACCATCATCGATGAATCGGGGTGCTGCGTATTCACCATAGATGTCCCTTCCACGATGAGACCGAGAAGATCGCCGGTCTGATACGTCCACGTGAAGGTATCGAGCCCGAGCCCGACGACATTCGCCTCGTCCTTGCTACCGTTGTCGGCAGTATCCGCATCGGCCGGATTCGTCCCCCAGAATCTTTCTTCATCAGCAGTGAACCTCCCATCACCGGTCGTCGCGCCGGTCGCATTCGGAAAAAGATGTATACAGCTGTCTCCGCCAGGAGACGCACTTGCCGAACAAGTCATGTTGTTCTCCACCACCGGATCATACGCGTAGTTCGGTGTCGCCAACAGGGTTATCGGGTCGATGGCATCCGGATAGATCCGACGCTGTACCGTATCCGTCAACTGAAAAGTATTCCCCGCAGCCGGGTTGACACAACGTGGCGATTCCAAATCCGGACAAGTGACCGAACCCGAGTCACCGCAGATCGGATCCCCATTGACCTTGTACGTGCCGGTTGAGGCGATTTCCCCACCTGTGCTCATGACTTCCTTGATACATTTTGCGGCATAGCCACCCGTACCGCATGCAAAAGACGCGGACAGGGACGATGTCGGGCCGAGTTCATAAAACACGCCGGTTGAGACATCTTTGACATAACACCACGACTTGTCGATATTCGTCTTGTCCGATCCTCCGAAGACGTTCCGCACATCATACCCATCGTCGTCATCCGGGCCCGGCAGGAAGAGGGCCGTGTCCGCCCCATCATTCGCTATGATCTTCATAGCCTCGGTCTTCCAATCTTCCGCGCTGTCCGAGGCATCTTTCCTCTTGAGAAACCAGGTATAGAACAGTTTGTCGTTGGAATTCGAAAAGTAAAGAGGGAAGGCCTTGGCGGTAATCTTCTGACCTTCCTTCGGATCTGTCGGACTGAAGGAAAGAGTCGTCCCGGGAGCGTATTTTTTCGTATCGGAAACATTGAAACTATGACCGAAATTCTGAATGGAACTCTTGTCAATATTGAGCGCACTCAGGGTATTGTCGATCATCGTTCCCTGTATGCCCGAGCTGATACCCCCCAGAGAAATACCCAAAAGCGCGTGCGCATCCCACACAGGGATGGATTGTCCGAGAAGTATGACCGCGACAAGCAAGACGGAGAACGCTCTCTTCATGAAGGAATTTTTTTTCATAGCGTTTTCCGGGTTATCGGATGATAAGGATAAGGACGTCGGACAAAAATAATATAAGCCATGCCGACAACCACGAATAGGGAACCGATCGGGTATAGAACGCCACGAATCCAGAACCGAGTGACGCGAGTATCAGCGGGGCATCCTGCCAGGAAAAACCGACGCCGGAAGCTATCAGGAAAAGAGCAAAGAGTGCGGATTGGAAAAATACAGCCCAGATACCGGCTTTCCGAAGCCACAAGATGAGAACGAATCCACGAAAGAACACCTCGTACAGGAAGGCTAACGCTCCAATCAGGATAATCTCGTACAAGAGGAAAAATGGAAACGAATCATGGATGATGGCAGGCAGATAGTATGACTCCGAAACCGGATAGGTTCGAAGAAGAACGTACCACACCAGAATAATCGGGATGACGACAGCCAAAACGGCGATAATCCCGAACCGGTGTTTACTTCCCTGAAAACCGAGAACCGACAGTGGCTCATGAAGTATGAGCTTCACAAAAAGAATCGGAAGAACAACGAAAAAAACCGTGCTCAGGAGGATGGACTGCACAGTCACATCCAATCTCGACTCGGCTGGAAAAAGCACATATACGGCGAGTGTTCCGAATACAAGAATTGCGATCTGAAAAGATCGTTTCCATTTGGAAAGAAGAGGCAGGAAAAAATTCATATGTTTATTTCAGTATACCAATTTTTCTTTCTTTTTTGAAGACGACCACCGATTCATGTCGCATTAGGTTCCTTTCATAGGTATTTTCACGATACGAAGCAGGAACATGGCGAGTGCCTCAAAGGGGATAACCTCACCGAGAAACGGTATTCCCTGAAACGCTCCGGCGAGAAACAATATCAATTCCCGCATCGCGATAACTTTGATCCGCGCTTTGATAGGCAGTTTCCGTGTCGATGGATCGTAATAGACGATAGCGGCCTGGATAGCCGTAAAGCAGAATGAGATAAGCCATGAAACTCCGGGGATCCACCCGAATATGAAGGCAAGTACCCATCCCAGAGCGCCGACCATAACGCCGAGCAACAGTGTCGTGGTCGACATTTTCCCGGCGCCTGCTCCGGCGCCGACCGGTACCGATGTGGGTGTCGCGTTCCTTTTCGGAGCGCTTTCACTCAGAACATCGTCATCGTTTGACTCATCGTCATCGACCGTGTCTTGGATATGTGTCGGCATAGGACGCTTATCGGTATCAGGATTCCCCTTGTTCCTCATCGAACTCCTTCTTCGCTGCTTCGATCTCGATCATCTGACGGGGATCGGTAGTGATGATCTGGTCCTCACTGTAAGAGGCGATGACCTTGATGGCGACATGCTTGGTCCCGACGAAAAAGATCCCTTCACCGACGCTCGACTCAAGCAGGAGAAATTTCTCATGATCGGTCAGATAAAACGTTTCGGCGATAAGGTCGATTGACGATGGGGACTGCTTCAGGAGCAACTGTATGGACGAGTTCGTGATGATAGGCTTGCCGTATCGGGAAGAGAGGAAGTCACCGATGTCCTGTGTGATGGTCGTCAGTCCCGCATAGTATTTGCGACACCGTTTGGCGATTCCAAACATGAATGCGGCGGCATCCTCGTTCTGCATCATGATCCAAGCCTCATCGACAACGATCATCCGTTTCTTGGTCTCCGCGCGGATCTCGTTCCAGATGAATTGCAGGATGATGTACATCGCGACCGGCCGGAGTTCGTTCTCGAGATCGCGGATGTTGAAGATGACCATCTGCTTGTTCATCGAGATGTTGGTCTGATGATTAAGGAATCCTCCGAACACACCTTCGGTATATCGTTCAAGGCGCGCCGCAAGCGATTCCCCTCCTTCGAGATTCCGGAGGACGGCATGCAGGTCGGACATCGTCGGGAACGACGATGCGTCGAGAGCGCGCAGGTCCGAGAGCTCTGTGATGTCCCTGATAGCATAGGTCTCACGGATCGAACGGTCGAGCACGGAATCCTCTTCCGGTGAAACCGCACCGAGCATAAGGTGTAGCAAGCCTATCAGGTTCGCGATATGGCTCCGGAACACGCCCTCGTCATCGTCCGTCGTACCGATTTTCGGCAGATCGAACGGATTCAGGTGTGACTCGGACGAAAGAGAGATACCCAAGAACGACCCGCCGACAGTATCACACAGATGTTGGTATTCGTTCTCCGGGTCGATGATGATCACAGACGTTCCGAACATCATTGCGCGCAACACCTCGAGCTTGATCGTATAGCTTTTTCCGGCACCGGACTTGGCAAAGACGACCATGTTCGCATTCTCCATCTTGAACCGGTCGAACAAGACGAGCGAATTATTGTGACGGTTGATGCCGTAGAGCACGCCTTCATTCGACGACAGGTCAGATGAGACGAACGGGAACGTCGTCGAAAGCGGTGACGTATTGAGATTGTTTGCGATATCAAGCGTGTCCATGCCGAGCGGACGGGTCGAAATGAATCCCTGATCCATCCGAAGAATGGCCGGTTTAGAAAACACCATCTGTGCCTCAAGAATGGCCTCTATCCCCTGCGAGATATCCGAAAGAGTCTTCTCATCCTGAGCATAGACGGTTATATAGATTCCGAATCGGAAAAATTTCTCCGTCCCCTGCTGGAGACTGTCACGAAGTTCCTCGATATTCTCGAGTGCGGATTCAAGGACGGGATCGCGTATTTTTCCGTCCTGGGACTCGATGGACATCTGCGACTGCACCTGTGTTGCGGACCGCCTCAGGTCCTTCATGATTTCCCGTGTGTCTATCGGATGTATGGAAAACGATATGTCCATCGGCGCATCCATGTTTATGATGGGCGAGAACCAGTTCGTTCCGAGATATTTCGGGTACGCGACGATAAACAATGTTTTTGCGAGCACATCACCCACTTGCATGGATGTAGGCGACAATCTGATCGCCGACGGCGCTATCAGGTCTCTCAATGTCGCCACGCCCTGGGAGTACAGGTCCCGGTTCGTCGCATCGGCGGTCTTCGCGGGATGTGGCAGACTTGGAAGTCCGAAGTGTCCAGACGACGCCTTGCGGGCTACGGGAGACACCTCCTTTGGAACGACGAATGCCGCGTTCGAAGCCGGCTTGATCGGCAAGACGGGATCTGTCAAAAGGGCATCTTGTTCAGGCCTCCACGCTGCTCGCGGTTGGGGAGCCGGCTCTACGGGAGCGACAGGCGCAGTTACTTGAGCCTCTGTATCGATTCCCCACGCCCCATAAACAGGAGCCTTATTGACACTCCGCTCCGGAGCATGAAAAGGAAAGGGGGGGTTGCTCTCGACTGGGTGGACTTGTCCTTCACTACCTTGGTACATTCCTTCTTGCGGTACCTCCGGGAGGAAAAAAGGGTCGACCGGACGGGTCGGCTCGGAGTCACCGACAGTCGGAATATCAGAATACGGTGAAGTATCGGTTTGTGATTGGGACGGGAGTTGCGTTGACGGTTGGACAGACGGTGCGACCGGACTGCCGGAAGAATCCGCATTCATTCGTGATTGAGGCGTCAGTTTCCACGGATTGGATGAGGAGGTGAGATTCAGCCCGTCATCTTCGAAAACGATACTTTGTTTCATAGGGTCAACGTTTGGAAAGTTCGAGCTGGTCGACGTTCTTGATGATGGTCGTAGCGAAGACTGATGGGTTATAGGTGTTATAGAGCAGCTCGATAGTTTCTTCCGTCCCGAGCATCTTCGTCAGCACGCCGGTTCCGGAGAGTGCCGACGCGACCTGATCGGCACGCTGTAACAGCTGGTTCCGATAGGTTTCAAATGTCTCACTATGAGAAACCGACCCGGAACTCGGCTGAAAAATACCGGACAGTTTCCCGAGAAGTCCGCCGGACTCCGTTTCCGACGGTGCGAACGGAACCACGACATAAAAGAATTTCTACATGATATTCGAGACATCGGTCAGATTCCGAACGAAATTCCGATACTCGGAAATTTGAAACCGGAGCAGTTCGTTCTCCTGATGCTTCTCCTCTTCGACAAGCTTCTCAAGATACGGCTCGACTCGGAAACGACGGGAGTGGACGATAATCTGCAACGGAAAATCGAGCGAATTCAGGAATCCCTGATATTGACTGATGATCGCATCCTGCTCATCGCTCGATTTCAGGTCGAAGTTAATCGAGGAAACAAGCAGTATACAACGAATCGAACCGTTTTTGAGCACGATAATACCGTCGCGGACATCTTCGACGTCCACGTACTTCTGCGTACTCGACGCATCCGATTCATGTTTTTTTGGGGTAAGAAATTCCATAGGATCGATTCGTTTTCGTTTTTCTCTTTCTGTTCCTTTCCGTCCCCGCTCCCGTCCCCGCTTTCGACTTGTAACTTTCAACTTGTAACTTTCGACTATTCTTCCCCGTCCCCGTCCCCGCTTTCGACTACTCTCCCCCCGTCCCCGTCCCCGCTTTCAACTTGTAACTTTCGACTATTCTTCCCCTTCCCCACTTTCGACTTGTAACTTTCGACTTATGACTACTCTCCGACTTGTGACTATTCTCCGCTTTTCGACTTTTCACTTTTCACTTTCGACTACTCTCCCCCCGTTCCCGTTCCCGTCCCCACTTTCGACTTGTAACTTGTGACTACTCTCCTCCCGTTCCCGTCCCCGCTTTCGACTATTCTTCCCCGTTCCCGCTTTCGACTTGTGACTTGTGACTTGTGACTTGTGACTGTTCTCCGACTTGTGACTACTCTCCTCCCGTTCCCGTTCCCGTCCCCACTTTCGACTATTCTTCCCCGCCCCCGCTTTCGACTTTCGACTATTCTTCCCCGTTCCCACTTTCGACTTGTAACTTTCGACTTATGACTACTCTCCGACTTATGACTACTCTCCGACTTATGACTACTCTCCCCCCGTTCCCGTTCCCGCTTTTCATTTCCTATCTCGTATCCATAAGCTTCGCGACCCTTCGTATGTCCTCGGCACTGACCGTTTTCAAATGAACCGGTTCGTTTCCCGATTTCGCTTTCATCGGCTGATATCCCGGCAAAGAAGATGGCCTTCTCCACATGAGCACTTTCGGATGCAACATGAAGAAGAAAGCGTGAACCACGTAACTGAGAAGAGGCTGTCCCGCAGGTCGATAAAATGCCAGCAGAACGAACAATACCACGATCGGCACAGCGACGACGAAAGTCACCGTACCGGGAAAAATCGCCGCAACCGACAAGACAGTCGCGAACATGCCGATCATCCAAAACAGTTGCTTGACTGTCAGTGGACCGGCAACCTTGTCCTCGACATCTATGAACTGCGGTACATTGAACATCATAACATGGAATTGAATAGTGAACCTACCGTTGAAAACCGACGGAATACGCATGGATAGCCGTTCAATTCCCGCACAGGTCATCAACCGGCACTCTCGGCCAAGATCATCTGTTCAAAATATTGTCGACATCTTCTTCGAGGCTGGTTGATTTAGTTTGGAAACTTACAGGGTGAATACTGAACGGATTTACTCTGACAGCCGGCGTGGTGGTAGCGGGCTTCACAGTCTCCTGAACCAGCACGGGCTGGAAGGATGGGATCGACGGCACGAGCGGGGCTGGTGTCCCTGAAACATCGGCAATGACGGTCGGCACGGTTTTCGCGACGGGAGGAACCGAAACAGCCGGCGTGGCGGGCGCGACAGATGCAGGAGTATGAGCTTCGGGCTGTTTTCGACTGACACCGAACGCACTCAATCCGGATGGAAGGGACACAACTTCGTCTTTATGGATGGAAAAATCTCCCTGACCGTGAGTTTCAAATGGAAGGGAATGGCTTGAGGAAATAGTTATACTACCACCGGCCGACTGTATCGGCGTATCTGCGATTTCATCATGCCCGGCGGAAGAAAATGTTTCATTTTTTCCGTAAACAGATGGCGCCACATCGGGAGATTCTGCCTTTTGTGCCTTCTCGACAGTACGGGAAGAGAAACTTATCGAAGCGGTATTATCGATTCCTTTCACTGCACTTCCTTCGACACGAAGACTTTCGACTGGGAGGTTCGAAGGCGGTACGGGTTTGAACGATACAGGTTGTCGGAGCGGCGCCTGCGGAGGTACTGCCGGCGTGACCGGAGCCGGTGATTGTGGCCATGCCGGAGCGGATACCGGAGCCGGTGCCGGTGCCGGTGTCGGTGTCGGTGTCGGAGCTGGTGCGGACGATATCGGCGTTGCAACTGAAACGGGCTTCACTGAGACCGGAGCAACAAACGGCCTGGCAGCGACAGCTTTCACAGAAGCAGGATTGGACACGTTGGGTGTCGGTGCCGGAGAGGTGACCGATCTCTCATAAAATCCGGTGGCAGGAAGAGGCGCGGTTTGAAACGGAGCCGTCACCGACACTGGTCGGGCCGAAACGGCATTCGGCGAAACGGGAACAGGCTTCGCTGCGGTCGGCGCGAATGTGGGGAAAACGATTTCGTATTTTTGTGCGTCGATATCAAGCGCGAAATTCTCCTCGATCGAACGGAGGATGAGATTGACCCGCTCACGTTCTTCCGAAGAAAGACGCTTACCGTTCTCGGAATCGAACAGGAACTTGCCACGAATCATCGGCTCATGATAGCCGACACCGAGCTCGTCACGATATACCCGCATCCAGTTCATGAGACTCGGTCGGACAGACTCGGGCTGATTCCTTACGCGGATACGCTCCTTCGTGATCTGCTGTTCCCCAAGCCTCGGATACTTCCCCAGTGCCTGCACAATCGCAAGATGTTCCAGATTTGCATCGGTAGGATCGACATCGGCTTTCGGTCGCACAGAAAGTATTTTTCGCTGAAAGTCCCCTATCATGCCTTGTACGACTCCGGCCTCACGACCTTTTTGTGAAAAGAATTGGTAAATATTGTTTCCACATTCCTGAATGGACCATTCATGAAAATAGAATTTTCTGACAGCCTGACTTATGAAGGCGATTTCCCCATCACCAAGATGTTGATTCTGTCCGAATGTGTAAATCGCCTCCGGAAGCTCTCTCGCGGTAAGGATATCCCGAATGTCAGTAGAAAGCGAATCATATTTCGCCCATAAAATACTATCTTCTTCCAAAGTAGTCTTATATTTCCCGTCGCCTTCGGTTATCGAAGCAAACATCGGGAAATAGCACCACTTCTTTTCATATTCTTTTTTATTTGTTCCATCCATAGGAAAATATTACCAATCTATTTGACGACGACTCAGTCTAATCCCTGAATTTCTATGGGACCAGGCCTTCTACTTTCCACGAATTCTTCTGATTTCCATCCAAGTGTTTATACGCTTCCTGCATATCTTGAATCGTCCAGACTCCGGCAGTATATTTGTCCTCAACAAATGTCTTCAAATGTGTGTTCATGCTTCCAGGTGTCCCATCTCCATGCATATCCTTCAGTTTGCCGATATCACCAGCTGTCATCTTTGCAAAATGATCGGTATACACTTGAGCATCAGATGTCCCAGGGGGAGCAATGGAGATTTCATGCTGAATAATCGGTTCGATTCGGCCTTCCTTTCTCAGCCTGCCGTCAAATTTCTTCTTCAGCTCCGGATTGGCGGTAAAAGCGGGATTGTTCACCAGAGACTGATACTGGGCAAGATTCATCTTCATCGCATCGCCATCGACCTTGTCGAGAAGTGTAGCAATCGATTTGAAATCATCCCCAAGATGCCCGATGGAGGCGATCATCCCTGCCGCATCTTGCATGACCTTCTTATCGACCTTACGGACGATATCAGCTTTCCCTTCAGGGCTCGCTACGGCATTGATAGCATTATCAAGATCGGACTGGTTCCGGATAGCATCCTTTTTGACAAGCATTCTGGCGGCGGCTTCCCTTTCTGCGACCGTCGCCTTCAAGTTACTGGGGTCGATATACTCGCGAAGCTTCGCATCATCATGCTTCTTTTCCTCAAATTGCTTTTCTGCATCCGTGACATTCCGTTTGTGAATCTCTGCGGATGCCGACTGAGTTCCCTTCGCCCATCCTTTTTCTGCGACGCTCTTTGCCTGCAATTCACGATCTTTCGCTGTTTCTTCCCTCTTTCCAATCTTTTTAAGTTGATTTGCCCCCCATTCTCCACCCACATTCTTTCCGAACAACTGCCCTGTCTTGGTAACATTCTTCACACCCGCGACCGTACCTCTTGCAGTGGTCCTTGTAAAACTATTTTTGCCACTCTGACCGACCGTCCCAACAAACAAAGCACCTTTTCCGGCTTTTTTCGCCATCGACTTTGAGAATTTCTTCGCCGCACCGGCGACGGCCGACGCACCGGCGATGCCGGACGAACCCATGACCGAAATCGACATCCAGATAAAGATGACCGGCAACATGGTCGTGACTGCGGACGCGACATTTATCCCCCCTATATTCTTGGCTATATTGTCCAACTGCGTCCTGGCCGAGGAGCTGTTGAACTCACTCATCACCTTTACCGAAACCAGGAGCATCAACGCAGAAGTCGGTCCGAAAATGATATATTTCAGAAAATTATCCCACCACTGGCCGGAAAATTTCTGAAGTCCCGGAATAGCCGTCCCCACAAATCCTATCGGTGAAAAGATAATCAGCGCCAAGAGAACGAGAATACGGATGAACAAGAGCGCACCGAGCGCGATAAGCGAGAACCCGAAGATAAAAATGAAAACGATCGCGATCAGCATGTCTTTGATCTGATCGACTGATCCGTGTTGCACGAATGTGGACTTGTCCGCGTCTGTCAATATGTTGTTGACGATACCCGAAGTCTTGAATGCGGTCGAGGATATCGCATCGCCGGCACTTTTCGTCTTGTCCGCGGAAAGACTGTTCAGGAAGAAATACATCGGCACATTACCCGCATCGATAAGGAATCGAGCTATAGGGAAACTGAAGTTGGTGAGGAGCGCCATCAGAATGAGGTTCCAGAGGAGTTTTTTGTAGTTGTAGGCCTGCACTTGGAATATCGTCGCAAACGCGATGAAGAGTATCGTCAGTATGAAGAATAGGTTGAAGAAATCCCGTACCATCCGCCACAGGGTGTATACCGCACTCAGATTGAACAGGCCGGTCACGGCGATCGGGTTCAGTACGAACGAAAGGAGGACTACACCTAAGGTGATAATAAAACTGACCAGACCGAGTACGGCATGTATCAACTTTGCGAGGGCCCACAGAAACGTTTCCCCAGGCCCTGAGCCTGATTGCTCGTATTTATTCGTTAGGCCAGCTTCCTCCCTCGCGGTTTTATCGTTCGTGAACTCCCCCCACCTCGCGATCTGAGCGGGTACGTTTCCTGAGCAAAACGTTACGCACGCTGCCAAGTCAGTCGTCGTTTGCGATGATAGCTCATGGAGGCGTGTCGTATCAGTCGAGGCATAACATTGACACGTCCCTGCCGCGGATACAGGCGTCGGTGATGCGCTGATAAAAAAGAAAATACTTGCGACGAAAAACGCCGAAAGCAGGGCAGGGGAAAGACGGAAAAAAATGTTTCTCTTTTGTTTCACACTCAGAACGTCCCCAAAGGGGCGAAAATCCGTACAAAGAATCAACCGACAGAATCCAGACATATCATCACTGAAAGAATACCACAAAATACGATATAAAAAAACTCCAAAACATCAAACGTTTCGGAGTTCATTCATACCATAACTCTCACGGTTACATTTCGTATTTTTCTCTTCCGTCTCAGTCTCATATTTTACACTTTTCTCTTTGCACTTTTCGCTTAATAGATATATCCCTTGATCGCACGACTGGCGATAGGAAGGACGCGGCGGTTAACCTTTCCCCAACCCTTGTAGTTCATCTCCGAGATGGTGATCGAGTCCCCGGAGACGCTTTCGACGATTGCGACATGCCCGTAGTATCGGTTCTCAGTCGTCACGATGATAGCTCCGCGAGACGGAACCCTTCCGGTCCGATATCCCATCGAACGTGCGTTAAATATCCATGTTCCAGCATTCCCACTCCACGGGACATAGCGTTTCTGAGCCACATACCACGTACAATATCCGTATGGGAACCGGTGTCCGTCCCCGGCCTTGCCATCAAGCGTCCTCCCACCGCCCGACACGTCCGTCACCTCGCCGGCGGACGTGGCCGACGCATACTGCCTCCTCGCTATGCCTATCGTATCAACCGGTCTCGGTATCTCCTTGAGCCCGCCAGGGATCATGATGGAGTCACCGACAATCAGGTCACCGTTCGCAGGCAAGCTGTTGTATGACAATATTTTCTCACGGTCAGCCTTGTACTTCCCCGCAATGGAGTCGATAGTATCTCCGGACGTGACCGTATATGACAGTCCGGCAATCGGCAGGATGAAAATCTGGTCTCCGGGTTTTATGGAATCCACGTTGTCGAGGTTGTTCGCCCAGAGGATGGTATTCACGGTGATACCTTGATTCGCCGCAATCCCCGACACTGTATCACCTTCGGCCACGGTATAGATGCTCACGCCACCTCCTTCTTCCGGATCTTTGGCAATGGAGTTGTCCGCATGAGCGGAAAGAAGCGCGCCTCCTTGGAATGCGATATTGTCCGCCTCGGCCGTATCTTTTGAGAGATCGACTGCGGTCGTCGCGGTCGAAAGATGGACAAGTGCAAGGCCTGCTTCCGCCTGACCCTTCAACGCGAACCGGTCACGGTATGTCGTCGGTACAGGCGTTCCGGTATCACGAAAATAACCGAATATAGCGCTCATTCCCTGCTCATGGGAGACATTCGTCAATGAAACGAGTAAAGCACTGGAGACAACCAGGGAAAACGCGCCGTACGTCCGGAATGATTCCAGCAATCGTCCGCCGAAACCACCCTTCAGTGTGTCGAGGACGAGACGTTGGGCGTGATGCGCCTCCATTTCAAAAACGGAGAAGCCTTCCCCGATTCGTTCCCACAGTCGGGAAAGTCCATTCTTGATACGTGACAAAACGGAGATAGGGATGGTCCCTTTCCTCAGGAACAAGCTGTAGGCAAGACGCTTTTGACCAGAAAAGCCGTCGAAACCATCGACTCATTCCTTGAATATTTATATGGGATAGTGTACTCGAACAATCCGCTCATGTCAACGGTTTTATGGCTCAATAAACTCATTTTTTACCTGGACAAAGCCGTTTATTCAAATCGTTTCCCGCGGCTTCATAGCATCTCGGGCCGATTTGGGGTACTCTTTGGACGAAAAATGCCGTGAGGAGTGTATACTAAGGATATGAACGGGATCAAACCGAAACATGAATCAATCGAAACGGACCCGGTCCGTCTTTTGGCGCGGAAATTCCTCGAACACCTCGAAATCGAACTCAGCCGATCTCCACGAACCATCGACAGTTACGGCCTTTCCCTGAAGAAATTTTTCGTAACGGCTCATATACGCACACCGGAAGACATCACTCTCGAACGCATCCGTGAGTACCGTCTCCATCTCAACCGAGAGACAACGCCCACCGGCGAACCACTCCGAAAGACGACTCAGACCTATCATGTCGTCGTATTGCGTGCATTTCTCAAATATCTCGCCAAAGAGGACATCGTCACCGTGCCTGCGGAGAAAATAGAGGTCGGCAAGACCCCGACACGTCAGGTCGATTTCCTCGAACTCGAAGAGATCGAGCGGCTTCTCTCGTCCGCATCGGGGGATTCGCTCCGCTCTCTCCGAGACCGCGCCATCCTCGAGCTCCTGTTCTCGGCCGGACTGCGGGTATCCGAACTCACCTCGCTCGATCGCGACCATGTGAATCTCAATAAGGGCGAATTCAGCATCCGAGGCAAAGGTGCCAAGCTCCGCATAGTCTTTCTTTCCGACGATGCCGGCGATGCCCTCTTCCGGTACCTCGAAAAACGACGGGATATGGACCCCGCACTCTTCGTCGCAGTCCCGATCGCAAAAAAAGGCTTCGTCAAAGAGGGGGCTCTCGGGGATATCAGACTCACACAGCGGAGCGTGCAACGGCTGGTCAAGAAATACGCAGCCAAGGCCGGCATCGTCAAAGACGTCCATCCGCACACATTGCGCCATTCTTTTGCGACCGACCTCCTCCAAAACGGTGCTGATATCCGATCAGTCCAAGCCATGCTCGGACACGCATCCATCACGACGACCCAGATATACACCCACGTGACCAATGAACACCTCCGAGAGATCCACGAGGCCTTCCACGCGAAGAAAAAGAAGAAATAAAAAAACCCGACCGATATCGGGTTTTCAGGTTCAAACACTCTCAAATTACAACACGTCGACCATTCTCGGCTTACGCTCGGTAAACGAGTAGAGGCGTGCCGGACGGCTCTGTCCGGATTTCCTGACCTTTCCTGATTCCTTTACCAGGCCGATGTCCTGTATTTTCTTGCGGAAATTCCGCTTGTCGAGCTCGTGTCCGAGGATGATTTCATAGGCCGTCTGCAGTTCGGTCAGGGTGAATTCCTTCGGCAACAGTCCGTATGCGATATTGGAATACCCGAGCTTGCTCCGGAGGCGCTCGATGCCGGCTGAGACGATCTTCGTATGATCGAATGCCGTCTTAGGAAGACGCGCCGTATCGTACCAGGCGATATCGGAATAGTATTCGATCGTTGCCGGCAGACATCGGTCGCTGTTCACAAGCGCGAAATACGCCACCGAAATGCTCCGCCCGCGGATGTCGCGATCAACCCCTCCGAACGTATACAATTGTTCGAGATAGATATCGTCGACACCCGCTTTCTCGGACAGCACCCGTTCAGCCGCTTGGTCAAGCGACTCGTCCATACGGACCAGTCCGCCCGGAAGCGCCCATTTTCCATCATACGGACCGCTTCCGATACGAATCAAAAGCACCTTAAGAGTACCGCCGATTACCGAAAAAATAACCATATCGACCGCAAGAAGCGGCGATGCGTTCAAAGACGGTGCGATGGTCGTTTTCCGGTCGGACATAAGATGAGTGTTACTTCTACAGCATACCCCGGCGGTCCGAACCGCGTCAATCATATCTTCTCGTCCTGTCGGGAAACGATTCGAAGAATCCGGCGCCATTATCCGAAAGCAACTCCGAACATTCTTGAATCGCCATTTGCAACCGGACATCATGATCGCCAGACAGGACAATGAACGGTTTTTGTTCCTTCTCAAGAACTTCACGGAATCGCGCGTGCATGGCATGCCGTATCGATTCCCCGTCACGGATTCCGTCTTGGACAAACGGGATATCCACGTCGGTCAGAAGATACAAATCGTCGCTCTTTCCTGCATTCCGCTTCGCGACGGAAACGGACCTGGCGCCGAGATACCGTTCATGCCAAAGATCCGTCGCCCACGAATCGGTATCGCAGAACATCAGCTTATCGGCATATCCTATCAGAGCGTCTTCCATCCGGTTCTGTTCATCGGCGATGAATTCGAATTCGCCCGTAGCCCACGGTGTTCCGGAAGAAATCTTCCCTTCGGTATAGGTCCGACCGAATTCCGGAACCCATGTCGTCTTGAAATACTCCGCCAAAGCCTTCGACATGGTCGTGGTTCCCGTCGATTCCGCCCCGACCACAACGACGCGCCTGACGAAATATGAACGGACGATCGGATGCAGATATTCCCAGTTCGCATACAGGTCTCCACGTATCATCGTGGCTGAAACAGGAATATGTTCCCGCTTCAAGTCAACCAAGACGTGTTCGGCTCCGAGAAGGCGCGCATATGTCTCGCCGTATGTTTCGGAAGTGAACACCTTGTCCGGACGGTATCCGAGAAACTGCACCGTATACTTCGCCCATGCCGCGGAATCGTCATCTTGCATAATATCGGCGACGACCAACACGGTGACGGATGGATGAATCGCTTTGATCCACCGGGCTCGGGTCTCCCCCGAGATACCTTGATCGGAGCGCTCACAGACCGCGACTGTCACCGCGTCGGACTGTCGCAGCGCCTCCTCAATAAGGAACGAGTGCCCCTTATGGAGCGGATAAAACTTTCCTACGACGAATCCCCGTGTCATATGGAAGACATCTCCTTTCTTGTAGGAATGACCGGTTCGGACACCGGCGCCCCCTTCTTCCGCGTTTCCCGTTTCCACTCGACCAGCCCCAAAGTGGCGAGTACGAGGAAGACGAGATACAGCATGGACACAAATCGGACTTCCTTCGCCGCATAGAGCCATATCCCGATGACATCCACTACGATCCACAAGTACCAGTTATCAACGATCCGGAAGATCATGAGCATCTGTGCCGCGAAACTCATCACGGTCGTCACTGCATCGAGATATGGGAACGATGCCGGCTCCTGGAAAATTGATGGCCACCATTCGTTCACGTGACCCATGAACCATCCGAGAGCAAGCGTACCGACAACGATGAATACCGTGGTGAACACCCGTTCCTTCAGTGTACCGAAGCGGACGAGCGCCTCGCTGGATGAGACATCGCCGCCCTTCTCCACCTTGGCCCAGACCCACCATCCATAGAAACCAGACAGGAGATAGTAGATCTGTTCCACGAAATCGGAGTACAGACGGATCTGGAAGAAAAGTGCGCCGTACAGTATGACTGCGACAATCCCGATCGGCCAGTTCAGGATATGCTTTCTCGCCACCAGCCAGACCGCGGCGATATTGAGAACCGTCCCAAAAAATTCCAGATAGCTCATCGGATATCCGAGAACCGAGAAGAGCACGTTGTCGATGCTGAAGAATGAAATCATACGGGCGTTCGATTAGACTGATGAATACTGTTCGGAACGGACTCTTCACTCTGTGCATATGCCGACTCGACCCTCGGCATACTTCTCCGTCCCTTTGTTAGTGTATTATACACACTAAATAATTCCTGTCAATGATCCGTCGGGAAAAAACGCGCCTGACGATAGTCTTTCCACGTAACGGCGACGAGTGATCCCGCGAGCGGCTCCCGATCGGGACCAACGCGACAGCATGTCAAAAAACGGCCCACAGAGCGATATTTCCGCATGTACGGAATCGATACGCCTCCGTACCGGTCACCGTAGCCAGACTTTTCTTGACAACGATTATATAGTGTGTATAATACACTTAGTAAGGACAGGAAAGGAATACGGAAAGACAGATCGGAAAAACGGCTCACGACAACCGACGGGACCCATATCAGTTCCCGGCATCGCTGCCACAAGCCTCATCGAAGATCTTCCCCCGATGCCACAGGCATCGGCACTCCGTTCCCTACTTAGTGTACTTACTACAATATTAGTATCTTCACAACCGAAAAATCATAAGGAGAACAGCATGGGACAGAAACGACTCGCCGTCATCATCGGCCGATTTCAGGTCGCAAGGCTGCATGGGGGACATCGCCACCTCATCGAAACGGCACGTGCGGAAGCCGACATGGTGCTCATCCTTCTCGGAAGCACCTCCGGATTCCCATCGTCGCGCAATCCGCTTCCGTATCTCGTACGGAAAGCGATGATCGAAACGGAATTTCCGGACATCATCGTCGCAGAGCTTCCAGATCGCCACACAAACAGACTGTGGTCGGACAGTATCGATCATATCGTCACGACGACCTTTCCCGGATATGAGGCCCGCCTTTACGGGTCCCGGGACAGTTTTATCCCCTGTTATGACGGACTCCTGCCATGCGTCCTCATCCGGCCGGCGATAGCGCCGTCCGGGACGGAGCTCCGAGCGGGAATTTCCTCTTCGGACTACGGGAAAAGCGATTTCCGGGCAGGCATCATCCATGCACAGACCCTCCGTGAACCGATTTCCTATCAGGCAGTCGACATCGCGGTCATCCGGTACCCGGGAAACGAGGTCTTGCTCGGAAAAAAGAACTGCGACGGAGGAAAACTCCGCTTCATCGGAGGATTCACTGATCCTTCGGATGCATCACTCGAGACGGCCGCCCTCCGGGAATTGAACGAGGAGGCTGGTTGCATCGATTGCCATGCGGTCGATTACCTCGGTTCGTTCCGTGTACCGGATCATCGGTATCTCGGAGCGGAAGACCAGGTCATGACGGCATTCTTCGCCGCTTATCACCTCTCCGGGCTTCCGAAAGCCGGCGACGACATCGACGAGGTCGCCTGGATCCTGATCGGGGACATCTCATCGTGCATCGTGCAGAATCATCTGCCTCTCGCAAAGAGACTCATCACCTTCATCAACGAAACAAAAACAGGAGTCCCCGCATGAACACCGACGAAAACATCATCCTCCTGACCGACAGCTACAAACCGTCACATTGGAGACAATACCCCGACAAGACGACCGGTATCTACGGTTTTCTCGAAAGCCGTGGCGGAGTTTTTCCGGAAATACTGTTCTTCGGTCTCCAGTATTTCCTCAAGAAATATCTCTCCGGCTCGGTCGTCAGCAAGGAGAATATCATCGAGGCGCGCGAGCTCCTCGGTGAGCATTTCGGAAACAGCTCGATTTTCAACGAAGCGGGCTGGACCAGGATCCTCGAACATCACGGCGGCCGTCTGCCTGTTCGGATCAAGGCGGTACCCGAAGGGACCGTCGTGCCGAACTCGAACGTCCTTCTGACTATGGAGAGCACCGATCCCGGACTGGCATGGCTCCCGAACTACCTTGATCCGCTCCTGACAGAGCTCTGGTACCCCTGTACTGCGGCGACCCAAAGCCGTGCGATGAAAGATATCATCCTCGAATACCTCGAGGAAACCGGAGATACTGGACTGATTGATTTCAAACTGCACGACTTCGGATTCCGCGGATCGACCAGTCCCGAATCAGCCGGCATCGGAGGAGCCGCACACCTGGTGAACTTCAAGGGAAGCGACAACCTCACCGCGATCCGAATGCTCCGCCGGCTCTATTCCGAACCGATGGCGGGATTTTCCATCCCGGCGGCGGAACACAGCACGATAACGTCTTGGGGAAAGCAACACGAGGTGGACGCGTTTCGCAACATGCTCGAGCAATTCCCCGAAGGTCTGGCCGCTGTCGTTTCCGACAGCTACGACATATTCCATGCCTGTCGGACACTTTGGGGCAAGGAACTCAGGGAAAAAGTCCTCGGCAGGAACGGCACGCTCGTCGTCCGTCCGGACAGCGGCGACCCTGCTACGGTCGTCGTCGAAGTATTGAACATCCTCGGTGAGGCCTTCGGTACGGAAATGAACGCGAAAGGTTACAAGGTGCTCGACCCGCATGTCCGAGTCATCCAAGGAGACGGCATCGACCTCCACTCGCTTCCACTAATCTTGTCTCATATGAAGAGACACGGGTGGTCGGCTGACAACGTCGCCTTCGGTTCCGGAGGCGGACTGCTCCAGAAAATGAACCGCGACACGAACCGTTTCGCATTCAAATGCTCGGCAGCCGAAATCGACGGGGCTTGGAAAGATGACATCATGAAAGACCCGGTCACCGACCCCGGCAAACGTTCCAAAGCCGGCAGGATGAAACTCATCCAAGAAAACGGCACACTCCGGACGGTATGCGAAAGCGCACCCGGAGAAGACCGACTCGTAACGGTATTCGAGAACGGCCGGTTACTCCAAGACTGGTCGCTCGCGGAAATACGCGATCGGGCAAACGACAAGAACGAATAAAAAAAGCGTTCCGAAAACCATCGGAGCGCTTTTTCTTTTTCATCCGGTATTTACACTTTCTTCAAAGGAGCCGTTCCGAGCATCAGTTTCTTCACACCGACCCGGCGGAAGGCGACCGTAGCAATCGTGCCGGCAATCGCGACGACGATACCGCTACCGAAATCCGGATGTTCGACATTGTCACCCGGTCGGAGATTCGTTTCCTTGGTCGCCGGAGGCCCTCCGGATTTTGCCTTGGAATCGGGAGATTTCGGCAAATCCAACGAGTCGGAAATTTTGCGGTTCACCCCGCCCCTGTTCGCGAACAACGCGGAACTTCCGTACCGGGGCCGCTTCGATTTCGGCATTGCCGACAAGAGGGACGGGCGTTCATCCTCAACCACTTCTTCCAAAAGATGCACCGGTATTTCCGCGACGAAACGGGACGCCGGATTCACGCTTGTCGAGCCGAACAACATCCGTGACTCCGCCGAAAGCAGATACAGTTTCTCTTTGGCTCTGGTGAGTCCGACATACATGAGACGTCGTTCTTCCTCAAGGTCTTCTTCTGAAAATGCGCTCCTTGAATGAGGGAAGACGCCCTCTTCGAGTCCGACGAGGAAAACGATCGGAAACTCGAGCCCCTTTGAACTGTGGAGTGTCATGAGATGCACCGAATCGGCGGATTTGTCGATCGTATCCGTATCGGACGAGAGCGCGACATCCTCAAGAAATGCCTGAAGCGCTTCCCTGAGAGGCCGACCGTCGAATTTCTTGGCGACACTGAAAAGCTCGCGGACATTCTGTTCATGGTCTTCCCCTTCGGGAGTCCCATCACGGAGAGAAAGCAAATATCCGGAGTCGGTGGCAAGCCTCTCGACGAGAGCTGAGAACATGGGATCCGGTTGCTCCCGTTCGGTTTCTTCCCTCAACTCGCCCAAAAACGAGGCGAAATTCCGAATGATGATAATTTTCTTTTCCGGTATGCCGCTTTCCGACGTCGTGAGCGAACGTGCCGCGACGAATGGGTTCTCACCACGCGATTCGGCGAAGGTGATCCACTTGGCAAGCGTCACGGAACCGATCGTCCTCTTCGGTTCGTTGATGACGCGTTCGAGCGCGAGGGAGTCCCACGGATTGAGAAGGAGTCTCGCATACGCGATGACATCCTTCACTTCTTTGCGCTGATAAAATTTGAGGCCACCGACGATCCGATACTGTATGGAGTAACGCAAGAATGCCTCTTCGAGTACGCGCGATTGGGCGTTCGTGCGGTAAAGCACCGCAAAATCCCCGAAGGCGCGACCATCCTTCACCCGTGCCGCGACCGTCCGTGCGACGAATTCCGCCTCGTCGGACTCGTCTCGGAGCGTGCGGGCGGTGATGAGCTCGCCTTCCTTCACGTCGGTCCACAGTTTCTTCTCTCGTTGACTGCGGTTCTTGGCGATGACGCTCCCCGCCGCATCGAGAATGATCTGTGTCGATCGGTAGTTGCGTTCGAGCATGATGACCTCGGCCTCCGGATAATCCTTTTCGAATTCGAGAATATTGCGGATATCCGCCTGTCGCCACCGATAGATGGACTGATAATCGTCGCCGATGACGAACAGGTTCCGCCGCTTCATCGCAAGCAACCTGATAAGCTCGTACTGGAGCGGGTTCGTATCCTGATATTCGTCCACCATCACGTACTCAAAAAGATCCTGATACCGGGCGAGCGCTTCCTCCGATGTCCGGAACAGTTTCACGACGAGTCTCAGGAGGTCATCAAAATCAAGGCTTTGCGTCTTGAGCAACTCCGCCTGATAGCGCCGATACACTTTCGCGACGAGCTCCTCATAATATCCGGATGCGCGGAGAGCATACCCCTCGGCTTCGAGTGAATCGCCCTTCGCACGGGAGATCGCCTCGAGTACGGACCGGGGCTTCACCTGATCGGCATCGATCTCGAGCGCCTTCATCGCCGTCCGGACGATACTGATCTGATCGTCCGCATCAAGGATGTTGAATCGCGGGTCGAGGCCGAGTATGCCGATATCGTTACGAAGAATCTTGGCCGAGATGGCATGGAAGGTCCCGATATGGGGAAATCCGCGAAACGATATCGGGTCGTCACTTTCATCTGCCGCAGTCGCTAACAAGCTTTCTATACGGTCGCGCATCTCGCCGGCCGCCTTGTTCGTGAACGTGACCGCGAGAATATTTCCCGGTTGCACGTTTTTCGCGGCGATGAGATAGGCGATCCGATGTGTCAGCGTTTTTGTCTTGCCTGATCCGGCACCAGCGAGGATAAGTACCGGCCCCTCCGTCTTAAGTACGGCCTTTTTTTGCTCGGGATTAAGCCCTTTTTCCCAGAATTGCATACGATATACGGTTCATTTTTTCGACAGTGGTCCCGTCCAGTGTACCATGCGAGGAAGAGGAGAGAAAGCGTACGTCCGGTCCGGACACACGCCGTAGAAACGGGTTCTTATAATAAAAGAAAGGTCTCCGTTCGGAAACCTTTCTCAAAAAATATTGTCGTTATTTACGACATTCATAAAACGATTGTGCCAAAACCTCGGCTTCGATCTGTCGTACGGTCCGGACGATACCGCTGAATTCACCCCGTCTCGCGAACTGCGTGGAGCAAGACCGCATCAACGCGATCGATGACAACTCGATGACGTCGAGCCACGCTCTTTGCGCAAGATAGAAAAAAGTCGATATCGCCGCGACATTATCGTCGAATCCCGGGGAATGCGTGCTGAGATACATACTGACGTTCGCCCAGAGCTTACCGATACATTCGGGATGTCGCATGTAGAATCTGCGGGCGTCCTCCGAATCGAGATAACTTTCCGGGAACATCATCCGACTGGTCGTTTCGATGTCGAAACATACATATTTTTTCGCTATCGGAAAGATATACCCGTAACTCATGCGGATGGAGTAGTTCTGTAGCAGGCCGGGGAAGCCGGAGGAACAACATATCCAATCGAGATCATACAGGAATGTCCTCATTCCCATCGCATGCTCGTCCCCGATACCGTGTGGCAGGAACGGGACGATGTCGGACGGCAGGAGCGGTTCTCCGGAAACGAACCGTTCGGCGATCGGCTGTGAGACTGTCTGTTCACCGCTCTCTTCATCGGCATCATCATCGTTGGAAAAAATACCGAGTGAGAGCATAAGCTCCTTATCCAAGAGAGCATCAAGAGCTTCATCTTCGGGGTAAATTGACATAAGATATCTCCATTTTGGGGGATTGGCAATCCTAATAGTAAAAGGACGGGGCCCGAATATTTCGAGCACCGACATTCTTCCACAAATATCGCGATTATGGCAAGAGCCGGCGGAAAGATGCTATACTGGAATCGTTCGACGGATCAGTCGTCTAAACCTAAACACAGTGATATGAACTCGCTTCAACCATATTTCGTCATCCTGGTCCCGATCGCGGTCGGCGTCATAACCCAGGCCCTCAAATTCATCATCTTTACGGTGAAGCACGGCTGGAAGCCGGAATACATGCTCACACACGGTCATATGCCGTCGGCGCACACCGCGTTCGCCATCTCACTCGCCGTCAGCGTCGGATGGTACGAGGGGGTCGGTTCCGGATCGTTCGCCGTAGCCGCAGCGCTCGCCTTCATCCTCGTGGACGACGCCGCCCGTATCCGTATGTACCTGGGTGATCAGGGCCGCTACCTCAATATGCTCGTCGAACAGCTCGACGTCGATGGGAGCAAGTTTCCCCGTCTCAAGGAACGCGTAGGGCATCGCGTCAGTGAGGTCATCGTCGGCGGACTCATCGGCCTGTTCGCCACCCTCCTCATAGTCACGACCATATAGCCATTCGTACCGAAACAAAAAACGGACTCCTCACAGGGTCCGTTTTTCATCGGCAATTTTCCAAGGTATGAAAATAGCGTAAGAAAGATTTCTCTCTTACGCTCAAACTGCGACTAATACCGAAACGAATCCGGAATCGGCGGAGGAGTATTCTCCTCGACGACAAAGTCGTTAAGCTCGATAATCCTGAGCCCGACCTCCTCCCATGCCCCCTCGAACCCAAGGAACTTCGCATACCGTCCATATAGGGCCGGCTCTTTCTCTCTCCTCTCGCCAGAGAAGAACCAATCGTCGATGCAAGCGGTTCCTCCCTTACGAAAGTAGGCCGCCAGCATGAGATGGTCATGCGAGTCTGCAAAAGGATCGAGACACATATGGATCTCCATCAGATTGCCCTGATTCACCACGTTTCGACCGTCCCGATGGAGTGTGAACGAACCGGCTCTTATGGCATTGCTCGTAAGCACCGTCTCCCACGCCTCGACCACAGTACGTTCCTGCTGATAATTGAACGCGCGCTGGGCTTCTGCCGCTTCGATGAATTCCTGTAAAGGCTTGCTAATCATGGCTCGTCTCCCTTGTATTTAATTGTGAAATGAACTGTTTCCATCTTCAGAAGTACGTACGAGACATACCGCTGAAGATGGAGCCGACAAGAATTATTCACGTCGGCACTCCGTAAAGGTTTTTTCGAGGCCATCAAATCGTCGATCTCCTTCGGGAAGATCTCCTTCTTTTCCCTCTCGAAAGGGTTCTTGCGCCAACGGGTGAAGTATTCCCGTCCGACCTACTCCCACTTGACGCGGAAGGTATTGGTCTCCTGCCAACCCTGTCCCTTGTTACCTACCTCGAAGGCAAATTCAAGGAAGTCCGGGCCGCGATCGGTGATCGCCGTGCTCAGCACCCGCATCCCCACGGAGTAAAATTTCCCTCCGGGGTGGCGGAGACCGGTCCAGGACGATCCTGTGGAACAGAACCCTTTGCCTTTTACCCAGACAAAGAGTTTGTACTGATCCACGATAGCGTCGTAATCCCGGTCGTAATGAACGGCAAGCAGCGCGACGACGTCACTCTCCACGACGGTCTCGGAGTCCTTCGACCACCGATTTCCGAGGCTTTTCTCGACATACGAACGGAACGCCTTGATGTCATCAACGACATCACTGAGCAATTTCATTCGCGCCTGAGTCGCCTCATAATCGCGGACGGAGAATACCGACAGGGTTTCGAGACCCTTCTCCGAGCTGAAGCGGTACGCCTTCACGTTGCCCCCGCCAGTGCGAAGACCGAACGTGACCGCAACCTCCGTCTCCTCGAGAATCGAGGGTGAACTGAGGCAAAGGTCCCAGTTGTCGATCTCGTGGCTGTACGCTCCGCGGTACTGTCGCATCGGACCCTCGTGTACCCGAGTCCACACATCACCGTCGCGTTTCTCAACGCAAAGAGCGTGCGAGTATGCCATGCCACCGCCGGACTTCGACACATTCTCACCGCCAATGACGATTCGGAACTGCTCTCCTTCCGGAACACGCGTTTCCGTATCGAGGTAGCGCTGTACGAGCGCTGGAACCATTGAAAGGTTCTCGCGCGTGGCAAGCGTAGCGGCGGTCTGTAGGCTGACTTCTTTCATTTTTGTTTCTCCTGTTTGAATTGTGAAATGAACTGTTTCCATCTTCAGGAGTACGTACGAGACATACCGCTGAAGAGAGGGCCGACGGAATTATTCACGTCGGCCACCAATCAGGTTTTTTCGAGATCCCTCAACTCGGCCCCTGGTTATTGAACGGGCCCGGAAAATTCCGCCACTCCCGCCTCGGCCAGACCATCCAAAGGAAGATCCCTATCATTCCTATGGAGCCTTTACACCAGATCTCCAGCCAGAGAGGCGCCCCCTCTAGATAGGTCGGGTTGGCGATGACAAGAATGCCGGCCCAGCACACGAGGCTGGTCATCGCGAACCAGAGGAACCCCATCATCCCCCAGTACCGCAAGAGGACGACGTCCTCACCATTCGCAATGCGCGCCCGGACAAGCTGGCGCGTTCTAACCGCCACTTTTCCAAACATCATCGCAGCCATAACCATCATGGTTGCTAGAACAGCAACGTCCTGACTAACTGTATTCATATTCATGTGTATATCTCCTGTTTGAATTGTGAAATGAACTGTTTCCATCTTCAGAAGTACGTCCAAGACATACCGCTGAAGATGGAGCCGACAAGAATTATTCAAGTCGGCTCAAATTTTAACCAATAACAGGGACCGCATAGTTCACGCTACGGTCTACGATGTGCCAGGAGTCGCAACGTATAGTTGCATCTCCAGACATATCGCCTTGCTCTGTTATCGGTGTTGGTATCCGGCCGGCATATGAAGAAATGTCGTTGACACTCCTTCATAAGATCCTTAGCCGAGATGCCCTGTGATGGGAGAACTCAATCTCCGTATTCGTAGCGGGGCTTGCTCGGAAGACGTCTAGCGTGGACGCTCCACTGTTCGTCGAGACATGAACAAAAATTCATATCTCAAACGACCACCTCCTACCTACGAACCATCACCTCCTCTAGCAACGAGGCCTGTTCTCTTTGCTTCATTTCCCCTTTCGACTCAACAGAGAGAGAAAGGGTCTTCTGTTCCTGGCGGGTGAAGCGTCCCCGCCATGGGTATCCGTCTTTATGAGTCGCGCCATTGCGACCGACGGTTTGCCCATAGAATCCATAATGGATTCTCCTCTGACTATCAAATTATCGCGCCATGCCGATGAGACAGGTGCAAATGAGTGAGTCCTCATCGCGGCTCAAGAGTACGCGTGTACCATGAGCATGATAGCCTTCTGATTGCTACTGTTAACGGCGCACCAGGTTTCCCTGTTCAGAACGCGAATTTTTCAATTCACAGCCTGAATGAGGAGGAGAAGATACTGCGTTGATATATCTTCTCCGATTACGGGGAGCACTGCCGTATATGTCTGTTATGCTCCTTCAACATCCGCGCCCACTCCTTCATGGACGGGGCCGTACGAAGACGGGCTTCGAACATCCGCTCCGCATGAGACGCACGATGAGGACTCCTCTTCGGCGCCTTCTTGCCCCCGTTGGCCAAAATGGCAATCTGAAGCAATGTCGTCGGTCTTGCTATGTGTTTCATTTTTCTCCTGTTTATTTTTTGGAAAATTTGTGTGTTCGATCCGTTCGGTCGGATCTCCTTCTGTTTCCTCTTCCGGGGATTCTGTTGCCAACGGGAGAAGTGGTCCCGTCCGAGTCTCGCTCATCGCCCTCCGCGGACGGAACAGGAGATTACTTCTCCCGTTCTTTCTGGAGTCGCCGATAGTCAGCTACCGCCTCTTTGACGGCATCACTGAGTTTCGCGGCTTCCCCATGCCCATGGACTCCCCTGTCTCCGATATAGTCGACACGATATGGAATTCTCCCGATATGGTCAGTTACCCTGACTTTCTGGAGGTTCATCCCAAGAGTGTCGACTCCCGCGAAATTCGCAGGATTATTCATCGGAAAGAAGTTGACTGCCTCATCGGTCCAGCGCAGGACCGAATCAACATCTACTTTCTTCTGCCACAGGACTGTGGCTCCGACGGACAAAATCGCGGTGACGATGACGGAAAGAACGATACCTTTTGTATTTTCGATATACATGTTTATCTCCTGTTTTAATTTGTGTAATGAACTCACTCTGTAACGGGATAGTATACCCTCTTTTGACCCTGCTGTCCATAGTATCGATACGTTTTGTAAATATTTATACAACATATTGACTTATTTTAGCCAATATTTGCTGTCGTAAAATACTTTACAAATATATGATATTCTTGGGTCATATCAGATATATTTCTCAATCCCATCTTCAAAGGCACGTAAAGTACCTGTCCTTGAAGATGGAGCCGATAGAATTTTCATATCGGCGTGTCTTGAGGTTTGTCCGAGCCCTCAACTCGTCGATCCGCTTCGGCCGGACCTCCTTCGTTTACTCCTTCCGGAGCTTCTGTTGCCAACGGGTGAAGTAGGCCCGTCCGGAGTATCACCACGATGAGATTTCTCGAAGTTGCCCAGTATCATAGAGGACGGCTTGACCCCGAAAACGGGTCCAGCAATCGACTTCAACGGTGACAATGCCTTCGTGATCGACCATAAACAGGCCGATTTCACAGTCGCACGTACCGTCGTCGTCATCGTCGTCCTCAACAATAATAGAGCACCAATCAAGCTCATCCTCTCCAACCCTGCTTACGAGAAACGCGATGATTTTCATCTCATCCGGATCTCGTACGAGAAAGGCGCAAAGCCCTTCGCGGTCCTCTGAAAAAACCAGAGAACTTGCATGGAGTGTGGCGCCATCCGGCATCGTCTCTCCCATCACAAGCATCACAAGCTTAGAGAGAAATAATGCGCGTTCTTCCCCGACAAGAGCTTCCATTGCCATGTTTCCTCCTATTTGAGGGTTGAAAAGAAAAATATTTCTTTGTATCCCGCTCCCCCGCCTGCCTCAACGGGGTCCCTTCGGGAAGGGGAGCTGTCGAGTCTTCGAGACTCTTGATCCGCGAATGCTGGGTGAGGGGTGGGAGACATCAGGATCCGGCAAGCCGTTTCCTGAGCTCGGCTTTGGACCGTTTCCGGTCGTAGCCCTTTCCTCCACTCTTCGTAGAATGGGCTCCGCCCTTGTGCCGAAGAAGTTCGACAACCTCCATCGGGATGCGCCACTTCGACGGCTTCCTGACCTTTTTTATAGTCTTCGCCATCTCTACCTCCTTTTTTGTTCTTCGATTGTAAAAGTTCATCACCGGACATCGGCATTCCTTCGGGAACCATGTGCCAGAAGGCTTCATGGGGGGTATGAATATTTTGAATATTACCCCCATCCGCCAAGGCGCATGGCTCTACCAAGTGACCGACCAATCCTGCCATTCATATCAATTCCGTCTGACAGGAGGCGTATAACCCAGTTATCCGAGAGAATACCTATCTTTTGAGGTGCCGGATTCATCAAGCTTTTCAACTTGACTCCACAGTATATCGTATGATTCAAATCTTGTCAAGTGTTACTGACTAAATATGTGAGTATATAGTAAATAATGCTTTTGTGAAGCAATATTTTGTATATAATTATGTTCATTATTGTTGTCATACAATGGACAATACTACGCCTAAAGAAGCCTTCGAACTGTATTCTGTTTATGACGCTTGACAGAACTGTTTTCCGGTGCTACTATACGGGGTAACGTAATTTCAGTTTTTTCACAATTAACCAAGGGAGGAAGTCATGGGGGACTATTGATACGCTCCAAGAAGATGAGCGGCACACAGAAGTGCGCTCATCTCCAAGAAGGGACCACATCAATTAATCTTCATGAAAGAACCCTCAATCTCCAATAACATCAAAAAAACGACCATGTCTGACTAGTAGAAAAAATCATTCGACTGTCTCGTGAAAAACTCACGAATTGATGGTCTCAAAGAAGCGGAATCGAAAAAAGGGCCCCGGAACAATATACTTTATGTATATCCGGAGGCCCTTCTTTTTATTTCAATCTATTCCTGATATTTTTCCGCTCCCTCCCATGCCAGATCAAGGATTGCCCGCACAGAATCCGCGATTTCCTTATCTTCAATGATGATACCGAGTAATCGGTCGCCAAGCGAAGCTATCCGAACCTTATCATCGAGAATAGCGATGTCGCTTTTTATCGGAAACTTATCAAATGGTACTTTTCTTCGCTCGCCATCAACAGTACTCTCCAAAACACCGTTTTTATAGGTATATATCACCCTCGTCTTGATTTTTTTGTCGAGCCTTTTCGTTTTTGCCCGAGCCCGTTCCTCTTTCATGAAAACATTATCAACCGCATCAACCGAATACGCCATAGGAACGACGCTTCCGGATGCGACCTTTATCGTCTCTTCGTTCATGGCCGATATACCTTCCTTTCCCTCGAAATACTTCACGACTGGTCGACCGGACTGCTTGTTGTTTATCGATTGAAGTTGCGGGATAAGCTTTTTCAGCTCTTCCGATTTCCGCTCCATTTCCCGCTTCTGTTCATCGAGTATTTCGACGAGCCGATCCGGATCGGTCGCGATAAAAAATTGCTTCTTTCCCTGATGGAAACTGCTGATAAGCCCTTTGGCCGTGAGTCCCTCGATGATAAAATAGGTCGTCGCGCGGTTCACGCCGGACCTGCTCGAGATTCCCTGTACTGCCGACTGCCCCAACTCCAAAGAGGCCAGATAGACCTTCGCTTCCTTTTCATTGAGTCCGATTTCCACCAGTTCCCGTTCGAACATACCGGTTTGCATTATTTCGATTGTACGCCATTATACCACGGATACAGACCGCATTTCCACGTTCCGCTGTCGAAAGGGCCGATACATCGGGAAAGAATCGACAGATGGACGCCCTGTGCAAAAACAAATTCCAGCACCCTTTCGGCATTTTACGGATGTCGTATTTTTTGTCATGATACACCTATGATCGAAGAAAAGCTTCAACAACTCGGCTTACGTGAAAATGAGACACTCGTGTACTTATGCGTTCTTGAGAATGCGGAAATCGCACCTTCGGAAGTGGCCAAGAAAACCAATCTCAGCCGGCCGACAGTCTATGCCATCGGCAAGGAGCTTGTGAAGAAAGGCTTGATACTCGAGGAAGACCGCTCCTCGGGGCTCCGATTCCTTGCCACACCACCCGAAACCATTCTCCGCGAAGTCGAAGCCTCGAAGCGTGAAGCCGAGGCACGGCTCGTCCTCGCAAAATCACTGGTGCCCGAGCTGTCCCTTCTGCCGAAATCGCAGAGCTATTCGGTTCCGAAAGTCCGCTTCATCGAGGAATCGCAGATGCTGGAGTATATATACAAGAAATCCGATGACTGGGACAAAAGCGCCCTCGGTCGGGATGCGACCTGGTGGGGCGTGCAGGACAGTTCCCTGGTCAGACAACTCAACGAATGGCTCACATGGTATTGGAAGCGCTCCGACCCGATGATCCAGACGAAAATCATAACGAATGAGAAGGAAGAAGGTCATTCGTTCGAGGGTCAGGCCAATTTCCGCCGGCAGATGAAATACTGGAACATGGGAGGCAATATCCGGACGACCCAACTGGTCTTCGGTGACTACATCCTCATCGTGAATACGCATACCACACCGCACTCCCTCTTTGAGATTCATGACGCCGTCACCGCCGAAGGCCTTCGTCAGGTCTTTCGCGGGATCTGGGAAACGCTGTAGCCACCCGTGCGGGAACAAAAAACGGACCCTCATGAGGGGAGTCCGTTTTTCGGTTGGAGAATGAACTTATAACAGTCCCATATTCCCGAACAAAGTGAGGGTGATGACCGGCATCAGGGCCAGAAGAAAAGCGAACGCCATTTCTTCCTGCTCCTGGGCCCGACTGCACCGCTCGCACGGCTGTGACCCCGTGGCCTCACTGTGCACGTCACTCGAGGTGACCATAGAGTTTGTACTCATATGTTTGTGTTACGGTTTACTCTTTTGTAGCTCTTCAAAAAGAAAAACGGATTCCCTGACAAGAGGGCACCCGTTTCCACTACAAACCTAGTATACACCTTTTATAGGTCCGAGTCAAATGGTGTGGTGGGAATAATCTTTCCCGCCACACCATGATTTCATCGGAGCGCTCATCATATGGACCGTTCCGACACTTTGACATTACAGAGCGGGAGAAGTTTCATCGCCACTTCTCTCCAATTCCCTTCGAAATGAACAGTGCCGTCCTTGACCATCGCGATGTTTTCATCCAGGAAGATGGCGATAGCCGAGCATTCCGATTCCCATGTGGAGCCGTTCCGAAATTGGATACCGAACGCTCCGAGTGGCAATCCGCTTATCAGCGATGAAAAGCTGACATGTTTCAGGAGATATTCGCCCCATGCGGCAGCCGTTCTCGGAAGAGCGAACAGTCCGGACAAAAACGGCGGGAGTTCCGAGCCGTCATAGACCAGTATGTTCACCGACGGATGCACGGTTCCGGAGATATATTCGAGTATGCCCTTGTACCGGGTCTCAGCCTTG
Source organism: Candidatus Moraniibacteriota bacterium (assembly GCA_903859375.1). Taxonomy (GTDB): domain Bacteria; phylum Patescibacteriota; class Minisyncoccia; order Moranbacterales; family UBA1568; genus JAAXTX01. Next base: position 42,355 of record CAIOMK010000059.1, read on the forward strand.
CGAAGGTCGAAGAACAGCATCCGTCCATGGGAAGAGAGTTCCTCATAGGTGAACGGTGAGACATCAAACCCTTTCTGCCTGTAAAAGTCGCGTATCACATTCGTGATGTCCTTCAGTGAGATGCGGAGATCATCGGTACAGGCAAATTGAAGGCTGAGAGTTTCCCAGTATGGAACTTCCAGATAATGTAACTTCGAACGCAGGACCGAAGACAGCCCGTCGGCATCCAATACCATTTTTTTCGCCATGTGAGCTCCTGTGTATATCGATTGATGTAAAAGATCCGTTCTTATTTTCTGCTTTATTCCTAGCACCAAAAACCGCTTCCTGTCAATCAGGACTGCCGGCTCCCGCCTGGAAAAATCATCGAAAAAAACCACCCCGGATCAATCGGGGTGGTGTGAACGGACGTCGTAGTTCCTCAAACCGGACCTTACTTTTTGTTCTTATTCTTACCCGGCCTCATCGAGTTAAACTTGTCTTTCAGTTTGCCTAACTGATGTATTGTCGCAGGCATTTTTTTCACCGATTCCTGTTTCGATACGGGCTTCAGCGCAGTACCCTTCTCGGGAAGTATCCGTATCTTCGACTCGTCATCCGCTGTCAGACGGATTTTAGGCGGTACGGCGAAGCCTTCCTTCCTTGGGAACAGCAAAGGATACCAACGTCGCGCCTTCTGTTCGGTATCGTCCTGGAATCTCCTTATTTCCGCGGACAGATACCCGAACGTTTTCATATTATCCTCGTCCAACGCACTGATGGCTCTCGAGAGCATATCATAGTATTTCATTCCCTCTTGGGAAAGATATTTTTCCAATTCCATCCTCTGACTTTCCACCCGGTCTGCATTTTCGCCTTCCGATTTCGTATTCCCGGCCTCTTCCCAGAGCCGTTCGATCACCTCCGAGCCGACGAGGTCTTCCTCTTTCGCCTCGCGGAACCCCCGCTTAAGAGACAGCCGGATTTTCAACTCCCGCATCGCATCCCTCGCTTCAGATTCGGCGTCCAAACTCTTTTTTTCTTTTCCCTGATTCCGCAACGAGACGGAACGGTTGAAAGCCACTTCGATTTTCGCCATCATCCCGTCGAGTGATTCCTTTCGGGTCATCCCTCCGAATTCTTCTTTCCGAGACAGGAACAATCCGGTTTTCTTCATTTTCATGATATGCGAATCCAACGCTTCCTGTGCCTGCATGCGCCCCTTGCTCGCGTCATCATATTCGTTGACCGCGTCTTGCAACCGCAACAGGGCCTCGTGGTCTATCGTGTCCGCCTGAAGGTCGAACTCCCGTCTCATTTCCCGGAGAAATTCCTCTTCTTCGGTTCCTTCCAGTATGAAATTCGGTACTATGCCCTCATCCATACCGAGCTCCTTTCCGACAAGGCGCAGCGCGCCCAACTGCCTCACGGTGAAATCATCCACTGCGGTGACGAGTTCCCGATGCGTCTCAAGAAGGCCGTCCGGATCGACAGCTTCGAAATCATCATTCACGGAACCGCTGTTCGGCTCCGACTGACTTCGCTCAGGTGATGGCGTGGCTGGGACCACCTGGTCCCGATCGTCGCCGCTGTTTGGGTATTCTTCCATATACGTCGTATCTTTGTTTTTATGATCCTTATCGTTCATGCGGTGTGCGCCGGGCATCCCGTCTTCTTCGTAAGGATAGCATGATTCCACTATCAAAGCGCGGCGGATATCGAACCGAGCTCCTCGATGATGACGACGCGATCGTTCCACGCGATGCGTCGGTCGCCGACAGCCATCGTTTCTTCGGCTCCCTTTCCGGTGACGAGCAGTATGTCTCCCGAAGAAAGAAGTGCAAGCCCTTTGCGGATCGCCTCGCGGCGGTCGCGGATACGGAAAAGCGTCGTGTCTGTTTCCTTGTTCCGGATTCCCGATTCCACCTCATCGAGAATCTGTTCCGGGTCTTCGAAATATGGATCCTCATCGGTCAGGATGATGATATCCGCGCTCGAAGAGACAATCTCACCCATGATCGGACGTTTGCCACGGTCACGATCGCCGCACGCCCCGAATACGGAAATGATTTTCGATCCGTCCTTCTTCATGGTCGAGACAAGATCGTACAGTTTACCGAGTGAATCCGGCGTCACTGCGTAATCGACGATGATGGTCGCCCCGAGTCCGTTCGGAACGGATTCCATCCTGCCACGGATGAGCGATACTTCCGATATCGCCCGGGCGGCCGTTTCTGCCGGCACACCGAGAAGCGATGCGGTGGCCGTCGCCGCAAGAGCATTCTCCACATTGAACGTGCCCGGCAATCGGAGAATGAAATCGGTTTCCGCAACGGAGAAGGTCGACCCTCCGAGTGTGAGCGTGATGTTTTCTGCGAGAAAATCAGCTTCGGTTTCGACGAGTGAATACGTCACTTTCCGTTTCGCTTTTTCCAGAAAAAACTCGGGCTCCCACATGTCGAGGTTCACGACGGCGGCATCCGACAAATCGAACAGGCGCCCCTTCGCCCGGCGATATTCTTCCATGGTCTTGTGATAATCGAGATGCTCGCGTGTCACGTTGGTGATCACTGCGACCGCAAAGCGCACTCCAGCGATACGCCCCTGATCAAGCGCGTGTGATGACACTTCGAGCACGACATGCGTACATCCGGCATCCGCAGCGGTACGAAGGAATGATTGGAGTTTGTATCCGCCGAGCGTCGTGAATTTCGATGCGTTTGTTTTTTCGTTTCCCGCGATGCGGAACGAAACGGTCGACGCGAGCGCGACAACGTGCCCGTTTTTCTCAAGGATCCGGGTGAGCAGATTCGCGGTTGTCGTCTTGCCGTTCGTCCCAGTGATGCCGACGATGGTCAATCCTCTCGCCGGAAACCGGAACCACACAGCGGCCGACAATGCCTCGACGACATGAGCCGCATTTTTTATCCGTTGCGGGATCACCGCTGAAAGGATGCGCTTTGGATTATCCATAGATCCTCACTCAGAAAATTATGGGTCCGCCTTATCGTTTCCCGAAGGAAGACAACAGGGTCCGGATTCGTTGCAGGAAAAGGTAGGTCGCATATCGTGACGGCGATACGACGATATCGTATGCGCCAGGAAACACAGTCGATCGCGTATCCGGAGAAAATCCGAATTTGAATCTCGTTATACCGAGCCATTTTCCCTCGGATGCCTCGAACTCGGCCGTGCTCACCCCGCCGAAATCATACCAGGAACAACCCCGTCGTTTCGCTTCGCGGAGGCCTTCCCACTGGAGCAAAAACGGTGCCATATCGGCCCGGTGACGGTCATCGGATCCGCCGTGCAGATAGGTCGCCGTATCTCCGAAAAAGGTGAGCAGGTTCGCCGCGACCACCTCACCGTCCTTTTCAGCCGCAAGGATAGTCGCATCGGCACCGAGCAATGTCTCAAGCATGGCTTCGTAATACAGGACGGGATGTGGCGCGATGCCCTTACGTTCCGCGGTGCCGGTTACGAGACGGATAAACTCGTCCCGATATCTCTTCTCGGTCGAAGAGATGATTTTCACGCCGCGCTTTTCGGCGATACGGATATTATATCGCGTCTTCGACTTCATGCTGGCAAGAAGCTCCTCCTCCGACAAGGCGAGTGAGACCCGGAATGTCTCACGTGGCTGCATATCATGCGGCGCCTTCACAAGTTTCAAAGAAACGCTGTTCCGTATTTCGGCAAGGACCTCGTCCGTCTCCGGTTCTATCCGTATCCATCCCGCGTCTTCTTCCTTCGCCTTCGCGGACAGTGATTCCATCATCGACTTCACCAGGCCTCCCTCTTTGACTCCCGTCTCCTGACTCCGGATTCTTCCGAGTGGTCCCTTCGGCACGTACAGATATTTCCCGACAAACGGAAGGGAGTGTACGACCCCGTTCGCACTCCAATTGTCAGTGAAAAAACGGATGACCTGTTTCCCGGCCGCTTCCTGAAATTTCAACCACTTCTCCGATTGGAGCAACTCATTACCCCGATTGTTTTTTCTGGATTCCATGAAATTCGATATTACACTTCCTCGTCCCCGGTTCTGATTGTATGGACGACAGACCCTATCCATCCCGGGTATCGGTCGCATGTCATCAATTGTCGGTTGTATCGACGTTACGCTTTGTGGAGTCTTCCTACTTTTTCTTCCCAAGTAGCCTGAGCGCCGCACGGACTTTTTCACCAACGTCCTTCACGCCGTCCGGCACGGCCTTGAGCGCATCACGCGCCTCGGAAACCTTGTAGCCGAGCGAGAGCAAAGCCTCGATCGCATCCCCGTCAGCCGTAGTGGACCGGGCACCCATGTTCACCGGTGCAGCGACCTTGTTCTGCAGTTCGACGATGACCCGCTCCGCCGTCTTCTTGCCGACACCGGAAACCTGAGTCAGCAAAGAGGGGTCTTTATTGACGATTGCGGTCCGGATCGTATCCGTATCCGCGATGGAGAGGATGCCGAGCGCCGCTTTGGGCCCGATGCCGGACACAGAGATAAGCGACTCGAATATGGAAAGTTCATCCTCGGAGAGAAAACCGTACAAAGCGAGAATATCCTCACGCACGTGCGTGTGGATATGAAACGATACTTCCTCCGCCCCGGCCACTTTGCCGAGCACATAGGCCGACACACTCACCTTATATCCGATACCACCGACCTCTACGATGAAGGAGCCGTTCCTGATACCGAGGTTTTTTCCGGAAAGCCAGGCTATCATATTCATTCTCATAACAAGTGAAATCCCCTCTATGATAGCGGAATTCGCCCAAAAACGCCAAAACAGATCAACACCGCTCACCATGTCATTCAAAGACGTCATGGCTTGCCAGAATCCCGAAGCCGTGATACAAAAGAGGAGACCTCTTTCGGGTCGTTTTTTCATCATCAAGACAACGGATATGCCTATCAAAGAGAATGCCAAGAAGTACATGCGCGTGACCGAGCACAAGACGGCTCAGAACAAGATCGTCAAAGGTGTGTTCAAGAGCGCTATCAAGGCCACCCGTGAAGCGGTGACCAACGGCAAGATCGATTCCGCCACAGACCTCTTCAAAAGGGCTCAGAAGGCGATCGACAAAGCGGTCGCGAAGGGAACACTCAAGAAGAACACCGCCGCCCGCAAGAAATCCCGCCTCAATGCCTTCATCAAGAAGGCCGCCGGGAAATAATAACATCCAGATTTCCACGAACCCCGCCTCTTGGTGGGGTTTTTGTTATCTTGACAATGTAACTACAAAGTGTCACGATATACCCTGTCACGAAATCACAGGACGAATACCCGTCAAGCACCTTTAAAATATGGACACATTGAAAAACACCGTTTCTATCAAGAACCTCGACAAAGCTGTCGTCTTGGCAGCATTGTACAACGCCGCAAAACCTATCTATGAGTACATGAGAGTGAAACCGGAAACGATGTCACCAGAGGAAGCACGGCTTTTCCTCAAGAACAAAACGGTCGTTTTTGGCGAATTTATCGGTCGTATTTTGAAAATCAAACTCGACACCGATGTGATTCACACCGAAGGATACGATGCCGCCAACGGCGCTGGCAAGGCGAGACAGGCCATCGAACAGGCGCGTGAACAAATCTTGAATTTCGCGACATAACATCTTCAGCAAGACGAACGAGAAACGGTAAAAAAGACCGGGCATAATACCCGGTCTTTTTTCTTTTTACCATTTTTCGACGAGAAGCGTCAGCGCGAGTTCCGGATCGATCTTGCCGACTTTCATATCGGCATCGAGATCGGCGAGGAGTGTGAGTCCGGATTTGAGTCGGGTGAGAGGAAAAGTGCTCATCTTCGCAAGCAACTTGCCGGCGACGAACGGGTTCATTCCGGTCACACGGGCGATATCGTCTTGGCGCATATTGCCGCGATCATACTCCCCCCGCACTTTGAACATTTCCCGCATCTGCCACGCGAGAAGACCGAATAATTTCTGTACACCGCCACTATCGCCACGGGATTCCCGAAGCAAGAGCTCGATAGCCCTCCCTCTATTGCCGACCACGAGCGCATCAAGCGCGACGAATACTTTCTCTTGCGGGTTCTCATGGATGAACATATCGACATCCGAGAGGGACACCTCCCCCTCTCCCTTGAACAGCGCCAATTTCACAGCCTCGGAAGAAAGTCTGGCCGAGTCGGTGCCACATGCGACAAGAATTTTAGCAATAGCATTACGGGAAAAAGTTATCCCGGGAACAACGTCACGCGCTTCGGAAACGACGAAGGCTTCGGCTTCCCTGGGCGTCAGGAAATCGAATTGCTCAGCCCTCCCCGCATGTTTCTTCAGATAGGCAAAAACGGGATCTTTTGCTTTTGGAGGTTCTGATTCTGAAAATATCATGGAGGATTCCGATCCAAGCCTTTTGATTGCGTCCTTCACGCTTTTGGCGTCGGCATCTTCGAGAGAGAGCACCTCCCTGATATCAAGCAGGCATTCCGAAGAGAACAAGTCGGCTGAACCGGCCTCAATCATTCGCTGCGCCACAGTAAGAGGATCCCCTGCCACGTCGACAGTCACCACCGTCCCCGACGGATACTTTGCGAGAAAACCTTTTCTCAATTCCGTTCGACGACGCACGAGCAGGAACCGATCTTTCCCGAAGAGGAGAACAATCATATGGACATATAAATCAGAAAAGAGAGTCGCCTGACTCTCTTCAGTATATCAGACTCGACTCGTCCGGAGATTCGGCTCAAATAAAGCCGTTTTTCTCATTAGAACTACGGGTTGTCAGCTTGCCGGCGTCCACCGCAACGTCTGTCCGGGATCGATGATATCGACCCACACCTGACCGGGAACGAACTTGATTTCCTGACCGGAGTCATCGGTAAAGAGGAGCTTGCTGTCTATCTTGCTCTTGTCTTTCTTCCACGTTCCCTTGTACTGTTGACCGTTCATATAGAAATACGCCGCACCGGAATCCGCCTGGTCGAACCACGGGTCCCCTATCTGCACGTTCACATACTGCTCACCGACCTTGATAGGTGCGGCGTCCGCGATCATCACGACGACGTTTTTCGGTGCGATTTTCTGGCTGTTGTTGCGATCGGTATCGACGACGCCTCCCCACGTCCTGACATAAGAATTGCTTGCTTTGTCGTAATCATACTCGACATCAAACGGTTTCGCATACGCGACCCGCAGATTGCCTCCGCTCGGACGCTGATCCAAAGCCGCTTCAGACTGATGAGGATATCCGAGAAACGTATTTTCCGTCCGGTATCCAAACGCTTTTGCTCCCTCAAGCAGGCTGGTGAATTTTGCATATCCGGTATCGACACCACGCATGTTTCCGGTCGCGTCCTTGCGGTAACAATATTGCCCGGCTGATTTTCCGGCATCATTATTGCAATTCATATCGTCTATGATGCCACTGTCGAGTACCGACTTGAACTGTTCGATGTCGGCCCTTCCCCAATGGACATATATGGCATCGAAGCTTTTCGCGATATGGACGAAATCATGACGGGCGCTTCGAAGCGATCCGACTTCCTCCGGGATAGTACACCCATAGACACCCATAAGACGGGTGATACTGCCGTACACCGCCACCATCTCGACCACCATGTCAGCCTGGGACAGCCCGGCGAGAGGACGAGCCGACACGTCGGCCGGCTGCATGACCGCAAAGGAACGCTTGTTCCAATTCTCGCAGGGTAGACCGGAAATAGGACTCACGTTCCCATCGTTAAGAGGGGCGACCGGCGTCTGGAGCGTCGTATTGTCCATCCGAATACGACTGACGTTGTTTTTCCGAAGCATATCCCTCCCAAACGCAAAAAAGACGACGACAAGTGCGACCGCGATCGCTATCGCCGCGACGGTAAACTTCATTCTTTTGTCCATACGAGGTGATTACGATGATAATGAAATCAGTATACCATATGCCTGAAATAAAAAAGAAACGGGTCTGTAGGGACCCGTTTCAACGGTTTTGTCATCCTGCAAGCCGTATGTACTTCGCATGCGAACGTGCTGGGGAGAAGAAGAGGACTTTCTTCCTGTGCGCAAAGGGAACCTTGTCAACGGACGCTATTTTTTTGAAAGAAACCGCGGATATATCGCGATCCTTCCAACGGCCGTTTTCAACCGATGCAATAAATGTAATCCCGGCATGTTCATACTGATACTCGACTTTTCCGAACCCTCTGACGGTTTCACCGACCGTTCTTTGGTCCGGGATGACCGATTGGGAAAAATACTTCCGAAAAAAACGGTTGATGGCCAATGAGACCATCTCGCGTGAAAGCATTGAATCGGTTGGTGTTTCCATTGTATTCATGGGGGGCCTCCCTTTGTTGTTAATGGATACTACGCTTCGAACATGGGGGGATAGTACATCGTCCATGGAAATAAATCAACTTCTTTCCGATAAGAAAACGGAGCCCTGTTCAGGACTCCGGTTTTATAAGGTTTCTCGATACCCGATCGAAGTGGAACCGGAAAATCCAGTGTTCCACGACCGCGGAGAACGCCGCGGGATTTCTCCTCGCCGTTTCGATAAAGCTTCTCCAATACCATGAACGCGCCTGGGAAAGTATGCCGATCCGTACGACGGAAAACACAAATGCCCGCATGCTTCCCCACGAGAAATGATGTCTCAAAAGCGGATTCGGTCGATACTCGTCAAGAAAGGTGAGGAGTCTCCCATAATACATCTCCGGGGAATAGATCGTCGAAACGACATTTCTGTAACCGACAGCCAACTCTTCTCTGGTCATTCCCTTCGGCGTGAAGTTGACGGTCCCGTCGGTATTGTCACCGGTCGAGTTTCCGAGAAGTCTCCCTTCCGCAGACAACCGGTGATACAACCTCGTGCCTGGCAACGCCTGTAGAGGCCCGACCATCGCCGTCAGCACTCCGGTAGTCTGGATAAGATCGATCATTTTTCGCGGTGTCTCCACGGTATCCTGATCGAATCCGAGCACATACCCTCCTTGTACCTGTATCCCTCTTTGGAACAGGTGTTTCACCGACGCAGGCATATCGACCCCCGCATTCAGGTGTTTATTGGCACCTTTCAGACTCTCGATTTCCGGTGTCTCGATACCGATGAAGACGCGGAAGAATCCTGCCCGTGCCATCATCGAGATAAGTTCATCGTCATCAGCCAGACTGATATCGACCTGGGTATAGAACTGAAAAGGATACCCGTACGTCTGTTGGAAAACGGCTATTTCCGAGAGTACGCCCTTCGCCTTTTTTTTGTGTCCGATGAAATTGTCATCCGCGAAGAAGACCGACCCACGCCAACCGGCATAATACATGACGGATAATTCCTCGATGACCCGCGTGGCCGTTTTCAACCGCATGATACGCCCGTTCAATCCCGTCACGTTGCAGAATTCGCAATCATGAGGACAGCCTTTGCCGAACTGCAGGGACACTGATGAATAGCTTCGCATCGTCCCCTGCAGGAGATCCCAGCGGGGAATCGGGCTTATCATGATATCGCAATACACCTTCGCTTCCGACGCATACACCGGTTTCGCATGACCCTGTTTCAGATCCTCCAAAAAATATGGGAGTGACCGCTCGGCTTCCCCGAGGACAAGATGATCGACCAACCCGGAAAATCGATCCGGGTCCGACGTAAACATCGCTCCGCCAGCTACCGTATCCCTTCGAAAGAGCCGGCATCGGGCAAGCATCTCAACCGTCGCCTTGCTTTGCGCAAGCATCGCGCTTATGAATACCAGGTCGGCCCAAAGGATATCCTCGTCCGAAATCTCACCGATATTCTCATCCAGCAACCGCAGAGTCCACTCTTTCGGGAGCATGGCGGCGATAGTCAACAGTCCGAGTGGCGGAAAAGCCGCTTTCTTTCCAGTGAATGCAAGCGCGTGCCTAAAGCTCCAGAACGTGTCCGGGTATTTCGGGTATACCAATAATACCTTCATGTAAGCCTCCTTTTAAGTGTCGTTGTCTATAAGCTGTTAAGGTTCGAAACGCTTTTCTCCCTGCTTTTCCTTATCTTGTAAGGACATTTCATAGTACTCGCATCACCATCCGTTCGCAAGCCGTGCGTTTTTCTATAATTCTCCCCAATTTTTCCCGACCGCCGTTTCGACGATAAGCGGCACACGAAGTGCATAAGCCGACTCCATGATCCGCTTCACTTCAACCGCGAATGCTTCCGCGATATCTTCCTTCACTTCGAAAATGAGTTCATCGTGTACCTGAAGCAACATCCGAACGGCATCGCCATACTTCGGAAGCATCGATGCAACATGCAACATCGACAGTTTCATAATATCCGCCGCGAGTCCCTGTATCGGCATATTGATTGCCATACGCTCCCCTGACTGCGCAAGATTCCGATTATCACTGTTTATTTCTGGCACGTATCGTCTCCTTCCAAGCTCCGTTTCAACCAGGCCCTTTTCGCGCGCACTCACTTTCATCCCTTCCATATAGCCCGTCACGCCTGGAAATTTCTTGAAGTATGTCTCGATGAACTCAGCCGCCTCCGCAGGCGTGATACCGAGGCTCTGCGAGAGTCCGTACGCACTCATGCCATACATGAGTCCGAAGTTGAACACCTTTGCCTGCCGCCGCATATCACTTGTCACGTCCGTAGGCACGACCCCGTATACGGCCGATGCCGTCGCGGTGTGCACGTCTTCCCCGTTTTCAAACGCGGACACGAGTGATTGGTCCCCGCTCACATGCGCCATCACGCGGAGTTCGATCTGTGAATAATCGGCACCGACCAACACCCATCCCGGCTCGGCTTCAAACGCTCCTCGGATCGCGGCACTCCATTTTTCACGTGCGGGAATATTCTGCAGATTCGGCTCAGTCGAGGAAAGCCGGCCGGTCGCCGTAACTGCCTGCTGGAAAGTCGTATGGATTCTCGATTCCGCATCGACCAGTGAAGGGAATGCATCGAGATACGTGGTCTTCAGTTTGAATAATTCCCGCTCGTCTTCCACGAGTGCCACGATCGGATATTCCTTCAACTTCGCGAGCTCCGGCGACGCGGTCGAGATGCCTGTTTTTGTCCGCTTGATGCCTTTCGTCGGGATACCGAGTTCATCAAACAATATCTCCGAGAGTTGTTTCGGCGAGTTCACATTGAATTCCTTCCCTGCGAGGACATACATCTCCTTTTCTATGCGCGCTATTTCCAGACCGATCGTGTCGGACAGCGTTCGGAATATATCGGTATTCAGTCGGATACCCTCTTCTTCCATGCGCGCGAGCACGAATATGAGCGGCATTTCCACCTCGTCGAACAATCGGCTGAGCGTCCACGCCTTTTGTTGCTCTCCGGATATCGTCGCCAGCTTCTCTCTCAATCGTTTTTCGAGACGATATATCCCTTCCGCGACGGTTCCAAAAGATTCACCGTCACATTCCTCGAGAAGAAGGTGCGACAGTTCGATGCGTGTTCCGGCTCGAAGCAGATATCCGGCAATCAGTGTATCGAAAGAAAGTCCTTTCAGGGTGATCGTCTCGGCCCGAAGCGTGTGCCATGCGGATTTTGCGTCATGAAAAACTTTTGGCGCCGCTTCGTTCTCAAGGAAAAGTTTCAGCGACGGCTTCGTTTCATCATTCCACTCTACGGAAACAGTCCCTCCCTCATGTGCCAATTCGACGGAAACCACACCGGCAGAGCCGAAAAGAGACGCCTCTCCGGAAACGACATTCACCGCGACCGGCGTTCCTTTCGTTCCCGTGAGAAAAGTCGCCACGTCTTCAGCCGTCTTCAGTACTTTCGTCTTTTTTTTCTTTCCTTCGTTTTTTTGCATCCCTGCTTCTGTCCGGCTTGATTCTTTATTCTCTATTCTTGATTCCTCTCCACCTGGCACACGCTTCAACAGGCTATAAAATCCCATTTCCCTGAATAATTCAGAAACGATAGCCGTGTCAAAATCACGGGCGACACAGGCCTCCGGGTCGAATGTGACCGGAGCATCGGTGTCGATGGTTCCCAGCTCCTTGGAGAAAAACGCCATCTCCTTATCGGATACGAGCTTCTTCCGTACCGATTCTTTCACCGATTCGAGTGAATCATAGATTTTTTCAAGCGACCCGAATTCGCGGAGCAGGTCCGTTGCCGTCTTCACTCCGATACCGGCCACTCCGGGAATATTGTCCGAGTTGTCCCCTGCGAGTCCTTTGTAGTCCGGAATGGCCGTCGGAGGAAAACCGTATTTTTCCCGCACGGCGATCTCGTCATACAACACGATGTCTTTCACCCCTTTGCGCAGAGCGAAAACCTTTACCAACGGGGTCACGAGTTGGAGAGCGTCATTATCCCCCGTCACGATGACCGCGGGGATGCCCCGCTCGGAAGCCTGTCTCGCCAATGTGCCGACACAATCATCCGCTTCGAATCCCTCCTGTTCATAGATCGGGATATTGAATGCACGGACCAAGTCCTTCACCAAAGGTATCTGCGCATACAGATCGTCCGGGGCCTTCACCCGGGTAGCCTTATAGTCCGCGAACTTCTTGTGCCGGAAGGTCGGTGCGGACAGGTCGAACGACGCGGCAATGTATTCCGGATGAAACTTTTCCAACACAGACAAAAGCGTCATCGCTACGCCGTATACCGCCCCGACTGTCTGTCCGGCTTTGTTCGTCAACGGGGGAAGGGCGTGATATGCACGATGAATGAGCGCATTCCCGTCCAGCAACACCAGTATTTTTTCGTCCGTTTTCTTCGCCATAAATATTTTCAGGGTTGATTCCTCCTCTATTAGAGCCTTTTTCCTGAAGAATGTAAACCAGACAAGAACCGAACACGGTTTTGACGACTACGGATAGTGTCGGCGATTCATTCCGAATCGCATACCGATATCCCGCGTTCCGTCTCTGAAACGGTTTCAATTGAGACGGTCACGATTTTTTTCGGAAGAATACTTTCGACACGCTCCGGCCATTCAAGTAATACCAGCCCTTCTGGATCCGAAATCCACTCTTCGAAACCGAGTCTGGCGAGATCATCCGAAGCATTGATGCGATAGGCGTCGATATGATAGATACGGCGGATACCCTGCGGGGACGGTAAAGCGAAATCGTAACGATGCATGATGACGAACGTCGGGCTTTGAAACGGCCCGACTGCGCCGAGCGCGGTCAAAATTCCGGATGCAAATGCCGTCTTGCCCGCACCGAGATCTCCCCGGAGAGCGACGACACTTCCCGCGGGAAGGCGTGTTACGAGCTCCGCGGCGATACTTTTTGTCTCCTCTTCCGAACGTGAAATGATTTCAGACATAATCTATCGTATAATACTTCGACTTCCATACTATCAGATGCGCGCTCTCTCTTCCACCCGCTCTTTCTACCGTACGCTTTTGACTTTCGACTTTTGACTTTCGGCTGACCAGCTTCACCGGCCTGATATTTGACACAACCCTTTTTCCTTGCTATTTTACCTCTTCACAGGCGTTTTCCGGCGCACGCAAAGAGGGGCTCCGGAGATTCTGCGAAACTCCGTTTCCGACTTTTCTGATATTCCGCCTATGTCCCTCTCTCCGGTCGAGCAGTTCTCCGAACTCGTACGGAAAAGCGTCCACCCGCTCATCCTTCTTCCAGCCCACCCGTCAAAAGATACGGTCGCATCGGCACTCGCGCTCGAAAGGTTCATCGCCTTATCGGGAAAACCGGTAACCGTCGCCGGAGACGATTTCTCCTCGCACACGCACGAACTCGGATTTTTGGAAATGCCGACAAATCCGCTCGATTCTCTTTCCGGTACGCGCGAATTCGTCCTTTCTTTCAACACGGAACGCAACCCCATACTCGGCACCAGGAGTGAACAGGTCGGGAATGAATTTCTTATACATATCACCCCGGAAAAAGGAACGATCGACCCCCGTGACTTTTCATTCATTCCGGCACGGCTTCAGTATGATGTCGCCTTCGTGCTTGGTGCCGCTGACAAAGAGTCTCTCGGATCCCTGTATGCCGAAAACTCGGACATCTTCTACGAAATCCCCATCGTGAATATCGACACGTCTGCCGGGAACGAGCGGTTCGGACAGGTAAACTTGGTCGATATGACCGCGTCTTCCATCGCCGAGATTCTTTTTGAGGCGATTCTTTCCATCGATGCGACCAAGGTGGACGAAGCCGTCGCGGAAGACCTGCTCACGGGAATAATCGCGGCGACCGAGAGCTTCCAACGCAAAAATACGACTCCGAAAGCGTTACAGGCGGCCTCCCGTCTTATCGAGCTCGGCGCAGATCGGGGAAAAATCGTACTCGCCCTCTATAAAACCCAGCCATTCGGAGTCCTCAAACTATGGGGCCGATTCATGTCCGCGCTTCGCTGGAGCGAAGAGCTCCGCCTTGCCTATGCGACCCTCTCACTTGATGATTTCATACAGAGTCGGACCCGTCCGGAAGATCTTCCCGAGATTCTCGACAAAGTCCGTGCCAATTTCTCATCAGGCACGTTGTTCGCGGCGGTTTACCCCGAAACGCCGACTGTGTCCGCGGTCGTTATCCGCGCCACGGATGCCGGTATCGCCGCGTCACTCTCGACGAAAATTCCGGGGTCGAATCTGCGCGGAGACATGCTGTCATTTGCCATCCCTCTGCCTGCCGGAGAGGATGCGGAGTCGGGCCTGATTTCCATTATTTCTTCCGCTCTCGCCGAGAACCAGCCAATTTGACTTTTAACCGCACAATTGGTACTCTTTTCTTGAAGTATGGCACGCCATACTTTTTTGTTCTTTCATAATTCAACCCCTAAACAATGTAACTCATGTCACGACTCCCCAAACACCCTCACGTTCCGATATCAAAGATAGCGGATCGATTGTTCGCTCATTTAAAAAATATTGCGGATAAACGGTATCACCTCACGCATCCCAGGAAATCAAACCTCTCTTCGTCAAGGCAGAACAAGAATTCCTTCATGTACTTCGACGAGATTCTTTTTTTTCAGATCTCCAAGGAAAGCGTGTGGATCGCAATACTCGGACAAGGTCGAAAACTGATCAACTCGGAGCCTCCCACGACGGAACCGCTCGACCAATTTCGAATCGCGTTCATGCCGCTCCCCCTTTCTTCGCACAAACTTTGCAATCTGTTCGTGCGGGAAACAAAATCAAGGAAAAAACAAAGTAACACCGGAGACATCACCATCGAACCTTTTTCTGAAATTTCACGTCTCACACTCGCGAGCGGGACCGAGAAAAAACTTTCCGAGGCACTTGGAGTCACAGACACGGGAAAAGACATGCTCATACTCAATCTCGAAGAAAAATTTCCGATGTGTTTTTTCTCCGGAAGTCACAGTATGGACGACAAGGCTCACATGTTGAACGGTATTTTTAAAGGAGACCCCACCTCCTTGAACGACGCCACCGTTCTCGATATGGCACACCACCTCACTGCAGAGGTTCTCAAAGTCATTCACAGTATCCCCCAGGAACAACAATGACATTCTATCGACGAACTGACCCGGCAACGTGACAAACGCGCTACCGGGTTTTTATTATGGGAATCCGTACCGAAACGTTCCATTTTTCGCCCTTTTCGGTTACAATGATGGAAGAAACTCCTCTTAAGAGGATGTATTGTATCCTCCAAAAAAATCTTTTCCTAAACAGAATCCTATGGTTCAGGTCGTTTCAAAATCGTCGCAGGACTGGAGAGACGTAAAAACGAAAAAAGCGGCGACCGTTCTTCACGCACTCGAAGGCGCGTCCAAAGAGCAGGAGGCCGCCCAGAAAGCCGCGTTGCTCGGTGTTCCGTATCTTGACCTCAATATCTTTCCAGCAAACCCGATCGATGTGACTATTATTCCGAAGGAAGACGCGACAAGGCTCCATATAGCCATATTCGACAAGACAAAAGGCGTCGTCCGGGTAGCGTTCGACGATCCGACAGATTCCGAGGCCACTCAGTTTATCGAAAAACTGGCCAAAGAAAACGATTGGGTAGTCGAACCGTACGTCGTCTCGATGCAGTCACTTGAGAAGGTCTGGACGATCTATGACACCGCCCCGTTTCTACAGAGTCTCGATCTGTTCCGCGTTTCCCTCTCCGGAGAAGACCTGCGCCGGTTCGAAGAAAATTTCAGTGAACTTCTCAAACTGAAAAGCTCGTCTTCCATTTCCATTTCCCAAACCATCGAAATCATTCTTGCCGGAGCGAACAAACTCCGGGCAAGCGACATCCATATCGAGCCGGAAACCGGTTCCGTGCGTCTCCGTTATCGTATAGACGGCGTCTTGCAGGATATAGGAGAACTCTCGAAGGACATCTATCGGTTGACGCTTTCGCGGGTGAAAATGCTTGCCGGCATGAAGATAAACATCCGGGACCGGTCTCAGGACGGCCATTTCGGCATCGAGCTCGACGGAAAAAAAGTCGACCTCCGAGTGAACATCATACCAGGCAGTCACGGTGAAAGCATCAACCTTCGCATACTCAACGCCGAAAGTATCCTCTTGGATCTGAAAACGATTGGGCTGGACGGTGAAACCTTGGAAAAGGTTCTCCGCGCCATAGGAAAACCACATGGGATGATCCTGAACACCGGGCCGACCGGTTCCGGCAAAACGACGACCCTCTATAGTCTTCTTCACACGCTCAACAAGCCAGAAATCAAGATCATCACTATCGAGGATCCGGTCGAATATCAGCTCCAGGGTGTTGTTCAGACCGAAGTATCCAAAAATCAGACATATACGTTCGCAGCCGCACTTCGGGCCATCGTCCGGCAAGATCCGGATGTGATTCTCGTCGGCGAAATCCGAGACGACGAGACCGCAGATATCTCAGTGAATGCCGCGCTCACCGGACACCTCCTCCTCTCGACGATTCATGCGAACAGCGCGCCGGGTGCCGTAGGACGACTCATCGAGCTCGGAGTGAAGCCGTCACTCATAGCCTCCGCAACGGATATCATCATCGGACAAAGACTGGTTCGGATCCTCTGCCCGGATTGCAAGGAATCGTATGAGCCGGCGAAAGAAACCATCAGCTCCATAGAGCGCATCCTTTCAGTCATTTCTCCGAAGGCCCATATCGAGGTGCCTCACAACGTGAAGGAGCTCTGGAAGCCGGTCGGTTGCGTCAAATGCAATCTTACGGGCTATCATGGCCGAATCGGTATTTTCGAGGCATTCACGATCACGCCTCCGATAGAGGAGCTCATCGTGAACATGGGCACAGAAAGAGAGATCATGAGAGCCGCCATCGAAGACGGCATGGTGACCATGTTGCAAGACGGCATGATCAAGGCGCTCCGTGGCACGACGACACTCGAGGAGATATGGCGTGCGACCGGACAAAAGGAGAGCATGCAGGAACTCTACGAGGAGCTCATGCCGAGTCTTCTTTCGCGGGCATCGGACATCCCCGCCTCAGCATTCATATCGGCGCGGGAGAATATCTCGTCTTTCGAAATATTCGCAAAATACACGGCGACACTCAATGATCATGACCTGATTCGCGTAATCTTTGCCGCCGCACTCTTTCTTCGGGCTGGTGATGTCCACTTCGAACCGACAGATGAATCCATTCTCGTCCGATTCCGTATCGACGGCATCCTTCAGACCATCCTGTCTTTCCCAAAGAACATCTATCCGTCGATTCTCGGTGAGATCAAGCTTTGGAGCGGCCTGAAGACCGGGCAACGTTCCGGCGTAACGGATGGCCGGTTCACACTCTCCGTCGAAGAACCGTTCGAGCAGGTAAAGCCGGGGAAAATAGATGTCCGTCTTTCGATAATCCTGGGCGGATTCGGGGAAACGGCCGTCATGAGAATTTTAGGCGGTTCATCAATCACGTTGTCACTCGACGCGCTCGAGTTTCGAAAAGAGAATTTGTCCCGCATCGATGCTGCGCTCCGGAAGCCGAACGGGATGATCGTGAACGTCGGTCCGACCGGTTCCGGTAAGACGACAACACTCTATAGCATGCTTTCCAAACTCAATACCCCCGAAGTGAAGATCATCACAGTCGAGGACCCGATCGAATACCAGCTTCCGGGAGTATTGCAGACACAGGTGAACGAAGCGGAAGGGTATTCTTTCGCCGAAGCGCTCCGAGCACTTCTCCGTCAGAACCCGGATATCCTTATGCTCGGAGAAATCCGCGACGAGGAGACGGCCCGCATAGCCGTCCAGGCAGCCGTCACAGGACACCTCGTCCTCTCGACGGTTCACGCGAACAGCGCTGCCGGAGCTGTATCCCGTATTATCGGCATGGGCGTTCCGACCGACGACCTCGCGAATGCGATAAACTGTTTCATTTCCCAACGTCTCGTCCGAAGACTCTGTCCGAATTGTCGCAAGGAAGAACAGCCCACCCAGGAAGAAACAACCCTGATCGAACGCATCCTTGGAAAAGTCGACAACGCGCTCCTCACGGAAGTTCCCCCGACAGACAAGGTATTCCGCACGGTCGGATGTCCGAAATGTAACGGAGTCGGTTATTCCGGACAGATCGTCTTATCGGAGGTCTTATTGAAAGATCCTGATATCGAAGGACTTATCGCGGGGAACGCACTTTCGTCAGAAATAAACGCGACAGCCGTAAAGAACGGCATGATTCCCCTTTCGGTCGACGGAATACTCGCCGTACTTGAAGGAAGGACGACCATCGATGAGGTTCGCCGCGTCACAGACGAATAAAAAGGCCTCATCTTTGACGATGAAGCCTTATCCAAATCTTGAACATGAAGCATTATCCCATATGGGATGTGGCGTGCTTATGCGTCTCGGAAAATCTTTTTGTTGTCTCGATAGCCTCTCTCATATCTCCAACATCCGCTACAACCACGACCGTTCCGGTCGCCATCATCTGCTCAATGGGTGACAAGACCCGGTGGACCACTCCCGGCGGTAGCCAGAACCCGCATCGGTCGGCGCCGGTCTCTGCACAATCCCATCTCATACAACCGACAAGCTTGATCGGATTTTCGGAGTATCTCACGGCGTACTCCGGAATCTGAAAATTCTTCTCTGCCGAGGAATACAAAGTCACCGGGTCACCGATGAAGATAGGTTTTCCGCACCACGCACAACGGATAGCCATTTTTTCGAGACACCCGTGACAGAACGGCGTCTTATTCCCCTTGATCGGTATTTTCGTCTTCGATCTTCCGCCGAACGCCACAACCGTTCCGTCTCTCCATGTCTTGTGACCGCAATCGGCGATGATGGGGTACAGTATTCCGCTAAAAATCGACATTTTCGTCTCCTGTTTTTAAGGATTCATGAAACCTTTCTCGTGCAAGAAATATGACAAAAATGACAAATTTCGTCAATATGTATCATCTGTCGGCGCATTTTACACAACGGCATCCGTGCGGACGGATAAGCTCATTCACATATTCCGAACCGTAATCGTAAGAGATTTCCTCGCCGACAAGAATACGGCGTCGGGCAACGATAAAGATTCTTCCTCGACGGTTCACTGCTTCGCAATTCGGTCGACATGAATGATTCACGTATCTTGCGATATTCCACCGCGGGCTCCCATCGATGTCCCAACGTGAATTCACCTGAAAAAGGTACCGGTTCATGCGATCAGTCGACTTCGTCGATGCGATCCGATTACCGACATATTCGATCACATCCTCTCCTTTTCGAAATTCACGGACAGTGAACAGGCCGAGTCCGGAGAGAGACCGACGTACGACGACATCCGATGGCGCTGTAAACGGAATGATGACAGCGCTGTCTTCATTGTTTCCCATAGCATTCGACTTACCGATAAAAACAAAGGCCCCGCGAAGCGGAGCCTTGTATCCCGACGGACAATTCAGCTGCAGGTAATCCGAGACGTCAAGGACATCTCGGGAAGGGACAGTGTCGAGGAGGAGCGCAGCCGAAACCACCCAACCCATGTCTGGACATCTCGCGCTTGCCACATCCCACAATGATTGCGGGAAACGGTAAGCGCGAGGGTAAGCCCCCTGTCTTGAGGATAAAAGATAGGAATCCCCAATTTACCTGCAGGTGAAAGGTCCTTCGTGTGAGCGTCCGTTTTTCAACAGGACTTTTCATATTAGCATAGCTTTGTATTCCTGTCAAGAAGTGGTAGAATGTCCCTAGAATCACAATGGAACGGCTAAAAAAAGCCATTTTTAAAAGCAATATCCATGCTTACCTCACCGGAAAAAAGCGAACCCGAAGACATCATACTGGAAACGACATTGCGTCCCGGTTCCTTTTCGGAATACGTCGGACAAGAAAAAATCAAGCGCAATCTCGGTATTTTCATCGAGGCGGCCAAACGACGAGGTGAAAGCGTCGATCACGTTCTCCTCTACGGGCCGGCAGGACTCGGTAAAACGACACTCGCCAATATTATCGCACGCGAAATGGGAGTGAACATCCGCGTCACTTCAGGACCGGCGATAGAGCGCGTCGGGGATCTCGGGTCCATCCTGACAAATCTCGAAGAAGGCGATGTATTGTTCATTGACGAGATCCACCGTCTCAATAAGACGATCGAAGAAGTGCTCTACCCCGCCATGGAGGACTACAAACTCGATATCATCATAGGTAAAGGCCCTTCCGCGAGAACCATCCAGCTCGACCTTCCCAGATTCACACTCGTCGGTGCGACCACCCGGCTCGGATCCATATCGAATCCGCTTCGGAACCGTTTCGGCACGACGAGCCGTCTCGAGTTCTATGAGCATGACGAGATGAAGAAAATCATCACCAGATCGGCACGGATACTCGGTGTCGAACTCGGTGACGGTGGTGCCGATGCGATCGCCGCCGCGAGCAGGCAGACACCGCGCGTCGCGAACCGCCTCTTGAAAAGAGTCAGGGACTTCGCGGAGATCAACGAGCGCACGATCATCACGAGAGAGGTCGCACGCGAAGCGCTCACATTGTTCGAGGTGGACGAGATCGGTCTCGAGCCGACAGACAGGGCCATCCTGAGGGCTATCGCAAAGAAATTCAACGGAGGACCAGCCGGCATCCAGGCCATAGCCGCCGTTACCGGCGAAGAAACCGAAACTATCGAGGACGTCTATGAGCCATACCTCATCCAGCTCGGCTTCCTGATCCGTACCCCGCGAGGACGGGTCGTCACGCCGGACGGGTTTATCCATATCGGGCTTCCCATTCCGGAAGACCACCAATCAAAACTCCTATGATCGGCATCATCAATCTTCTCTATCTCGTCCTTATCATCGGTATCTCCGCTATCGGGTTGTATATCTGCTATCATATTCTCCGGTACTCCCTCTCCAAGCAGAATGCCGTCATCACTACGTTTGTCTTCGCGACACTTTTTCTTTTTTTCCTCTTCACCAACGTCATTCTTTTTTTCCGGATCGATTGGGACAGGCTATTAGGCAGCGCCGGATCGTTCACTTCGTTCCCCTCGTCATATTCCCGTTAACACACTTCTATGCTCAACCTTTCAAAAGTACGCTTTCCCGGCAAACATGATGAGGAACAGGTCCTTGCGGTGTACCACCGTCATTGGTTCGATCTTTTTATACACCTTTTTCTTTCGGTTTTTCTTTCCGTTCTCCTTCTGGGAGGCTTCCTCATCATGCCGAGCTTCTTTCCGGAGATTGCAGGCGGCCCGAATGCGGCATTCTTTTTCTTCCTGGAGAATTCCTTCCTGCTGTTTCTGTGGATCACCTTGTTTCTCATCTGGATCGACATCTATTTCGATGTCTGGATAATCACCAATGAACGCATCGTGAACATCGAACAGAAAGACCTGTTCACGAGACGCGTGAGTGAACTCCGTTTCCACACGATTCAGGATGTGACGAGCGAGGTCAGCGGTATTATACCGAGCATCCTTGATTTTGGTGACGTACTCGTCCAGACGGCAGGCGAAAATCCCCGGTTTATCTTTCATAATATTCCCAATCCGGTCGGAGTGAAGGATCTCATCATGAAACTCGCTGAAAGAAGAGGCGGATCAGCCACAAAGACGCAAAGGGCCGATGCCCGGGTTATTTGAGTTTTCTACCGATACGGGATACCATACGTAGTCGTACGTCGTAAATTATTGGTAGCTCATGTTATGTCAGGACACTCCCATTGGGCAGGCATCCGCCACAAAAAAGCTCTTACCGACACGAAGCGGTCTTCCGTTTTCACGAAGCTCGGCAATATGGTATCCATCGCCGCCCGCCATGGTGGGGATCCGAACATGAACTTCCGGCTTCGGCTTGCCATCGATCAGGCGCGGGCTGCGAACATGCCCAAAGACCGTATTGAAAAAGCTATCAAGAAGGGCACCGGAGAGTTGAAAGATGGCACTGATTTCGAGGAACTCATTTATGAGGCGTATGGCCCCGGACAGGTAGCCCTCCTTATTGGAACCGCGACAGACAACCGGAATCGGACTTTCGGGGAGATTCGCACACTTCTTACGAAGAATGGTGGGAAAATAGTTCCGGAAGGGTCTGTTTCTTTTCTTTTTCGAGAAGTGGGTGAGATAGAACTCTCACTCGACAAACATTCTGTCGATGAGGCTGAAATGCTCGCGATAGAATCCGGTGCGGAAGATGTCGAACCGACACCCGACTCACTTTTTGTCTACACGAAGCCGGAAGACCTCCAGGCTGTGAAAGAATCCCTCGAAAAGGAAGGCCTCCGCGTCATCTCAGCGACACTCTCCCGACTCCCTCTTCAAAAAGCGACCCTATCGCAGGAAAATATCGAGATGTTCGAGCGTTTGCTTGAAATTCTTGAAGATCATCAGGACGTCCAGATGATATGGGACAATCTTGAAGCATGAGGTTTCAAGAGAAAACGGACCATTCTCTGTCCGGAAATTCAGGATTACATCTATTTACGCTTTCTTTTTAGGTTTTTCAGTATGAAAATCATCGGCATCGATCCCGGGACGGCGATCATAGGGTGGGGTATCGTCGAGGAGCGGGGTGGGAACCTCACGCCGGTCGCCTACGGACATATCACCACGGCAAAAGGTACCGATCCAGCGGACCGTCTCTGCACGCTTGCCGATGAGCTTGAAAACATACTCAAGCTTCATATTCCGGATGAAGCCTCCGTCGAGGAGCTTTTCTTTTCAACGAACGCAAAAACAGCCATTTCCGTCGCTCAGGCTCGTGGCGTTATCCTCTTGACTCTTCGCCGATTTGGTGTTACTATTGCCGGTTACACCCCGAATCAGGTCAAGCAATCGGTGACCGGCTACGGTGGCGCGGACAAGAAACAGATACAGATGATGACAAAAAACATTCTCCATCTTTCCGAGATTCCTAAACCGGACGATACGGCGGATGCGCTCGCTATCTCCATCTGTCATGCGTTCTCGCGCAAATCACGTCGAATTCTCGCCGAATCGTAACAGCCTTCTTCTTGCGGAGTCGCGCTCATACGAGGATAATGAAAGAATGAATATCATATAATGTAATCGTATGGAATACAGTCCGATCACGCAATTTATCGTTGACCAGAATGTGCCGGCGCAGACGATGGCACTTCTCTTACTGCTTCCGGTCGTCGCGACACTCGCATCTTTCTTCCGCCAAGTCGTCGGCATCAAGGCGTTCGGCATATACACGCCGTCGATCATCACGTTCGCACTCCTCGCCTTCAACCCGAACGGCCTCAAATACGGCATCGCCGTCTTTACGAGCGTCATCTTCATCGGCATGGTCACACGGTATATCCTGCGCCGATTCCGTCTCCTGTATCTCCCCCGTGTCGCGATAACACTCTCGGTCATCTCTTTCGCTATGTTGGGCATCCTTATTCTCGGCGGATCCTTCAACCGGACCGGCCTTGCCGGCGTATCGATTTTCCCCCTCCTTATCATGATCACCATTACCGAGAAATTCGTGGCCGTACAGATTGAGAAAGGAACACGAGCCGCATTGATTCTCGCCATCGAAACACTCGGCATATCACTGGTCGGCTATTTCCTCATTTCATGGCCATCATTTATCTCATTCATACTCGCGTACCCATGGACCGTTCTGTTCACCATTCCGCTCAATGTCCTCCTCGGAAAATGGACCGGCCTTCGTCTTACCGAATATCTTCGATTCGCCCGCGTATTGAGCCAGAAATAGCTATGTTCGCACTGCTCAAAAACAGCCGGGAGCTTCTCGGTATGAACGAACGCAATCTCACATACGTCCGTCCGCTCAACAAACGGCGTGGTCGTGAGTTTGCCGACAATAAACTTATCGCGAAACGACTTCTCCGAAAAAACGGCCTCCCCGTTCCAGCGCTCATTACTCGTATACGGACACATGCCGAACTTGAAAATTTCAATTGGGAAACCCTTCCTGAAAGTTTCGCCCTCAAACCGAATCGTGGGTTTGGCGGTGAGGGTATCCTTATCGTATACGGACGCAAGCGCAACCGGACTGACGCATGGGTCAAGGCGAGTGGATCGATAGTGACCACAGAGGACCTCAAGGCGCACATACGCAACATCCTTGACGGCTCATTCTCTCTCACCAACACTCCCGATATCGCCTTTTTTGAGGAACGCCTCAAACTTCTCAAGCTTTTCAAACCATACGCGTATCGTGGCATTCCCGATATCCGAGTCATCGTATTCAATCGCGTTCCCGTCATGGCGATGCTGCGTCTCCCGACCAGGGATTCCGACGGCAAGGCAAATCTCCAACAGGGTGCCATCGGAACCGGTATCGACCTCGCGACCGGAACCACCACAAGCGCGGTAGTCGGCAAATCCCACATCATAGAATACGTACCGAAAACGCGCCTTGCCCTGTCGGGTATCCGTATTCCGTATTGGAATGAGATTCTCCGTATCGCCGTCGAATCACAGGCTGTTTCCGGTCTTGGGTTTCTTGGGGCGGACATCGCTATCGACCGCGACCGTGGTCCCGTACTTCTCGAACTCAACGCCCGTCCAGGACTCTCCATACAGATAGCGAACCTCTCCGGCCTCAAAAGCCGACTTAATCGGGTAAAAGGACTGAAGGTTAAAACGACCGAGCGGGGTATCTTATTGGGGAAGAATCTTTTCGGCGGGGAAATCGAGGAAGAAATTGAGGAATTGTCCGGAAAACGCGTCATCGGATCGATAGAAAAGGTCAAACTTATCGGTAAAGACGGAAAAGAAATCATCGTCGATGCCAAAATCGATACCGGTGCAGATTCGACGTCGATCGATACCGAACTCGCACGAGAGCTCGGGTTCGGTGATGCGATACGACTCTTCGAGGATCGCATAGCCGGCAAAGACGTTCTCAATGAGCTCTCCAAGTCAGAACGGGAGACGTTGTTTTCAGGCATACCAGATCTCACCGACACCATCCCGGTCAAATCCTCACACGGCACAAGCTACCGGCCCATGTTTAGGATAGACCTCTCCATAGACCAAGTAATCATTCCCGCCAAAGTATCGGCTATCGACCGCACGGGGCTGGAATACCCGGTCATCATCGGGAGAAAAAATCTACGGAAGTTCCTGGTCGACGTCAGTAAATGATCCCTTCGTAAAGATCCTATGATTCTCATCCTCACCAGCAAGAAGGTCACAGCTCCGAAAGCCCTCCATTTCCTTGAACTCCTCGGGAAGAATCTTTCCTCGAACGGCTCTGAATTTTTAATAGCCAGTTTTCATGATATCGAAGTATATATTTCGAACGGGAACGTTAAAATAACAATTTTAGGAAAACCACTTGATACATGGTCGACTATTTTTCCCCGAAAAGTCGGTTCACATGCCGGCCTCACCTACATACTCGCCTCACAAGCCGAAAAACTCAATATCACCTTTATCGACCGTTTTCGCGGTGTGACGAACGATCTCACCAAACTCATTCAGATGTACCTTTTCTCACTGGAGGGTATTCTCATCCCAAAAACATACCATTGCTCTTCCTTCAATGAACGACAAATTTCCAATGCGATCGATTTTCTCGGATTGCCCATTGTCGTGAAACAGTGCAACACATCGAAAGGAAAAGGTGTGTTACTAGCGAAAGACAGGACAGAGCTTGAATCAGCCATAAATCGTCTCAAAGAAACAGATCCCCGCAAGGAAATCATCTTACAGGAATTCATAGAAAATTCATTCGAATACCGGATATTCGTCACCGGAACCACAGTGGCGGTAGCGGAAAAGAAAACACGGGATTCGGACGAGGAATTCAGGAATAATGTTCACCTCGGTGCGGTAGAAGAATTCATCGCCATTGAAACGGTGAATGAATCAATCCTGAATGCCGCCCTAGCAGCCGCAAGGACAACGAATATACAAGTGGCAGGTGTCGATGTCGTCCTAGACGTTCATGGCAACCCTATCGTTTTTGAGGTGAACAGTTGTCCGGGATTTACGCAGGATGAGGAAATCTCGGATGAGATCCGTCATTTATCAGCATATCTAACGTCATGCGAAAAAAGATAGTCATGTATTTCCACCGTCGACCGTTGGGAAACGACCCTTTTTCGACGTTCACGAACAAACGGACTGTCTATCATCAGTTCTTCAAGCAAGGAGTTTCAGCCGGCTTTCAGATGTTTATCGCGAGTGGAAAGGAAAATTACGAGGAACCATCAACATTCAAAGACGCTTACGAGTATGTAGATGGCTCGTTTACGCCATACGGAACGATATCTGCCGATGCAGTTTTTGATCGGAGTGGAGGACTTTCGTTTCCCAGGGAAAATAATGATATCAACGTGCTCAATACTATCGCTTTCAAGCGTCTTTGTAACGACAAGAATGCGATGTATGCCCTTCTTTCGGATTACATGCCGAAAAATTACACTGTCCGGGATGCAACCGAATTGGAGGCTGCCACAAAGACATTCGATGACAGGGAAACAGTTGTTTTGAAACCGGCGAAAGGCATGCAGGGGAAAGGAATCATTATCGGTCCCGCCACGGAGCTACGCGCCACCACACTCGAACCCGGCCAGGAATATTCGCTACAGGAATTCGTCGACACTTCCATGGGGATTCCGGGTGTCGTCAAGACACGGCATGATCTCCGGGTGATAATCGTCGACGGAGAAATCGTCCTTTGTCATGTCCGTATTCCAAAAGAAGGCTCTCTCTTGGCGAATGTCGCTCAAGGCGGTTCGATCCGAGAGGTGCCGATATCCGACATCCCGGCTTTCATTATCGAACGCGTTTTCATGATTCAGAGGCGTATCGATGTGTTATTCGATTTTCCACTGTATTCCATCGACTTCGGAATACAAGACGGGAAGACGCCGTATGTATTTGAACTGAATGATCAGATCGGTTTTCCATCAGAGGAAATGGATTCTGAATTGTTTATTGAACGTATACTTCGATCACTCGGAAAAAGAGCCTCCTTGCACACTTGATATTCGTTGGATTTATTCCTTATTCCGTGATAATATCAGCTCAAGTAGCTGATATTTCCTTATGAAAAGACATTTTTTTCGATTCGGTCGGGAGAAAGACGGACAGCGGACGCCTACTGAAAATAAAAAGCGACGCTGGCCGAAAATTCTCGGGCGGGTGATAGGAATCATATGTATGATTCTTCTCATCGCTACGATCGCCCTTCTGGCATGGGTAGCCAAAGACCTCCCGAGTCCGGGGAAGGTGAATTCACGCGTCATTCCGGAATCAACCAAGATCTTCGATCGTTCAGGAGAGCATCTCCTCTATGACGTTCACGGCGAGGAGAAACGGACCATCGTCTCCATTTCGGATATTCCGAAAAACGTTCAGGTGGCAACCATCGTCTTGGAAGACCAGGATTTTTACTCGCATCACGGAATCAAATTATCCTCCATCCTTCGGGCGGTTTTCAAAGACGTAGCCCAAGGCAGTGCGGTTCAGGGTGGTTCGACCATCACCCAACAATTCGTGAAAAATTCCCTTCTCACGGACGAAAAAACATTCATCCGGAAAATAAAAGAAGTCATACTTTCTTTGGAAATCGAGCAGAAATTCGGAAAAGACGAGATACTCGGGATGTATCTCAATGAAATCCCTTACGGATCCAACGCGTATGGAGTCGAGGCGGCCGCTCAAACCTTCTTCGGAAAATCAGCGAACAATCTCTCTCTCGATGAGGCGGCTGTCATCGCCTCACTCCCGAACGCCCCGACATACTATTCACCGTACGGATCCCACACAGAAAGTCTTATCGCCCGCAAGAATCGTGCGCTCCAACAGATGGCGAAGCTCGGCTATATAACGCAAGACGAGGCGGATACCGCTATTTCCGAAAAGACACTCGACAAGGTCCTCTCGCAGAAGGATATACTTTCCGCGCCACATTTCGTCATGTATGTGAAGGATTACCTCTCCCAGAAATACGGCGAGAACGCGATAGAGAGCATGGGTCTCAAAGTATATACCACACTTGATTGGGACAAACAAAACGTTGCACAACAAGTCGTCCATGATCAAGCGATAGAGAACCAGAAAAAATGGAATTCTGAAAATGCGGCTCTGGTCGCTATGGATCCGAAAACAGGTCAAATCCTCGCTATGGTCGGCTCCAGGGACTACTTTGACAAATCGATTGACGGTCAGGTGAACGTGGCTATCAGAGAGCGCCAGCCAGGATCCTCATTCAAGCCATATGTCTATCTCTATGCTTTCACGAAGGGATATAGTCCGGAAACTATCCTGTACGATACCGAGACAAATTTCAGCACGGATGACGGGAAGGATTATAAGCCGCAAAACTATGACGGAAAATTCAGGGGGCCGATGCCGATGAAAGAAACATTGGCACAATCATTGAATGTCCCTGCAGTAAAGACACTCTACCTCGTGGGAGCGAAAGACGCGGTCGCTTTCGCGAAAACACTCGGGATCACCAGTCTCAATGATCCGAGTCGTTACGGACTCTCGCTTGTCCTCGGTGGAGGAGAGATCACTCTTCTTGATCATGTAAACGCATATTCCACCCTCGCGACCGGTGGCATCAAACATACCAAGACCGCTATTCTGAGAATCGAGGACGCAAAAGGGAAAATACTGGAAGAATTCAAAGATTCCCCAGGTGAGCGTGTCGTGGAAGAAAAGTATATAGCGATGCTTGATCACATCATGTCAACAAACGAGTACCGGGCTCCCGTTTTCGGTACGAACAACCCTCTTCGTTTCGACAATCGGCCCGTCGCCGCCAAGACAGGTACGACCAATGAATTCCGTGATGGTTGGACAGTCGGATTCACCCCCCAGATCGCGGTTGGGATCTGGTCGGGAAACAACAACAACACACCGATGACAGCCGGTGCGGACGGTATAAACGTAGCCGCTCCGATTTTCCGCAAATTCATGGATTATGCCCTTCAGAACCAATCGATTGAGAAGTTTCCGGAATATGATTCGAATACATATTTTGATGAGAACAAAGAGCAGGAATGGATGAAAAAACCGCTCATAAACGGTCAGCTTGATAAGCAGGAAGATATGAAAGTTTGTGAGATACCCGGCGATAAGAATTCATATTGCCTTGCAAACAAGTTCTGCCCAAGCAGTGAGATGGTGAAAAAAACGTTCGTCAATGTCCACGACATCCTGTATTATGTCGACCGAAACGATACACTTGGCAAACAACCAGATAAACCGGGAAATGACCCGCAATATCAAAAATGGGAGGATGGCGTAAAAAATTGGTATAAAGACAATAAGGATAATAAGGACAATAAAGGGAAAAGTGATATCATCGCGAGCGTCCCACAAGATGAATGCAAGGAAAAAGATTTCTTGAAATACAAACCGACGATTTCGATTTCTGCGCCGAACAATGCCGGACAATCTTTCACTTTCAGCGTCAAAGCAGACGTCCCGTACGGTGTGGATACATTGACAGTCTCTGTCGATGGAAACCAACTCTCCGCCGGTAGCAATGATTCGTTTTCCGCGACAATCGACGCTAGTGGCAAAAACGGGTCTTCCGTAAAAATAGAGGCATCCATCAAGGACGACAACGGGAATACGGCGAGCGACAACGCGAGTGTTTCGATAAGTTGGCTGCAGTTATAATAAAAAGCCCGGTGTAAACCGGGCTTTTTATATACGGCGTTCAATCGGAAGTCTTGATCTCTTTCACTCCTTCATACCCCAATTCACGATTTATACGGTCACGAAGGGCTTCGCGTGTGATCCATAGTTCATTCGCCCACAATGGACTCTTACAAGAACAGAACAACGTACCGTTCTTCCAATATCTTGGGGAGATATTCTCCCTACCACGGACACCATACAGGTCACCAACGATCTTTTCCGCAAGAAAGAACACTGTTTTTTCATCCGCCAAAACAGTACGCACTTCCTTCATGATGGAAGAACCTGACAGCGCAGACATCATATCACTGATCTTCCTCATACTCGCATAACAATGAATACCAAGACCCGTCTCCACACGATCACACATCGATGACTCTTACTTCCGTATCGGCATCGCGATATAGAGATACCCCATATCGACGACTCCCTGAGAGTCAATCATACGGAACCCGGCCGGAGTGGAAGGTGAATTCAGAAGAAAGAGTATAAACTCCGAAGAAAGCGCGTTCAAGCCATCAATCACATATCTCGGATTGAACATTATCTGAAGCGGATCACCACTAGATACTTCGCCGTGAATGATAGTCTTATTTTCACCTATCTCGGAAGAATGTGCTGTGATAACCAATTCATTTTTTTCCGGTGAAACGGAAACAGACATCTCACCGCTCATTTGGGAAGCGAAAACTCCGGCCATACGGACGGCACGAAGGAACTCTTCCCGGGAAATTTTCACAGAATACGAGAATTCCTTCGGAAGAATCTGCTTATAATCGGGATATTTTCCATTGATTATACGGGAAACGATGGAGACACCTTCGATATCAAAGAATATCTGATTTTCCTCGAATGTGACCGTCACTGTTTCCGTTTCAGGGGAAATGATGCGAGCAAGTTCTTGCATCGTTCCGTGTGGGAGTATGAGTGATGGATTCTGTTCCCTGAATGCGGCATACAATTCGCCTACAGCACCATCAGGAAGCGTTAGGACCTGTTCAGAAAGCCGGAAGCTGTCTGTGGCTGCCAGATGTACTTCACGCTCCAGAAAGAGCAAATTTACACCAGTCAATTCGATACGGCTTTCGTTCATGGAAACACAGGGGAGTATCCTTTGAAGCGCCGCTTTCAATTCCTGTGCCGGAAGGGTAAAAGAATGGCCACCCTTTTTCTCTGGGATAATCGGGAAGTCTTTTGAGTCCAAAGCCCGAACTTTCATGTCATATCCACCGCTTTCAAGGGAAACGACATTTTTCTGAATATCGATCGTGACGACATCGCTATTCGGAAGATTCCCAACAAAATTCGAAATAAGCTTTACCGGTGCCACGATCTCAGCATCCCCTTCGATCTTCGCATTCACATATGTCGTAATCCCAATCTCAAGGTTCGTAGATGAAAGTTTAAGCTTCCCCTTCTCCACCTTAAGAAGAAAATTACTGAGTATCGGGAGTGTCGTCTGCTTCCCTGTCGCTCGTTCCAAAGAGGAGAGTGCTCGAGAGAGATTTTCCTGTGTACAAATCACTTTCATAGAGAGTTCATTAATTCATATTCCTATTCGATGTCTTATAATGAATAGTATTA
>CAIOMK010000060.1 GCA_903859375.1 Candidatus Moraniibacteriota bacterium
AAAGATGAGACGGTGGAATATGTACTACAATGATCTTGAACACTGCGGATTGGACGGGAAAAGTCCGAACGAATATTTGAAAGAATTCGAATTAATCAATCCGCCAAATGTGTGTTCCTAAAACAGGACTAAAACATTTGTTACGCGACGTAAACGAGGTGAAGGAAAAATATGTACACATACTGCTTTGAAATGAGCATCGGAGTATATATCTTTGACATTTTTCTGATTCCGGCGCATAATGGGTACGCGAAGAAAAGGGCGATGGCGCCTTTTTATTTTTCGAACACATTTCACCCATTTCTTCCTATTTCACCCATTTATCCCTTTTCGGATTCATCTATGCATATACGAAATATCGCCATCATCGCGCACGTCGATCATGGAAAAACGACCCTTACCGACGGACTCCTGAAACAGACCGGGTATGCCCAGGAGGGATTCTCCATGGATACGAACGCACTCGAAAAGGAGCGCGGTATCACTATTTATGCGAAAAACGCCTCCCTGTATTACAAGGATACCAAAATCAATATCGTCGACACTCCCGGACATGCCGACTTCGGAAGCGAGGTCGAGCGCGTGCTCCGTTCAATCGACGATGTGGTACTCGTCGTGGACGCTCAGGAAGGGCCTATGCCTCAGACGCGCTTCGTGCTCAAGAAGTCACTTGAACTCGGGTTGAAGCCGATCGTAGTGCTCAATAAGATCGATAAGCCGGCGGCCCGACCGGAAATCGTGGCCGAGCTGGTGTATGAACTGTTCCTCGACCTCGGTGCGACCGACGAACAGCTTGCTTTTCCGGTTCTCTATGCGATTGCTCGCGAAGGTATCGCCAAACGTTCCCTCGACGAGGCCGGTGTCGACCTTTCGCCGATCCTCGATACGATCCTCGAGCGTGTCCCGGAGGCTTTGCATGATTCGGAAGCGCCTCTTCGGGCACAGCCGTTCAATCTCGGATATGACAACTTCCTTGGACGGATCGCCGTCGCCCGTGTCTACGAGGGCAGTGTGAAGACCGGCGACCAGATCCTCATCAGGAATATAAAAGGAAAGTCTGAGAATGGACGCATAGTGAAGATTTTCACGTTCAAAGGACTCGACCGAGAGGAGATACCTGTCGCGAACGCGGGGGATATCGTCTTGTTGGCCGGTCTTCCGACTGTCGAAATCGGCGATACGATATCGAATACCGTCGATCAGGAAATCCTGCCGGCAATCGACATCGATGAGCCGACTATTTCGTTGTTTTTCCTCGTGAATGACAGCCCATTCGCGGGACGCGAAGGGAAATACGTGACGAACCAGCAGATCCGTGAGCGTCTGGAAAAGGAACTCGAAATCAACGTGGGACTTAAAATCGATTTTTCCGAGACGGACCGTTACAAGGTGTACGGACGTGGCGAACTTCATATCGCGATTCTTCTGGAGAATATGCGTCGCGAAGGCTATGAGACACAGGTATCTCAGCCACAGGTCATCATCAAGGAAGTCGACGGTGTGAAGCAGGAACCGTTCGAGGAAGTGACCATAGAATGTCCGATGGAGTCCTCTGGGACGGTCATTGATAAACTTGGTCGACGGAAGGGCTTCATGATTGAGATGAAAGAAGGGAGCGGTGGATATCAGAGACTTCTTTTTGAAGCGCCGACCCGGGGTCTCCTTGGGTATCGCAACGAATTTATCATCGATACGCGCGGTGAAGGTATCTTTTCAAGCCGGTTTGTCGGATTCCGACCGTTCGTCGGTGAGATAGCTCATCGTGATTCTGGTTCGATGATCTCGATGATCGCAGGCAAGACCGCTGCATTCGCTCTTGATAACCTGCAGACCCGTGGCACGCTGTATATCGGCCCGGGCGTCGAGGTGTATGAAGGATTGGTTGTCGGCAATACCTCGAAAGGTTCCGATATGGCGGTCAATCCGGTGAAGGGCAAGAACCTCACGAACATGCGTTCATCCGGTGCGGATGAGGCGTTGAAACTTTCTCCTCCGTGGGAATTGACGATCGAACGCGGATTGGAAATCATGTCCGGCGATGAATTCCTCGAGGTGACTCCGACATGTGTCCGTCTGCGCAAACAGGTGCTCAATGAGACCGAGCGTGTCCGTGTGAGCAGGAAGAAATAAGGGAAAGCGAAACCCGAAAGGTGGAGCATGGAATAAAAGAACGTCGGATCCTGTGGGAAGGACACCGGCGTTGGAATAAAAAAAAGCGGCATGGGCCGCTTTTTTGGTACGAATATTTCGTGAGAGGTCTTATTTGTAGCGCAAAGCTTCGAGGGCGTCGGTCTTGGCTGCCTTGGTTGCCGGAATGATTCCGGTAAGGAATCCGACGAAGGCACCGAAGAAAATGATCGCGGAGAGGAACCAGATAGGACTGAGGAAGAGATTCGCCTTCTGTCCGCCGAAATTGGAAGCGACAAGGTTGAAGATTATGTTCACACTTTGACCGCCGATAAGGCCGAGCGTGATACCCATGACACTTCCGAGGAGTCCCATGAGGGTCGCCTCCATTATGAACATGAGCGAGACGGAACCCGGTGAGGCGCCGATTGATTTCATGATGCCGATTTCCTCGGTCCGTTCGAGAAGGGTGATGGTCATGGTGTTGAACATACCGATAGCGGAGACGATGAGTGCGATGACACCGAAGGACATGAGTAACAGCTGAATGGCTTGGAAGACCTTGTTCGCCTGATCGACTGTTTCCGATATGGAAGAGGTTGTCAGTTGAAGTGCTTGGATCTCGGCGCTGATACCGGGAAGAACGGCCGTCGAAGCCGCTTTTACCTTGATGGCTGTGGCCGGCGGAAGTGCGATATCGCTGATCGAGGATGGCGTTATATAAAACAGGTTTTCGTCGCTCTCGGCGATGCCGACGATGCCGAAGCCACCGCTCGGAGAAAACTGCTTCTCCAGACCACCGGCTACCTGTGTGACGAAGAGTGAGAGCGTGATGTTCGTGCCGATGAGAGCCGCCGGATCCTTGCCGAACGCTTTGGCGATTCCTGAGGTGATGACGACATCCTGACCCGTTTCGGAAATAACCGTTCCAGAAGCCATTTTGATGCCGGCGAGACCGAAATATTTCGGTGCCGCGACGACCGCTCCGGAGTCGAGTGTGATGCCTTCGACATTCATCTGTCCGCGGAGCTGATTGACCGGAATGACAGCCTCCACTCCGGAAATGGCGGCCAGTGTCTGCGAAGTCTCTTCGGAAAGCACCGGAGCTCCATTTTTTTCGGATGTGACATCGAGTGTGGAAAGGGCGTCGGAAGTGGTGATTTTCTGGAGTAACGTTTCTTGCAGTCCGTATCCGAACGATACGAGGAATACGATTGCCGCGATACCGACGCCCATGCCGAGAATCGTAAGGAAGGTCCGAAGGGTTCGGGCCTTGAACATACGGAGCGACAGTTTGAGAAGGTCTGAGAAGAGCATAGCCGATCAGGAATATTTGAGAAGCATGATTATTTCCACTTCGCGTGATATTTTTTCAGCGGTCTGACTGTAGAGGCCGATGCCACCGTTCTTTTCCCGTTGATTGAGACGTTTCTTCATTTCTGCCCGGTTGATCTCGCTTTCGATACGCAGAGAAAGGAAGCTCTTGAGGCGGATTTTGTTGGTATCGTTGAGATCGAGGCGGAATTGACTGATAATATAATCCGCGAGTGCCGGAGGAGCATGCTCCGGTGTTTTTTTGAGAATTTCGACTTGTTCGAGTATGCGGCTGACGCGGGTCGAGAAGTTCTCAGCCCTGGTCCGGTTCCATCCGCCTCCGCCTTTGTCGAAGGAGAGGTCGAGACGCTCCATGAGGTCCTGTGTCTGAATGTTCTGGAACAGCACTTCCCTGATCAATGTCTCCGATATGGACACCTGTTCCTCGTTCAGGTCGGAAAGGATGTGACTGAGGAGCTGTTTCGCCTTGTAGGGGACGAGGAGCATGTTCACCTGCTGAGGGAGGAGGCTCTTGAACGAAGACATGAGGATACTGAGCTCCTTCGTCTCGGGATTTGCGGTCCGGGGATCGGCATCCAGCGCCACGTCCGCGATGTCGCGTTTTTCGTGGTTCACTTCTTCCTTGATGATGCGACCGTCGCGCATATAGATGACGCGGTCCGCATATGCGAGGTGCTCCGGGTTGTGTGTGACGAGAATGATGGTCTGCTGGTCGATCTCGTTCAGGTCTTTGAGAATCTGAAGCACGTTGCGGGCGGATTCGCTGTCGAGGTTTCCGACCGGCTCATCCGCAAGAATGATCTTGGGCTCATTGATAAGGGCGCGAGCGATGGCAACACGCTGTTTCTGTCCGCCGGAGAGTTGGCTCGGATATTTGTCTCCCTGGTCGAGAATGCTGAATCGTTCGAGTGTCTTGAGGCCCGCTTCTTCGCGTTTGCCTCGTCGTTCCCCGCGAAACGCCCGCGGAAGACAGATGTTGTCGAGAATGGACAATGAAGGGATGAGATAAAACGCCTGGAATATCATCCCGATTCCGGTTTGGTGGAGTTCGAGCATCTCCTTCTTGTTCATCGACGAAAAGGCCTTGCCGTTGATCGTGACATCCCCGTAGGTCGGTTTCTGAAGGCCTGCGATTGAATACAACAAAGTCGACTTCCCGCATCCTGACGGACCGAAGAAGATGACGTATTCCCGTGGATAGATTTTGAGATTTGTTTCCTCGAGCGCGCGGGTCTCGTTCGGTTTCCCCTGGTTGTAGATGACCCGGAGTTTGTCGATGGAAATGAGAGGTTCCATGAAGCTTGAACATTTTTATTTGTACTGAAATTATAGCATACTTTTGCGGTTTTCAAATACGGGGTACAATGCCTGAGGTATCGGGGTATCATTCGTGGAAAAAGCGAGATGAGAACTGCCTTTCTTGTTCGGGGCCGGGCGGTCCGATAGGTGGAGACCGTTTGGATTCGTGCCGTCCGTAACGTCTGCATGTTTCTGACTCTGCCCGATGAAAGTGATTCTCTCCAGCTGTCAGGCATATTTTCGAATGTTATACTTCCCACATTTCATTTTTCGTTTCTATGGCTGATATTTCCTCATTGCTTCGGATGTGGCGCGCGAAGACGGCTGCCAAAGAGGGTGTCGAGCCGTATCGCGTGCTGACTAACGCCGCTCTTGACGGTATCGCGGAGCGAAAACCGCAGACACCCGACGATCTTATGGAAGTGAAGGGCATCAAGGACGCCAAGTGCCGACAATATGGCAGGGAAATCCTGGAAATAGTCGCACGCTCGGGGGCTGGTTCCGGAACGCTTACTTTTACGGGTGTCACCAGGGCCGAATCCGTAGCGATCGATTTTCCCGAGCATCCCGTGGAAATCCCGAAGGAGACCGTCGATGATACCTTGTCCGTGGGCCGTTTCCTCGATGGACTCAATCTCGAGCTTTCCGGTATGGCGTCGCGGATAAAAGGAGAGGTCTCGTCTGTGGACGAGCGCGAACGGGTCGTCTATTTCTCAATCAAGGATTCCACCGATGACAGCCTCCTTAACTGTCTCATCTTCCGTCGGCACTATGACATATCGGGAGTCCGGCTCCGAGAAGGCGATGAGATCATCGTGGAGGGCGTACCCGAAATTTGGAAACCGATGGGTAAACTTTCTTTGAAAGTGGGAACTATCGAGGTAGCGGGCGAGGGCGCGCTCAAAAAGGCTTATGACGAGCTGTTTCGAAAACTCGAATCGGAAGGCTTGTTTGCTCCCGAGCGCAAACGGAAGCTTCCCGAGTTCCCTGAACGTATCGCTCTCATCACGTCCGAGCAGGGGGCGGCGATAGGCGACTTCCTGACCAACCTCGGTCGGCTCGGTGTGCGGGCGGACCTGTATCCGTCAAGCGTCGAGGGAAAGCGGGCTGTTTTAGAGATTCTCAATGCGGTCAAATATTTCCGGTCACATGCGGACCGGTATGATTTATTGGTCGTTATCCGGGGAGGTGGGAGTATCGAGAGTCTGCAGGCTTTCAACACCGAAGTGCTTGTCCGGGAGTTGGTCGGCTGTGGAATCCCGTTCATTGCGGGCATCGGTCATGAGAAGGACGTGACACTCGTCGCGCTTGCCGCGGACCTGATGGTATCCACACCGACAGCGGTCGCCAGGAGTATCCGTGAGCCGTGGGATTCGGCACGCCAGACGCTCATTCAAAGTGAACGGACGATCATTTCCGTTTTTGAAAACGTACTTTCGTCACATTCCAATCGACTCGAAAAAAGTGTCTCGACTTTCCTTGGCTTTCTTGAAGGCGTTTCCGGACGGTTCGAACGAGCCAAGAACGCGCTTCAAACGAAATTGTCCCTTTTGGAATATCGGTTGCGGGAATCGTCTACGCTTATAGATGACTCATCTCGGCGGATACTGGAAGGATGGAATATCACCGCCAAGAGCGTCCGGGAACGTCTTTCCCGCGCTGAATCTGCACTCCGGCAATATGATCCGAATCGTGTGCTCGCCCTCGGATACGGTATAATCCGTGCGGGTGGAAAAGTGTTGGCAAAAGTCGGGGATGTCTCGGTCGGGGAGGAAATCGACATACGATTGTCGGACGGCAATATAACGGCGCAAGTGAAGAGGACAACCAACAACTGACAACTCACAACCGACAACGAAGAAGCGTATGACGGGCATTCAACAATATGACAATATAACCATGTAATGAACAATCATATGACGCAGGAAAAGAAACGGTCGCTCGGGGAGTCTCTCAAAAAACTTGAGGAAATAGTCAACTGGTTTGAGAATCAGGAAGAAGTCGA
>CAIOMK010000061.1 GCA_903859375.1 Candidatus Moraniibacteriota bacterium
ACGATGCGAAGAGCAGGAACACCGATATCCACGTAGCCAGCGAAAGAACGGTAAAAAAACGGACCCCGAAGAGGAGCTTTTGGAATTTCATAGGTTCCCTCTTTTTTGTCCCATGTATTCCGTCATAGAGGCATGAACGGGACGCGAATCAGCTTCCGACGCCCAAATAAAAAACAGCTCGCCTCCCCCATATGATAGCGTGTTTCCAAAATTCTGGCAAACGGAAAATGTCAATTATTCATGGCTTATACAAGCCTAAAAAATAGGATGAATATGGAAAATCAGGCCGGGACTGTCGGGTGTAGGCACTCTACGTCATCGCCTCGTATCGACAGCTTTGCAGGACTCATCACTCGATCCGTACGGGCGGGAGCAGGAACATCGTATCGATACGAAGAAAACCGATTCGAGAGACGGTCAGCCCCGATCGAAGACGCCGTCCGTGTATTGTTTTCCGTTCGTATAAACTCACCCTCATAATCCACTTTCAGAGAAAGAACCGGGGTAGGATAAATAACATGATAGACAAAGCCGAGCCTCTGTGGAAGCTCGGCTTTTCGCACGGTCACGCGAAGTCTATATCTCTCCCGGAATCGATTCTTTCCAGTTCAGACTGCAGTTCCTGGTACCGGTCGGCCCACAGTTCTGCAAGATTCCACAACTGTCGGCTACTGAGAATTCAACCTCGTTCACACAGTATGCGGCCGCATTGTCGACACAGAGGTTTCTGCAAAATTCGATGACCTTCGCCGTAAGCGATTTCGAATATGCACCGGATGTGCCTCCGTTATAAGACGCCTTGATAATTTCCGAAGCGGTTTGCTGACCGGTCGCATCGAACAGCGGGCTGACGTATTGGGATGCCTGGATCGACACAGGAGGAGAGAAGGTCATCGATACCGCGTCGTTGGCGGCTCCATCGGATATCGACTGGGTGAAGGTCGTCGAAGAAGACACGTCGGCATCGGCGGAATCCGAACAACCGGACCCGACACCGAATCGGGTTCGCAAGTCACGGGATTCAGACGGGGCCAGGGAAAGCTGTGACAGTTCCGAACCGTTGGAACAGAGTTTGAATGTATTTTTCTTCACTTCGAATTCAATATCCGTGCACGCGTATGTGGCGCCTTCCCATACGCCGATATTCACGCAGGCATGAGCCGAATACATCCCCGGAGCCTGATCCGACGGAATAGGTATCCGTGCCTCATAATTGCCTCCCCACACACCTGAGCTGATAAAGTCGGGGCTCGGAGAGTCTCCGAAGATATCTATTTTCAACGTGGAACCGGTGTGGACACCGTCGTTGCAAACGGCATCGGTAAGGGAATAATAAAAGACCATCGTCTCCCCAGCCACATAATAATCCGGCGGACGCTTTTCAAGATTGAAGTTCGCGGTCACTTCGAAATAGTGGTCTACAGTGGCAGAATCCCTGTGAACGATCGTCTTCGCTTCCGCCTGATGAACACCGCCGAACAAAATGGCTGAGCCGACAACGAGCAGAGCGAGCAGGCTGGTACTTCTTCTTCTCCAGACGAGGATCACACCGAACAGTATGATGGTCAATGCTCCGAACACTTCGAATGCGATCGTTCTTATCGAATCCGATCCGTTTCCGGTGGTCTCGCCGTCGGAAGGAATAACTGCCGGTGCACCGACGACGGCGCGGTCCTTGGCACTCTCTTTGAATGTCTGTTCACCGAGAATCCTCCCTGTTCCGTCTGTTAT
The DNA here is from genome assembly GCA_903859375.1 of Candidatus Moraniibacteriota bacterium. Lineage (GTDB taxonomy): Bacteria > Patescibacteriota > Minisyncoccia > Moranbacterales > UBA1568 > JAAXTX01. The sequence goes on from CAIOMK010000061.1 coordinate 1,732, forward strand.
GGAAAGACTGAGTGTCGGATTCTCGAATCCTTTCGGGAGACCAATGAGTGCATGAGTCGGTCCGACACCGAAACCGTCAATTCCTATTCTCATCTTCTCCCCGACGGCGTACACGGTCCCCGTCGGTGATTTCCATGCGAGTTGCGCGTAGTATTCGTTTGAATATTCCTGTTTGACACGCCTTTGGATATGGGAATCAGCAGACGGTGTCCACGTGAAAGATACGTCGACCACATCTCCGGAACCGGTGACGGAAGCATCGACCGGGGCGGCATCAGAAGGAGTATCTGAAGCGGTATCTGAAGTGGAAGAGGCGACGGTACTGGGATTGATAACGGAATAAGAAGCTCGTTGGATAGTCGCGCTCACTCCACGCATCACATAATGAAACTCCGCCTCATCAGAAATCCGCTCGTTGCTTTGATCACTCAAATACATGCGCGTGCTGTATGCCTGAGGGTCCTTGACCGTCGGAATCACGAAAGACAGATCCTTCGTCTCTCCGGCGGAAAGGAGGATGGCGTCCGACAGAGCGCTCTCGGGTTGCACGTTCTCGCCGATAAGGGAACGATAGAAAGTCGCAAGAACTATCCTGGCGTCAAGATCGCGATCGGACAGATTCTGTAGAGGACAATGCCCTGTCAGCACTTCGTCGGCGCTCACATCGACTCCAACAGACGGAAGATAGTGCGTATCGGTCGTGTCGGTATTGACGGTCAGATAGCATTGATCGGGCTTGATTGAGATGTACTGTCCTGAACCTTTCAATGCCACCATTCCCGCCGAGTTGGTCGCATAGAGCATGCCATTCACGTCGTAGAGGCTCACCATCAGTTTGTAGTCCCCGCTCAAGAAACCCGGCGCGGTGTATTCCACGGTTTTCGATATCGTCCCCGAAGCGGAACCGAACACGCCGTCATCTATCCACGAATCCTTGACGAGAACGAAACCATCGACGGTCTTGGTAAGGTCGACCCTGACTTTGAGCGAACCAAGGGCGACGCCGTCGTTCACTATATTGAATGAGATGGCGAACGTTCCCGGTCGGGGCTGTTCCGTTTTCACCCCCGACAGATACACGTCGGCGATCACAGTCGTATCGACTTCAGTCGTCCCCGCGGCAAGCGCGTTCTCACCCGTTACGCCGAACAAAATCAGTATAAAAAAAACACTGAATGAGCCAAAAAGGAAACGGTGCATAGCGTTCGGTTTTTATTTTTTTCAACAACATACATCCTACACATGTATTCTATCAGATATGATCGTGGTCCGAAAGATATTGTCAACACACCATCGGCACAAAAAAACCGCCCCGACAGATATCGGAGCGGTTCCATGAGCGGTAATCGGCACAGCGGGGGTGAATTACATCATGCCGCCCATGTCAGGCATGGCACCGGAGTGCTTCTCTTCCGGAAGATCGACGACCGCCGCCTCGGTGGTAAGCAGGAGTGCCACGATCGACACGGCATTCTCGAGTGCGGTCCGTGTCACCTTCAAAGGATCGATGATACCTTCCTTGATCATGTCATCGACATAGCGCCCCTTCGACGCATCATATCCGAAATTCATACCTTTGCCTTCGGTCACTTTGTTGAGCACGACCGCAGGGTCTTCCTCTCCCGCGTTCGCCGCAATCTGCCGAAGCGGTTCGGAAAGCGCCCGAAGCAACGTGTCATATCCGGCACGGAATTCCTGCCCTTCTTCCCGTTCTTTGCCCTTGTGTGCCGAAGCCACAGCCATCGCCGCCTTGGCGAGTGCAGTGCCACCACCCGCGACGATACCCTCCTCGATGGCCGCCTTGGTCGCGGCGACCGCATCCTCCATCTTGTGTTTCATATACGTGAGTTCGGTCTCCGTGGAAGCGCCCACACGGATAACCGCCACGCCACCAGACAGTTTCGCAACGCGCCTGTTCAGCTTCTCGCGGTCATACTCGCTTTCGGTCCGGTCGATCTGCATCCGGATCTCGGCCACGCGTGCAGTGATGTCTTTCTTTTTTCCCTTGCCACCGACGATGGTCGTGTCGTCCTTGCTCGAGATGACCTTCGATGCGGATCCGAGCATCGCGGGAGTCGTCGCATCAAGCTTCATCCCCTTCTCTTCGGAAATGACCTGTCCGCCTGTCAGAGTCGCGATATCCTGCAACATCGCCTTGCGATTGTCGCCATAGTCCGGCGCTTTGATCGCGAGCACGTTGAGCACGCCGCGAAGACGGTTCACCACGAGTGTCGAGAGAGCCTCCCCGTCCACGTCCTCGGCGATAATGACGATGTCTTTCTTCCCCGCCTGCGCGAGTTCGTTCAAAAGCGGGACGATCTCGCTTATCACGGAAATTTTCTTGTCGGTGATAAGGATGACTGGGTTCGCGATCTCGGCAGTCTGGGATTCCACGTTCGTCATCATATACGGCGAGATATACCCCTTGTCGAAGTTCATACCCTCGACGACCTCCTTGGAAAGGCCGAGCGTATTGGACTGCTCCGTCGTGACGACGCCGTCTTTGCCGACCTCCTCGATGACAGAGGCGATCATCTCGCCCATCTCGCGGGATTCGGCCGAGATGGTCGCGACCTGCGCGATTTCCTCCTTCGATGAGATTTTCTTCGAATGCTTCCGGATGACCGCGATCACTTCGTCTTTGGCAGCCTCCATGCCACGCCGGATGCCGACCGGATTGATACCTGTCTCGACGAACTTGAGCCCTTCGCGGGCGAGCGCTGCGGCGATGACGATCGAAGTCGTCGTCCCGTCGCCGGCCACGTCGTTGGTCTTCTCGGCCGCCTGTCTGATGAGTCCGGCACCGAGGTTCTCGTACCGGTCCTCGAGCTCGATCTCCTTGGCGATGGACACTCCGTCGTTCGTGATGGTCGGACCGCCGTAAGATTTGGCCAGGATGACATTGCGACCTTTCGGCCCGATCGTCACCTTCACCGCGTTCGCGACCTTGTCCACACCCGCTTTGATCCGTCGTCGCGCGTCTTCACCATATGTGATCTGCTTTGCCATATTTTTTTGAACTTACAACTTACAACAAACAACCTAACAACCAGAAGATACCTCAGGCACTTCCGATTCTTGTTGTGAGTTATAAGTTGTCAGTTATAGGTTACTCGAATTAGCACTCTCCATTATAGATTGCTAACCGACGATGTCAAGACCCTGCTGTGCGCCATTGCGAGCCGAGTCTGCGAGGCGTGACAATCCATAAATTTCAGTGCTCCATCCCGTGATTGCTTCGCTTCGCTCGTAATGACATCAGAACGTTGTAAGTTGTTAGTTGTCGGTTGTCAGTTCAGCGTCAGATCTTAAACACCATGACGTCGCCGTCTTTGACAATGTAGGTCTTGCCTTCGAGACGGACCCGGCCGAGGTCACGTGCGGCGGACCAACTGCCGGCCGCGATGAGCTCTTCCCAGAAGATAACCTCCGCACGGATGAATTTCTCCTCGAAGTCACCGTGGATCGCGGCGCCTGCCTGCGGTGCAGTCGAGCCCTGCAAAATGGTCCAAGCACGACTCTCGTCCTCGCCGGTCGTGAAATATGTCTCGAGTCCCAGAAGCGAATAGGCTTCGCGGATGAGTTCAGACAATCGCGATTCCATTTCAAGCTCGGCAGCCTCCTCGGCGGTCATATCGATAAGTTCCTCCTCGAGTTTGATGTCGAGTCGTACGTGCGGGAGCAAAACGAGCTCCGGCGGAAGGGCCGCATCGGTGTCACTCATGTTGAAGACATACAGGAACGGTTTTGCCGTGAGCAACTGAAGTCCCTTGAGAAACTTCGCGACCTCGACCGGATCTCCCGCGAGCGGGACGCCGTTGGCGAGCCTGCCTTCGTCCAGAGCCTTCTCCAACGTCTCAAGCCAACCCATTTCCTCGGCCGCGCCCTTCCGGTTCGCACGGACTTCCTTGGCGGTCTTGTCCCGGCGTTTGATGACGGTCTCGAGATCCGCCAAGACAAGTTCGGTATTGATGACATCGATGTCCTCTTTCGGATCGACCCGGTCGTGCACATGAATGATATTGCCGTTCTCGAACACACGCACCACCTGGATGATGGCGTCGGTCTCACGGATGTTTGCGAGAAATTTGTTGCCGAGACCTTCGCCCTCACTTGCCCCTTTCACGAGCCCGGCGATATCGACAAACTCGAACACGGCCGGGACCGTCTTCTTGCTTTTTCCAAACTCGGACAGCTTCCACAAACGCGAGTCCGGCACCTCGACCACGCCCACGTTCGGTTCGATGGTACAGAACGGATAATTACTGATATCGACGGTCTTGCGGGTCAGCGCCTTGAACAAGGTTGATTTTCCGACATTAGGGAGCCCGACAATGCCTGCTTTCATAGGAGGAAAACTGATAGCTTATCCGCTCCATCTCCACAGAGTGGAGTGAGCGGACCCGCTCACAAGGATGAGCGGGCAACGGATAATTCACAACTGACAACTAACAACATATGGCGAATAGCTGACAGCGACTATCTGACCACGTTTTCATTTCCGGTCGTCAGTTATTGGTTGTTAGTTGTTAGTCATGCAATTGTACCCTGTTTCAAAGCATTTTTCAAGGGCTTCTTGCCGATACTGAAAAGTGATAGAATAGAATCATCAGAATTTCGGATTCGGGGTTTTTTGTTTCCCGATTTTCGACTTTCTCCTTTTGATCTGTAACTCACCCATATGAACCGGAATATCTTCAAGGCGTACGATATCCGCGGCATCTACCCAACGGACATAGATGAAGACGCCGCCTATCAGATCGGTCGCGCGGTCGCACAATATTTCTCACTCAAGAACGTCGCTGTCGGACGCGATGTCCGAGAATCGAGCCCCGCTCTTTTTTCCGAACTCGTACGGGGTCTGACCGAAAGCGGTGCCGACGTCATCGACCTCGGACTCGCTACGACGCCGATGGTCTATTTCGCGGCGAGCCGTCTGCCGGTCGACTCGGTCATATCGCTCACGGCCTCGCACAACCCGGCGGAATACAACGGCCTGAAGATTGCACTCGCGGGAGCCGTCCCCGTCGGTCTTGCAACCGGACTTTCCGAGATACGGGATCTCGCCATCTCAGGAGAATTCTCCGTGGTCGAACGGACCGGTATCATAACCGCCGAAGACATCAAGCCGGATTACTATTCCTATTTCGCCTCATTCGCGGAACTCGGTGACCGAAAATTCTCCATCGTCGTCGATTCCGCAAATGCGATGGGCGTACTCGAACTCCCGATCTACGACCACTTCGCCGGCAACGTATCGGTCACGAATATCTGGAACGATCTCGAACACCCGTTCGCATGTCATGAGGCAAATCCGCTCAAGACCGAGACGCTCGACGAACTGCGTGCCACGGTCCGAGAGGCCGGAGCGGATCTGGGACTCGCCTACGACGGCGACGCCGATCGTGTCGGATTCGTCGATGAACAAGGAGAGATCATCCCGATGGATCTCATGACCGCCCTCATCGCGCGCGAGATCCTCCGGAAAAAACCGGGGTCAACCATCCTCTACGATCTCCGCTCCTCACGTTCCGTGCGGGAAATCATCGAAGAAAACGGCGGGAAGGCGATACAGTGCCCCGTCGGTCATGCGAATATCAAGCGCCTGATGCGTGAAACCGGTGCCGTCTTCGCCGGTGAACTCTCCGGCCACTATTATTTCGAGGAGAACTCGACGGCCGAATCGAGCACGTTGACCGCTATCCTGCTCCTGAACCTCATGGCCGAAACGGACGGACCGGTTTCTTCACTCGTCACGGCGACGCACCGATATTTTCACTCCGGTGAAATCAACAGCGAAGTCGCGGACAAGGATGCCATCCTTGAAAAACTCAAAGAGAAATACGCCGACGGGAAGCTGACCGAAATCGACGGCATCAAGGTCGAATACCCGACCTGGTGGTTCAATGTCCGCGGATCGAACACGGAACCGCTGCTCCGACTCACCCTCGAAGCCGACACATCCGAACATATGGAGCAGAAAAAAGTCGAGCTCCTGGGAATCATCCGGGGAACGGAAGTCTGAATCTGAACATAAAAAAAACGGCCCATGCGGGGCCGTTTTTTATTCCTGTTTGAAATCAGATCAGAAAACCCATTTTTCCCTTCGCCTCATTGAGTTTGGCCGTGGCGATCGGACGCACCCGCTCGGCTCCCTCGCGGAGGATACGGAGTGTCTCCTCGTCGGAAAGCGAAGCGATCCGTTCCTGAAACGGGGTCAGGAACGCGATGATCGTCTCCGCCAGATCGGATTTGAAATCCCCATATCCCTTCCCCTGGTACTTCGACTCGATATCATGAATCGGCATTCCGGAGAGGAGCGTAGAGATGTTGATAAGGTTCTTGAGTGCCGGTTTGTCGTCCTGATAGACGATCTCCGACCCACTGTCGGTCACGGCCTTTTTGATCTTGCGTCGCACGGTCTCGGCGTCATCCGAAAGCGCGATCGCATTGTATTGGCTTTCCGCCGACTTGGACATCTTCCTGGTCGGATCATCGAGTCCCATGATCCGGGCACCTTCTTCCATCACGCGCGACTGCGGGACGCGGAAGGTCTCACCGAACCGTTCATTGAATCGTCTTGCAAGTGTCCGGGCGAGTTCGACATGCTGGAGCTGATCATCCCCGACCGGCACGACCTGCGTGTCATAGAGCAAGATGTCCGCGGCCATCAATATCGGATAATCGAACAGCCCGACACCGACGGAATTGAACCGCTCCTTGAACGACTGTGCCGAGACGCTCTCCGACCCCTCGGCCTCGATGTCGAATCCGCTCTTGTCTTTGAACTGCGTCATCTTGGTCAGGTCACCGTTTCTGGCGATCGTGTTCAGGAGCCAACACAGTTCCGCGTGTTCGGGAACATGTGACTGGACGAACAAAGACGCCTTGGCGGGATCGATGCCCGAAGCGATATAGGTCTTGGCGATCTCAAGCGTCTTGCGCCTCAGTACGGCCGGATCCTGCGACACGGTGATTGCATGGAGATCCACCACACAAAAAATGGATTCGTATTCGTCCTGAAGCCCGACCCACTGCTTGATGGCTCCGAGGTAGTTCCCGAGATGCAGGTCTCCCGACGGCTGTATGCCCGAGAATATGCGCTGTTTCATAACATTCCATCAATCATTGATACTGTATTCTACCACACACTCCCCCTCGCACCACAATGTCGATAATGGTACCGATAACACGCGACCGCGTATCATCGGTACAATTTTACAAAGTAAACATTATTGGAAAAGGAGGATTCGATGCCCTTTTTTAGGAGAAAAATCGGCTTTTTAGATACTCCTCATTATCAACTTCATTCGCGACGACGAACCGGACATATTCACGGATCCCAAGAAACTCAACGATGAAATCGAATTCATCACGACAATCGAACGGGAGGATGAATACACTTTTTTGAAGCTCGATGAATCCAAGTTTTTTTATCCATGTTCGAAGAGCGTCCCGAGACCCCTTACGTTTTTCCGGAACATCAAACAGCACTATCCGCCATTTCTTATCCCATTGTTTCGGTTTCTGTATCTCCATCGACTCTATCTTGTAATAGAGGGCGCGTTTCTTTCCGTGATCGGTCAGGACCATCTTCCATGTCCCGTCCGGTTGTTTCTTCAAATCCAACAGCTTCGATCGGACAAGCCCTTGCACGGACCGCTCCACTCGTCGCTTCCCGATTTTCTTCCACTCTTGAACGAATGAATCAAGTAAACGATATTGTTGTCTGGGCGTGCGGGTCACAGAGAAGGCAGTGCCTGCGGCGAGCAGTAAAAGAATCTTTTGTTGTACTGGCCCCAATTTCCGCATATGACTTCAATAAGAATAACGCATTGATTACGACTCAAAATTCTTTCATTGCACTATAAGTATATCACACGGGTGTACCGATAATACGCGACCGCGTATTATCGGTACACATTTGTATTGTGAATACGGAAGTACCGATGAGGCATATGTGCAGAAAATCGAAAACTCCCCTTTCGGGGAGCTTTCGGTCCGCAGTCAGATCAGGGGTTAGACCTCGATCACCACCGGGAGGATCATCGGACGACGTTCCGTCTTCGTAAAGAGGAATTGGCCGACGACGTCGCGGATCTGGTTCCGGATAAGGTCCCAGTCAATCGACGTATCCTTGGATGTGTTGTCCTTCACGACTTTCTGGACTTTGCGTTTCGTCTCGTTGACGAGGTCGAAGTTCTCCTTGACGTGGATGAATCCGCGCGAGGTGATCTGAACGCTGCCTACGATCTCTTTGGTCTTCGAACTGATGATGGCCGTGATGACGACCATGCCGTCCGCAGCCAGCATCTGTCTGTCGCGGAGTACGACGTTGCCCACGTCGCCGACGCCGAGTCCGTCGATGAAGACATAGCTCGTGTCGACCTTCTTGGGGAGGACTGTCACCAGTTCTTTCCCGTCGGTCTCGAAGACATGGCCGTTGTCGAGGACGAAGACGTTCTTCTCCGGCATACCGATACGGTATGCGATCTTCGCCGACTCCTTCAACATATAATGGTTGGCATATACCGGAAGGAAATAGGTCGGCTGTACCTGCCGTATCATCTCCTCGATACCGAGTGCAGTCGAATGTCCGCCGATGTGCACGTCCATGACGTCGGAGTGTACCACGTGATCGCACTTGCGATACAGGTTGTCCTTGAGTCGCTGGATCGAGCGCTCGTTGCCTGGGATGATCGACGAGGAAAACACGATAGTATCGCTCTTCTTGAGCTTCACGTCCTTGTCATTGTCGGTCACTATCCGTGCGAGAGCGGCGTTTGATTCGCCCTGCGCCCCAGTGCAGATCACTACGACCTGATTGTCCGGGTATTTGTGGATGTCCTTGATCAGGACCAGCGTATCGGGTCGGGTCTTGATATAGCCGAGTTCCTTGGCGGTCTCGACGTTCATCTTCATGCTGTATCCCATGAGCGCGACGCGCTTGCCAAGCCGCTCCGCGTACTCGAGCAGATAGGCGACCCGCCTGATCTGGGACGCGAAGGTACCGATGATGATACGGCCGGGAGCGTTCGACAGGATCGACTTGAAGTTCTCGTGAACTTCGCGCTCGGACGGCGGAAGTCCCGCTTTGATCGCACCGAGACTCTCGAGCATGAGGATCGTCGGACGAGGAAGGTCTGCGAGGTGTTTGTACGAGATATCCTCGCCTTCGATCCGATCGTTCGAGATGGTCCAGTCACCCATGTGAATGACGGTACCGGCCGGTGTCAGAAGAGCGATACCGATCGCATCCATGATGGAATGTTCGACATCGAAGAACCGCGTTTCGAACGCACCGAGACGGATGGTCTCATTTGTGACTCCGATACGGATGACCTTGAGCCGTGAGGCGGCACCCTGTTCGTGATCCTCGACCTTGTGCTTGATGAGCGCCAAAGTGAAATCACGTCCGATGATCGGCGGATACCCGAGCTGCTTGAGCAGTATCGGTGCACCACCGATGTGGTCGAGGTGACCGTGTGTGAAAATCACACCACGAATCCGCTTCTCCTTGCCCCGAAGGTAGTTCACGTTCGGGACGATGAAGTCCACTCCCGGCATGTCCTCTTCCGGCCACTGGACACCCATATCGACGATGACGATGTCATCGCCATATTCGAAGACGGTCATGTTGCGTCCGACTTCTTCCTGTCCGCCGAGCGGAATGATGCGGAGATGATTCCCTGCCGGAGGAAGATCATTGGAAATATTTCCATTGTTGGTCGTTGCGAGTGCGATTTTCGTCGGAAACTGGGGACGTCGGCCTCCGCGACCGCCTGACTGCTTGCGGGACGGTTTCTTGCCTGCGGGTTTCGCTTCACCCTGAGGTGCGGCGACTGCCGGCTTTACCGGGCCGGTCGAAGGCCTGTTGTCCGTATGGCGCTGGCTCCGGGCCGGACGTGGCTGATTGTGCTTCGCTTCCTCGCTGCGCGGTGCGGACGAATGCTCAGGCTTGTAGGCCTGGCTCCGGGCGACTGCGCCTTCGAAAGAACCGAGAGCGAGGGCGTCCTTGAGTCCGGAAGAAAGGATATCCCCTCCTTGGCTCAGGTTTCGTCCCTCCTGGGTGACGGGTGCCGGGCGATCGTTGCCGACCGGTTTCCTCCCGCCGCGACGCGGAAAGCGTCGTCTGTTGCCACCGGACAGACTGCCGGTGTTGTTGCCTCCGGAAGTGTTTCCACTGTCGTTCGGCGTCGTATTGATTTCGTTCATACGTTAATTTAATTTGGTATACGTTAATTGTGGTATACGTTGATTATGAGACCGACGGACACACCATGTTGGCGCGACCGGACGGTTCCCTGCTGACAGATGTCCATTCGATTATCCGGGAGCGCAACCGCGCCCGTCTCGGAAAACCGTAAAGAAGCGTACAGGATCAGACTTTCTTTTCGACCGCGGAAATGACTCCGCTGAAAGCATGTGTACGACCGTCATTGTGCCGAAGGGGGGACTCGAACCCCCATGTCCTTGCGAACGCTGGCACCTGAAGCCAGTGCGTCTACCAGTTCCGCCACCTCGGCAAATTTTTGAGATTCAAAATGAAAATCGAAAAATGTAAAACATCGGATTCCGCCGAGGCGGACTGTTTTCCACTTTTCGCCTTACATTTTCAAGCGAGCATCTTTTTCAGCTTTTCCACCAAAGCAACCGGCGTCGGATCGATGCCGTATGCGAGTGCGAGATGATAGGTGGTGAAATCCGCAAGAAGAAGAGATGAGAATACCCTATTAAACACGTTTTTTCCCTCCATGTCAAGAATTTCGACAGGAATGCCTTGTTCACGCAATAATCCTGAGGTCACTTCGAACCGTTTGAGGTTCTTCGGGTGATCCTCGGGGTCCCGCAACATGATGACCTGAAACGGGCCTTTCGGGAGCGTATATCCGACCATTTCATTGTGATTGAGCTCGGGAAAGACATTCCAGAACGCGGTCGTCTTGGCATTCTCGTTGAATTTGATCTTCCAGACCATCGCTATGGAACCATAGCGCGGTGAGGCGTAGATAACCGTCGTTTTCCCCTCGCATATCTTCGCGAGCGCCTTCCCCGCCGCCTCGAGCTCCGAAAGTCGCGAGCGAAGGTATTCCGCCCCGTTCTCCAGTTCGTCCTTCAGGTCCGGCACGAGCCCCTCGTTCACGAGCACCTGATAGAGAGCTCCGAAGAAATAACCCGTTCCGAGCCGCGGTTGAAAATTCGGATAGGGAATAGGAAGTTTGATATGCGGAATCCCCTCACTGAGACATATCTCTTCTATCTTTCCCCCGCTCGAAATACCGATAGCTGGAAGATGTTCCGCGATCGCCGTCCTGAAAGACTCGATGGTTTCCTCCGTATTTCCGGAATATGATGCGAAGACGTTGAGCGATTGCCGGGCTTCCCACGGCAATTCATAAAACCGGTTCTGGAAAATGGACACCGGGGCATCGAGCAGTCCGCGACGATCAAGGTCGGAGAGATACGTCCGAAAAATGTCTCCGGGCAAAGCCGATCCTCCCATACCGGAAATCGTCACCGACCTGAATCCGGGATTCGAACTGAATCGGATATCGCCGGCGAGTCGCACGCCTTCGGAAAACTGATTCGGACTCTCAAGTATCATCCTTCGGAAATCCGATGGGTCCTGGTCCTTGTTCATATGTGTTTCTTTGTTTGTGAGACCATGCCGCCACCGACTAAAAACATTATCTGTTCCAGATCCGTTTCGTCCGTATATGCCACTGTTCGATTCCGGAAAATCGCGAGGCCGCACCGTTCGCGCTCCGCACATCCCAGCCCCTCACACTGTCAGACATGACATAGAACACGTCGGGGCTGTACAGGAATACGGCCGGGTTCTTCTGGGCAAGAATACCGAGGAACGTTCCGAGATATTCGTCACGCTTCGCCGGATCCGACTCTTCACGCAAAAGCAACAGGGTATCGTCCGCCGCCGTTTCGTCGAACATGGCGAGATTGAGACCCGGATCGTTCTTCTCGCTTGAATGCCAGAAAGAATAGAAGTCCGGATTCACGACCATCTCCTCGCCATAGAGAAGTGCCTCATATTCGCGGGGTCGTATTTTGTCGCGATTCAGATCGGTAAGAGGCATCACCGTGACCGACACATCGGCACCGACTTTTCGCCACTGGTCGCGAAGCAGATCGGCCGTCTGTCGAAGCTCCGGCCAATCCGGAACCAAGAGACTGAATGCAAGCCGGTTCTCACCCTTCTTCCAGATACCGTCACTGCCTCTTACCCAACCCTTCTCCTCAAGCAGTCGGTTCGCGCCATCGACATCGAACGAGACGGAAGGTACGGACGGATTCCCCTCCATAAAGGGAAGAAACGGCATCGAGGCGGAAACACCGCGACCGGACAAGACATCGCGCACGAGCGCATCCCGGTCGGTCGCCATCGAGAGCGCCTGTCGGACTTCGGTATATGCGAGCGGTATGCTCTTCACGGGATTGAGAAACACGGAAAACACACGTGGGAGATGGAACCCGTGGACAGTCGATCCTTTTTTCCCGAAGAAAGAGCTCCCATTCTCCGAGGAAAGCGGGCTCATGCCCATGATTTCCTTCTTCCCATATGCGCCGATCATCGTTTCCTCATCGGGATAAAAACTGAATGAGAGTTTGCCGATATACGGTTCACCTCCGACATACCCGGGGAATGATCGCAGGTCGTACGAAAGGATATTCCCGTCCGAATCCTTTTTCAGATCGACAAAACTGTACGGACCCGATCCGATAGGCGAAAGGTTGGCATCGGCGAGCGAAAACCGTTCCGGTGATACGGTCTCCCAGACATGCTTCGGCAATATACCGACCGCGAGGTGTTCGGGGAAACCGAAATATGCTTTTTCCAGCATGAACGCGACCGTTTTTGAATCACGGATTTCCACATTCACACCCTGCCATTTCTGGCGGAGCGGACTCCGATAAGCGGGATCCTTGATAGCGCCGACCGTAAAGGCGACGTCTTCGGATGTGACGGGTTTCCCATCATGCCAGGTCGCGCCGTCGCGGATCGTGACGACATAGGTCAGACCATCTTCGGATACGTCGATATTCCCGGCGAGCCGGTTCACAACCCGACCATCAGCATCGTACCCGGTCAATCCGGAATAGATGACGGCGGACAGGTCTTCGTCGGCGGCGTTCGCGGCAGATAGCAGTGGATTCACATACCGTGGCTGACCGACGATGCCCTCGACGTACCTGCCACCATAATCGGGAACCTCATGGGTCGACGCAAGATAAGCGACAACCACCCAGAAAAGAAGTGCGGCGAGGAAAAACAAGGAGAGAAGGACGACTACCGCCCTATCCCGAAAACGAAGCGCCTTAAACAAGGCGGTGGGACCGAATTCTTTCAGTGTCGGAAAAACGTCTTTCGAAAAAATACGCGTGTATTACGGATGATGCGCGATCTTTCATGTGGAAAGATTGCAGGGCCAGTAAAGTCTCCGGAGTCGTGTCAGGAAGCTTTACGGGTCATGCAAAATGTCTCCCTTATACGATCTTGGCATTCAGGACCGCCAAGCCAAGGAACGCGGCTCCGAGCGCAATCGAAGCATAGAACAGGAATTTCTCCACTCCTCTCTTCGTATAATACCCACCGAAATCGCCTCCGAACGAAAGGCCGGCATCCGTCCCCCGATTCTGGAGCAGGATGGAAATGATAAGCAGGACGGATACGACGGTTTGTGCGATAAGAAGAGGATTCATAATGGCAGAAAAGAAAGAAAAAAGCGCTTCGGCTCTTTGAAAAGTGTACTGGAAATATGGTTCTGAGTCAAAGAAAAATGGCTTTTTTGCCTTATAAAAGGGAAAAATCTCCAACCGAAGAAATGGCCCCCAACGTTCCTTGCCGACCTTTTCTTCCCTGCCGATACACGCTCAACAGAAGACCGGTAATCGTGAATGAGGCGACCAGGGAACTTCCTCCGTATGACAGGAATGGTGCGGGAAGACCGGCGACCGGCAATAATCCCATATTCATCCCGACATTGATGAATATCTGAACCGTGAAATATATCTGAGCCCCGACCGCGATGAGATATCCTGCATTGTCCCTGGCCCGTTCCGCGATTCTCCAGGCCCGAAACAAAAATACCCCATAGGAGAAAAGGATCGCCCCCGCCCCGACCACTCCGAGCTCTTCGGTGACCGTCGCAAAGATGAAGTCGGTATGCTTCTCCGGAAGAAAATTGAGTTGGGATTGCGATCCATATCCGACGCCTTTGCCGGTCACGCCACCCGAACCGACCGCGACCATCGCCTGCAAGACATTGTATCCGCTCCCGCGCGGGTCGGACTCCGGATGCAGGAAAATCTCGATCCGATCACGCTGATATCCCTCGAGAAAAAACCAGCCCGTCGATATCACCGCGACGCCTGCCAAGAAGAGTACGAGAATATGTCGGAACCTGATTCCGGAAACGAGTATCATACCGCCCCAGATCGCCGCAAGGGTGAGTGCTGATCCGAGGTCCGGTTGCTTGAGGACGAGGAAGATAAGGAGGAAGGAAAGGACGAGTGATGCGAGGATACGGACCCATTCCCCGAGCTCGGAACGTTTCGCGATGATAAACCGCGCAAGGAACAGTATGAGCGCGATCTTCACCCCCTCGACCGGCTGGAACCGGGCAAAGCCGAATGAAATCCATCCGGACGTCCCGTTGATCGTACGACCGAACAGTAAGACGAGCAACAGAAGCCCCATCGCCAAAAAATACAGGTGTGTGCCGTATCGGACAATATGCCGATAGTCGAAGAATTGGAAGCATATCATGAGAACGATACCGATCACGCCGAATATCGCCTGACGAAGGAAATAGCTCCCCGACACGGACCAGGCATCTCCGGTCACGGAAATGCTGTACAGCGAAAGCAGCCCGGCCCCGAAGACGAACAAGGCGGACAATACCAGGAGCCAATCCGTTTCAAGGATTCGTTTTACCATAGCAAGAATCGCGAGCCACAAATCACCAGTCGAAAATCGGTACCATTATTAACGTTGTATTTTCGAATGTCTGGACGTTGTGAACGTTACAAACTTTATGAACCTTACGAACTTCAATTTTATTTTTATCTGAGCTTTTGGAACTGGGCGTTCCCCGATCGGTACCGCTGTATGAAGTTGTCCTGATGGTAAAAATCGGTACCGGCCTCCGCCTCGACCGTGGCAACCTCTCCCGGGAACGCTTTCGGGAATTTGAGTGTGAAGTCACGTATATCACCGGGAATAAGCGTCGCCACTTCGGTCTGATTGAGGGCAATCGGCTTGCCTGCGGCATCACGAAGGACCACCATTACCGTGACGGAACGGAAATCGAACGTACTGTCATTGCGTACTGTTCCAAGCGCCTCACCATAAAACGCACCCGAGGAAATCTTGTTGAACCGCATCTGATAGAGCGTCAATTGGGGTCTCTCCTGGTACCCGGAAAACCGTTGCCATGTGGCATCGCGAAACGATACTTCCACCGTTGCGGGAACACCGCTCGTCTTGATACCGATCGCAAGCAATGTCTTGGTCTCCTGTGGCAGAATGGAATCCGATCCGGACACACGGCCGACCTCGATACCGGCCGCATCCCGAAGAATGAAGTCGTACCCTATCTCTGATGCTCCGATCGTCCCGTTTTGGTTGTGGACTTTCGCGAGCGCGTCGTATTCGAATGAGGCATTCCCCGGAACGAAAGCGGCCTCACGGATGATGAACGCCTCCGGAGCGAATACTTCGGCACAGACGATACTGCAAGACCCTCCACAGTCGACACCGCCCTCCTTCTGGTTCTGTATGCCGTCAAAACAGGTCGCTACCGGCCGGAGAAGGAAATAGAGTGCCGTTCCGACGAGAGCCAGAAAAACGGTCACGACCGAAGCGATTTTTATACGTCTCACCGCGCGCTGGGAATTGGTCATAGTGGATAGTCTCTACAGTTCATAAGGTTTATACAGTCACAAGTCATTATGATCATATGTCGAAAATCGAAAAACTCTGAAATCGGAAAGGCTTTCGAAACGGGTACCACGGATTGATTCGGGATCGAACGAAAAAGCTCGAAGAACCTCATTTTTTCCGGTGAACCCGATAACGGAACGGCTATCCTCAGACTTTTTGATTTGATGGACAATACGGACGTGCTGACTCCTTTCCTATTCTACCACATTTTGACACGAAAAAGACGGCCTTACGGCCGTCTCTTCGAAGTCATTTCAACCCTTTGAAAATCATGGTCTTGGCGGCGACCTACTCTCCCCCGCCATCACAGCGAAGTACCATCGGCGCGGACAGGCTTAACTTCCGAGTTCGGAATGGGATCGGGTGTACCCCCGTCGCAAGGACCACCAAGACTATGATTTCCAAAGAGGTCAGGAGCTTCCTGTTGTCAACCGAAAAAAGAAAAGAAAAGAAGGTATGTAGATATATTAGTACTTCTCGACTCAACCCCTCGCAGGGCTTCCATCTGAAGCCTATCAACCTCGTCATCTCCGAGGATATCCTGCCGCACGTAGCACACAATCCCCAAGGAATTCAATTATGTTCCTTAGAAACTCTGTGCTACGTACGACGACTGCCTTATCTCGAGCTTGGCTTCCCGCTTATATGCTTTCAGCGGTTATCCTACCCGAACATAGCTACCGAGCAGTGCTCCTGGCGGAACAGCTCGTACACCAGAGGTTCGTTCTTCCCGGTCCTCTC
>CAIOMK010000062.1 GCA_903859375.1 Candidatus Moraniibacteriota bacterium
GAATTAATCAATCCGCCAAATGTGTGTTCCTAAAACATAAATAATGCCTTGGATAAAACGAAAACGGTCCAGGAATAGAATCCTGAACCGTAATCGTATCCGACCTATCGTCTGGAGTGGGACCCCTCTTACTCTTTTTTGATTCCGACTTTCGACCCCGTAAAATCGCACGTCACGATCACGGGGCATGCTTTCGACGTTTCTCCTACGCCTCCCTTACCATAAGGAAGTTGGTCGTACTGTCCTTGCCGAGCGGAGCACCTCCGCACACGACGAACCGGTCGCCCTTCTTGGCGAATTTTTCTTTCTTGAGAATGATCGAGGCCTCCGCGACCGCCTCAGCGATTTGCTTGAAGGAATCGACGTGGTAGCCGTAGCACCCGTATGAGAGACAGGCGCGTCGCACGGTCCGTTCATTCGAGGTCAAGACGACGATCCGCTGGTCCGGACGATAACGGGAAATGGCACGCATCGTGAATCCTGATTCCGACAACGCGACGATAGCCGTGGCATCGACGGAGTACGCGACGGTCTCGACCGCCTCGGATACCGATTCCGCGACCGAGTCGAGGCCGAGATCGTCACCATCGATGATCGGACGGCGGTACGGGTCCTCTTCCACTTCCATGGCAATCTTAGCCATCATGGAAACAGCTTCGAGTGGGAACTTGCCAAGGGTGGTCTCTTCGGAAAGCATGACCGCGTCGGCACCGTCGAGGATCGCATTGGCAATGTCGTTCACTTCGGCACGCGTCGGCACCGGAGCACTGATCATAGACTCGAGCATCTGCGTCGCGACGATGACCGGCTTGCCGAGCTCACGGGCCATCTGGACGATGTCCTTCTGGTACAGCGGCACCTTTTCCATCGGCACTTCCACGGCGAGGTCTCCGCGCGCCACCATGACCGCGTCGGTCGCACGGATAATTTCCTCAAGGTTTTCGATTGCCTGTGTCGTCTCGATTTTCACGATGATCTGTGCCGGGAGTCCCTTTTTCTCGAGGATCCGACGAAGTTCGTGGACATCCTCCGCACGTCGCACGAATGAGAGTGCCACGAAATCAACCTGGTTCAATACGC
This sequence comes from Candidatus Moraniibacteriota bacterium, assembly GCA_903859375.1. Taxonomy (GTDB): domain Bacteria; phylum Patescibacteriota; class Minisyncoccia; order Moranbacterales; family UBA1568; genus JAAXTX01. The sequence goes on from CAIOMK010000062.1 coordinate 1,081, forward strand.
CGAATTCGATATCCTTCTTGTCCTTGGCCGTCAGAGAACTGATGGACAGGTCGGTTCCCGGCAGGTTCACGCCACGGCGACCTTTCGTCTCACCGCCGACGATGATCTTGGTCTTGATTTCATTACCATTGATCGAGATCACCTCAAGCTTCTTCTTGCCGTCATCGACCATGATGAACGCGCCTGGTTTGATTTCCTGCGGAAGTTTCGGATAGTTCACCGATGCACGATGTTCATCCCCGACGCACTTCTCCGTGGTCAGCACGAACTCGTCCCCTTCCTTGAGCATGACGCGCTCCTGGTAGAAGTCACCGATGCGGATCTTGGGACCCGACAAATCCTGCAGGATAGCCACCGGTATACCGAGCTTTGCGGACACCTTCCGGATATTGTCCACTTTCTCCTGATGTTCCACGAAATCGCCGTGCGAAAAATTGAGCCGCGCGACATTGAGTCCCGCCTTCATAAGTTTCGTCAGCATCGCTTCGCTGGTCGTGACCGGCCCGATGGTCGCCACGATCTTCGTCTTTTTCTGTATATGCATATCGTTTCGAGTCTGCTTACTCTCTCATCGACAAAAAACAAAAATCCCGGCTCTGAATCACGTGGCCCTCTCGGAATACGGAACGTATTCCATTATGGTTTTCGTGATTTTCGCTCGAAATTGTATCGATTTCAAGTTCGAAATGGAACAGTAAACCAGCCTTAAAATAATGAATTAAAACATAATTGAAGAGTATATACTCTTTTGGGGGAAAAATCAAGCCTCGTTGTTCGCAGGCGACGCGACGAACGGCTCGGCAAGCCTCAGATTTGCCCAGCACTTGCCCAAAACCGGCTTTCGGCATTAAATGAAAGTGACGGGAATGAATCAAACACCGAACTATGAACCATACCGAACTCGCAACCCTCGACGATATCCTCAAAACCTCCCGACGCCCGTTCTCGGCCGAAGAACGTCGATTCATCCAGGAGGCCTACACGTTCGCCCTGGAGGCCCACAAAGGACAGAACCGGAAGTCCGGTGAGCCGTATGTCACACACTCGATCTCCGTCACGAAAATCCTTGCCGAGATAGGCATGGACAAGGAAACGCTCGCAGCAGGACTCCTTCATGACGTTCCGGAAGATACCGACCGGACACTCACCGAAATAGGCAAGCGGTTCGGCGCGGAAGTCGAATCTCTCGTCGACGGCATCACCAAACTCGGACGTATCAAACTTCGCGGATCACGTGAGGAATATTTCCTCGAGAACCTTCGCAAAATGTTCCTCGCGATGGCGGCGGATATCCGTGTCGTCATCATCAAGCTCGCCGACCGCCTCCACAACATGCGCACGCTCGACGCCCTTCCGAAAGAAAAGCAGGAGCGTATCGCCCGCGAGACGATGGAAATCTATGCCCAGATCGCGAATCGGCTCGGCATAAGCGAGATCAAAGGCGAGCTCGAGGACCTCTCGTTCAAGTACCTCGACCCGGAACATTACGACGCGATGAGACAGATCGAAGAGACGTATGTCCGCGAAGGCAAGACCTATCTCGAACGCATCATTTCACAGATCCAAAAAGAACTCGAGAGCGACGGCATCCGCATCTCGGCGATCGACGGTCGGACGAAGCATCCATATCGGCTGTTCAAGAAACTGCAGAAGCACGACATGGAGATCAGCCGTATCTACGACCTCGTCGCGGTACGTATCATCGTCCCCGAGATCGTCGA
>CAIOMK010000063.1 GCA_903859375.1 Candidatus Moraniibacteriota bacterium
ATGATCTTGAACACTGCGGATTGGACGGGAAATGTCCGAACGAATATTTGAAAGAATTCGAATTAATCAATCCGCCAAATGTGTGTTCCTAAAACAAACTCCTAGAATTTCATTCTGAAACGTATTTTTCCAAAGACACAGGATTTTTTAGCCTATTCCAACACTGACCGTTTTATTTCCGCCCCGACCGAAGCGATAAACTCCGCTACGATCCGCTCGGCGTCGGCGGCGTTTTTGGATTCCATAAGGGTGGTACGAAGCTGTCTGGCACCGGAGAATCCGTTCGCGTATGCCTTGTAGTGTTTGCGCATCACGTCGAAGCGGTGGCCCTCGCCGTAGAACTGTTCAAAGATTTTGGAGTGTTCGATAAGAGCGAGGAGTTTCTCCTCCACACGAATATCTTTCTTGTGCGCGTTGAAGACCCACGGGTTGCCGAGCGCGGCCCTGCCGAGCATCACCCCGTCCGCGCCGGTTTCCCTCGCTTTGGCGTGGGCATCGGCAAGATCGGTCACGTCCCCATTGCCGATAATAAGCACACCCGTGCCCTTCGCGATCTCGACGGCGCGGGCGATCCGATCCCAGCGTGCGGGCACGAGAGACATCTCCTTGCGAGTCCGTGCATGCACCGTGATCGCTGCCGGCCTCGTGGCGAGAAGCGTCGGGAGCCACGTCTCGAGCTCATCCTCGTTCCATCCGATTCGGGTCTTCACCGACACGGGGATCGGCCGATGATGGGAAGCGACGCCTTCCTTCGCAGCGATGATGATTTCGGCCGCAAGCGACGGGCTTTTGATAAGCGCCGCACCGGCACCCTGTTTGTTGATCGCCTTGTCGGGACATCCCATATTGATATCCACCCCGTCGAATCCGAGGTCCGCGATCAGATATGCCGCCTGTCGGATCTTCTCGGGCGACGCGGAAAAAAGCTGCGCCACGATGGGACGCTCCGCTTCGCCGTCGTATTCGAGCTTCGGCAGAAGCGCCTTCAACCCGTCCGGATGCATAAGCCCGTCCGCGGACACGAACTCGGTCCACAGCACGTCCGGCTTGCCATGTAGCGCGAGCATGGTCCGAAAAGGGAAATCCGTCACGTCGTCCATCGGCGCCAGCGCAAAAAAAGGCTTTTTCAATTGTTTCCAAAAGTTTTCTTCCATGTACGAATGGTATCGTTCCACACGGAAAGGCGCAAGGCTACACAAGTACCGACTGTGCCCTTTCGTCTTGAGATGTGTGGCTATTCCCTTTCCCCTTTACAATTTTCCCCGTTCCTGCTTAAATAGGACTGAAATAGTCCATATTAGATGTACAGGGATGAAAATCTCAAAAAAGGCGTATTACGGCCTCAGAGCGGCAGTCTGTCTCGCAGAAGCGGCTGAGCCGATTTCGGCGCGCGAGCTTTCGGAACAGGAACGGATCCCCGAAGACTTCCTCGAAAAGATCCTCCAAAAACTCCGAAAGGCCGGTATCGTGGAGTCGACCAAGGGCGTCGAAGGAGGATACGCACTTTCAGACATGACCATCTCCGTCTGGGACATCCTCCTTGCGCTCGACGGGCCGGTAAGGACATTCTCTTCCCCGGGCGGCAAGGGAACACTCCCCTGTAATTTCCCCTCTCACTGTCAGACGAACGATATACTGAGGAATCTGGAAATTGAAATTGAGCACACCCTCTCACGGGTTACGCTTGAAACATTATCAAGCCGGAACAAGGAAGCCAGAAGCAAGAATCTCACCGAGTCCGTCGCCTGACTTTTCACTTTTAACTTTCGACTCAGTCCTATGTTTGAAATACGGAATCTCACCGCCACAATCGGAGACAAGGAAATACTCCACGACATCTCGCTTGATTTCGAGTCGGGAAAGACCGTTGTCGTCCTCGGTCCGAACGGGTCCGGAAAATCGACGTTGGCCGCAGCGATCATGGGCCGGCCGGATATCACACTCTCCGACGCATCCGAACTCACTTGGAACGGAGAAGAACTGAAAGCTTTGTCCGCGGACAAGCGCGCGAAACTCGGTATGTTCCTTTCTTTCCAGTCACCGCTTCCCATTCCGGGCGTCTCGGTCGAGGAGCTCCTCCGCAGTGCGCTCGACGGGAAGAAAGATCCGGTCGTCCTGCACAGGGAGCTCCGAACGCTTGCCCGCGAAATCGATATCGCCGAAGAATTCCTTTCCCGATCCATACATGACGGGTTCTCCGGCGGGGAACGCAAGAAGATAGAGGCGATACAGGCCGCGGTCCTCGCGCCATCCCTCGTCATCTTCGACGAGATCGACACCGGAACCGATACGGACGCCGTGAAGCGCATCGCGGAATTCCTACGCGCCCACCTTCCGGAAGACGCGACGAAAATCTACATCACGCATTCCCCCAAGCTTATCGATCTCATCAAACCAGATACGGTCGTCATACTCAAAGATGGCAGGGTCGCCGCTCTCGGCGGACACGATCTCGCGATAAAGACGGTCGAGGAAGGATTCAATAAGATTCACTGACAACTAATGACTCACAACCAACAACAGGGTACTGCATACACACTGGTGTCAATGCGACTTATCGGTTGTCAGTTGTCAGTTGTAAGTTGTTTGTCTGATTTTGACTTTATGGACTTTCCAGACTCCGACCATTACAAGTACGGGTTCTCCGTACCCGAACGGACCGTCAAAGAGACCGGCCTCGGTCTTTCATCATCCGTTGTCCGGCAGATTTCCGAAATCAAGGGAGAGCCGGCGTGGATGCTCGACTTCCGTCTCAAGGCCTACGGACTCTTTACGGAATCTTCACAACCGAAATGGGGGCCCGACCTCTCGGCACTCGATTACGACGCCATCACGTACTATAGGAAGTCGACCGAGGCCGCCGTCAAAAGCTGGGACGACCTCCCTCCGGAAATCCGCGAAACCTACGACCGCATCGGTGTTCCCGAGGCGGAGAAGGATTTCCTCGCCGGCGTATCCGCCCAATACGAAAGCGAGGTCGTCTACGAGAGCGTACAAAAGGAGCTGACCAGGCAAGGCGTCATCTTTTGCGATATGGATACCGCCGTGAAGAAATATCCGGAGATTGTCCGGGAATATTTCGGCACACTCGTTCCACCTTCCGATAATTTTTCCTCGGCACTCAATTCCGCCGCGTGGTCAGGCGGGTCGTTCGTGCATATCCCGAAAGGCGTCAAAGTCACACTCCCTCTTCAGGCATACTTCCGTATCAATTCAGAATCCTTCGGACAATTCGAGCGTACGCTCATCATCGCCGAGGAAGGAAGCTTCGTTCACTACCTCGAAGGTTGTACCGCACCCATCTATCGTACCGATTCGCTCCACTCAGCAGTCGTCGAGATCTTCGTAAAAAAAGGCGCCCGCGTCCGCTACACAACCGTCCAGAACTGGAGCGGCAATATCTATAATCTCGTCACCAAACGTGCAAAGGCCGAAGAAGACGCTGTCATGGAATGGGTCGACTGCAATCTCGGTTCCAAAGTGACGATGAAGTATCCGGCCGTCATCCTCGCGGGGCGCGGGGCGCGGGGCGAGATGCTTTCTCTCGCACTTGCGGGCAAAGGTCAGCATCAGGACACCGGCGCCCGGATGATTCACCTCGCTCCCGACACTCATTCCCGTATCATCTCAAAATCGATTTCCAAGAATGGTGGCCGTTCCTCGTTCCGCGGCGATATCCGTATCGCCAAGAACGCCACCGGTTGTTCATCCTCAAGCGTCTGTGATGCGCTCATCCTCGACAAGGATTCCCGCTCCGACACCTATCCGTCGCTCTCGTCGCATGCTTCGGATGCCCGACTCGCACACGAAGCGACCGTCGAAAAAATCGGGGAGGAAAAACTGTTCTATCTCGCCTCGCGCGGGCTCTCACCGCAGGAAGCCGGAGGACTCCTCGTCAACGGATTCATCGAACCCGTGGTAAAGGAAATCCCCATGGAATATTCCATCGAGCTCAACCGACTGATCAATCTCGAGATGGAAGGAAGTGTGGGATAAGTCGAAAGTCAAAAGTTGAAAGTTGAAAGAAGATACGGAAATATGAATGATATGAAATTCATCGACATCACAAACGACCAAAAAACGACCTACCGGCTCGGTGAAAACGAGCAGGTCGTCTTCCTGATGGAAAACCGCGACGGCGAAGTCGTGTTCGAACTCGCGGGAGCACACGCCGTGGCGCACATATTCGCCTTCTATACGGGTGTGGATGACGACCGATTCTCACCGCGCATCATCCAGAGACACCTCGCACCGGATACCGTCTCGTCCTCGACGATGCGCGCCCGACTTGATGGGTCGTCCTCCGTCTCTTTCCGCGGACTCGTGGACATCTCGAATGACGCAACCGGATCCGACGCAAGGCAGGACTGCCGAGCCCTTCTGCTTTCGCCGAAAACATCGGCCTCCGCTGCTCCGGAACTCGAAATCGGGACCGACGATGTCTCCTGCTCGCACGCTGCATCGATCACCCCGCCGGATGCGGAGCAAATCTGTTACCTCGCGACACGCGGACTCTCCGAAGCGGATGCGACGGCGCTCCTTGCCGACGGTTTTTTCAAAGATGCCAAAGACATGATACATGAACTGACAACCAACAACTCATAACTGACAACCGCTTGTCATTCCGAGCAAGGTCGAGGAATCTGCAGGCTGATAACAAATACCATGTAATCAACGCAGATCCCTCCACTCGGTGACTCGGTCGGGATGACAACTCAATTTGATTCCAGACTACGTGTTTTGTTTCATTATTCCTGATTCTTCATTCCTAATACTTCATTCTAAATTCTATGATTGATATCCGATCCCAATTCCCCATCCTCACCGCCCGACCAGGTCTCGTCTATCTCGATTCAGCGGCGACATCGCTTACGCCGACGTCGGTCATCGATGCCATATCATCGTACTATGGGACACTTTCCTCCAATGTCGGCCGCGGACTGTATGCGACTGCGGAAGAGACAACGTCCCATTTCGAGGCGGTTCGCGAGCAAACCGCGAAATTTCTCGGTGCCGATGCCGATGAGATAGTATTCACACGAAATACGACCGAGAGTATCAATCTCCTCGCTTCCGTACTTGAAGACCGCATCCATGAAGGTGACAATATCGTTGTCACGGCACTCGAACACCATTCGAATTTCCTTCCCTGGAAACGGCTTGCGGGAAGGCGCGGAGCCGAACTCCGTATCGTACCCTTCGGAGAAGATGGTTCCCTCGACTTGCAACAGGCACGTGGATATATCGATTCCCGTACGAAAGTCTTCGCATTCTCGGCGATTTCCAATGTCCTCGGTGCGACGAATCCCGTAGCGGAGCTGATCCGCGTCGCAAAAGAGACAAATCCAAACATTTTGACCGTCGTCGACGCGGCACAGGCGGCAGGACACTCGCATATCGATGTCCGCGAGTGGAACTGCGACTTCCTCGCATTCTCCGGGCACAAGTGTTTCGGTCCGACCGGTATCGGTGTGCTGTACGGCAAAGAAGCCATCCTGTCGACACTTCCCCCATATCAGGTCGGAGGAGGCATGGTTCAGGATGCTAGTGCGGAAGAAACGGCGTACAAGGATTCCCCGCACCGGTTCGAAGCGGGAACGCCAGACATCGCGGCCGTCTTCGGTCTTGGAGCCGCACTCGACTTCGTCGAAGAAGTCGGCATCGACGCCATACACGGATATGAATCCACGCTCGCGACGAAAGCGGTAGCGTTGCTCCACGAAACATTCGGTAATGATATCCAGGTCTTCGGTCCGACGTCGACACGGCAAAGCGGCATTGTCTCCTTCACTCTCGACGGCATTCACCCGCACGATATCGCCCACATCCTCGGAGAGCACGACATCTGCGTCCGAGCAGGCGAGCACTGTGCCGCGCCGCTACACCGTATCCTCTCCCTTCCCGCCACCGCCCGTGCTACCTTTTCGATATATAATACGGAAGAGGATGTCCAAGCGTTCATCGAGGGACTCAAGACGGCAGTGAACCTGTTCAGGACATAACTATATTGTTAAAGAGCTATATTCCTTCCGTCATGACTCGTTACCCGAATAATCCGCATTGATTCCTCCCCTCATTCTTCACTTTCGATTTGAGACTTGTGACTTGTGACTATTCTCTCCGTCTTCGTATTCAGACTTTCGACTTTGAACTTTTGACTGTAGACTATTCGTATGTCCTCACTCTACCAGGCCGTCATCCTCGACCATTCCAAACATCCACGAAATTGTGGGCTGATCGATCATCCCACGCATCATGGAGAATCCAAGAATCCCACCTGCGGCGATTCGCTGTCTTTGGATTTGCTCATACAAGACGACCTCATATCCGAAGTGTATTTTCACGGCCACGGGTGTGCCATCTCGCAGGCCGCCGCGTCACTCCTTTCCGAAGTGATAAAAGGGAAGCCCGTCGAGACCGCACTTGCCCTCGGTCCGGACGACATCCTTTCCCTTCTCGGCGTCGAGCTTTCCCCAAACAGGCTCAAATGCGCGCTTCTTTCACTTGAAACCCTCAAAAAAACACTTGCATCCGATTCTGAAAATAAGGTATGATATGGTTGTCATAAATCGTAAGAAAAAACTATGGCATTCAAAGACGCATCAAAGCCGAGCGGACCGGTGGCGCTCGCGAACGGATTGACGGTAGAAGTGAACCGCGACCTTTGTATCGGATGCGGAGGGTGCACAGCACTCGCTTCCGGGACATTCGGTCTCGATGATGAAGGCAAGTCAGTCATCCTCGACTCGGCCGACACGGATACCAAAGAGACGATACAGGGTGCGGTGGCAGGATGCCCGGTCGGTGCCATCACCGCGAACTAAAGAGGACAATACGTGATGATTCTTTGAAAACTTCCTTCCCAAAAAGGAAGTTTTCATATACCATAAAGCCCGAACAACCCCTTATGGCGCAAAAAAGGACTACCAAAAAAGAGCGGGCCATGGAGAAACTCCGGGCCGTACTCGACCCCGAGCTCGATGTTTCCATCGTCGATCTCGGTCTGATTTATGATGTGAAAATTTCCCCGAAAGGCGTCGCTACGGTAACTATGACCCTGACGACCATCGGGTGCTCCCTCTTCTTCATCATCGAGAAGGATATCGAGGATCGGCTTCTCGAGATGCCGGAAGTCGAAGAAGTGAAAATCGATCTTACTTTCGATCCCCCATGGTCCCCCGACCTCATGACCGAAGAGACCCGGATACGGCTCGGCCTGGCATAAAATGAAAACCGGACTCCTTCATCGGAAGTCCGGTTTTTGTTTCACTGAGTATTATCGATATCCTGCGAGCACTTCCTGGAATGCCGCTTCCGGAAATTCACGCTCATAGAGCGGAGTGTCGGTGATACCGAGACGGTCCTCGTAGAGCTCGCGAGAATCATTGCGATACAGCACGCCGAGCGGGAGCTTGTCGGTCTCGAGCGCACGTCGGAATGCCGCCATACGATCGGTCGGATCGTAGTCCTTCGGCACGGCATAGGAATGTTCCTTGAACCACTGATAGGTGTTCACCTTGTTGAACACGACGCAGGGCGCGAAGATATCGACAAGAGACAGCCCGCGGAAAGAGATGGCCTGCTTGAGTATTTCCTTCGTCTGTGCGACGTCCCCCACGTTCACACGCGCGATGAACGGGATGTCGACCGAGAGCGCCACCGCTATCGGATTGATCGGCTCGACGATGACCCCGTCCGGCTGGAGAGGATTCTTCGTGCCTGTGGTCGTCGTCGGGGACGCCTGCCCCTTCGTGAGACCGTATACCATGTTGTTGTGCACGAAAATCGTGATATCCGGATTACGTCGCGCGATATGCAGGAGATGATTGCCGCCCTCACCGTAGATGTCACCGTCCCCCGATTCTGCGATCACAGTGAGGTTTCGATTTGCGAGTTTGATGCCCATCGCCGTCGGAATCGAGCGGCCGTGAAGCCCGTTGAACATATGGGCGTCGACATACTGAGGCATCTTGGCGGCCTGACCGATACCGGACGAGATGACGACCTCCTTCGGATCCTTGCCGAGTTCGCGAAGAGCCATCTTGAGCACGTTGAGCAAAGGGAAATTGCCACATCCAGGACACCAGGCGATATCGGTTTCCTGTGGCATGTCGAAGGGATTCATACGTTTTTACTTACAACCGACAACTTATAACTGACAACGCTTTTGAATTTTTCGTCTCATTCTTCCGTTGTACGTTATTAGTTATTAGTTATTAGTTATTAGTTGTTAGTTGTTAGTTGTTAGTTCTAGCTTCAGTTCATCGATGAGTTCCTCGACCGAGAACGGCTCACCGGTCGATTTCAACACGCGTCGGGAGATCTTCACTCCAAGCTCGCGTACCAACAGATCAGCGAACTGCCCCGAATGATTGTTCTCGACGACGATGATCTTTTTCTTGCCAAGCAGGTTCGACACTTCCTTGTTCAGCGGAAAAACCTGCGCGAAATGGAGTCCTGCGAGCTTTTTGCTTCCGAGTTTCCCGATCGCTTCCTCTAGCACCCAGCGATTGGAACCCCATGAGATGACCACCGTTTCCGCTTCATCGAAATTGTCATATGAGTGAGGCAAAAGAGCGCTTTCACGAAGAGCGTCAAGGCGCCTGAACCGCTTCTCCATCATCGCGCGCCGCATCTCGAAACTTTCCGTGATATGACCGCTCTCGTCGTGTTCATCCGAATCGACACAGACCAGTCCGTCCCCGTATCCCGGAACGCCCCGTGGGGAAAGTCCGTCCGGAGTAAGCGCATACCGGAGGTATCCCGGCTCCGTCTTCACGATATGACGATCCGTCGTCAAACGGGCCACTTCCCGGATGTCGATCGGTGAGATGGCATCGAGGAAATATTGATCCGACAGTATGAAAACCGGAATCTGATACGCATCCGCCGTATCGAAGGCCCGTTCCATGCCCTCGATAGCCTCGGCGGGCGTGCCCGGAGCATAGATGGCGCGGGGGAATTCCCCGTGCCCCGCATACAAGGCGAGGTTGAGGTCGCCCTGCTCGGTGCGGGTCGGGAGTCCCGTCGCCGGTCCCGGTCGCTGACCGATGTGGATCACGATCGGCGTTTCGATAATACCAGAAAGGCTCACGCCTTCTTGCATGAGGTCGAATCCGCCGCCGGACGTCGTCACCAAGGCGCGGGCGCCAGCATAGGACGCACCGAGGCCCGCATTGATAGCGGAGATCTCGTCCTCCGCCTGATCGACCACGATGTCGCATTTCTTCGCATGCTGGGCGAGGAACGCGAGCACACCGGTGCCCGGAGACATCGGATACGAGGAGATGAAATCGCATCCTCCCGCGATGGCACCGATACCCAGAGCGGTCGTCCCATCGAGCAACAGGTCATCCTTCTTTTTCTCATCGGCGAAGAGCGGGACTTCGATGTCTTCCGCATACGCCGTATGCCTGCCGAAATCATATCCCTTTTTCAGGGCGTTGATATTTTTCGTGACGATGTCGGCTCCTTTTCTGGAAAAAACTTTTTCAAGATACGCTTCCGCACTCCGCGACGGGATATTGAAAACGCCGAGGATCACACCGAGTGCGACCGAATTCGCATACAGGGGGCTGCCTCCCGCTTCCATCGCGAATTCCAAAAGAGGTGTGTCCACGAATCGGTGGATGCCGTCCGCATCCGATTTCGATTTCTCGGCGAACACCGTCGTTCCTTCGCCGATCCGCCATCGAAGATGTTCAAGCGCGGGCGCGTCGAGCGCGAACAGGAAATCGATCCGACGGACATATGCCCTTCGTGGAGCCTTCATGGACGAAAGTCGTATCTCGACGGAATTGCTCCCGCCCCGCACGCGGGACATATACTCCTTGCACGCGAATACGCCGTATCCGGCATCCTTCAGGATCCGCATAAGCGCCGCCTCGACCGTCTGTATACCCTGTCCCGCCGCTCCGCCGATGACGACGGAAATATCCTTGGAAAAATGTGGCATATTTTCTTTGTATTGTTTTCTGTACGTTTCAGTATACCACGAGAGGATACGTCGGCGAGGATCAGTGGAACTATTATCGGTTTTTTTACAAAAATATCCTGCCGGGTTTCAAACCCCGACAGGATATATATTCACATTCCATCATTATCATTGCCATCGCCGTATCTGCATGATTGCGACAGCTTCGTCCCATGCGAACAGTTCAATGTTACCTTTTGGGAAATATCGGGTTTCCCAGACACCCCCTATCAGCACGGCACAGAACATGGCATCATCCCCCCGATGCCAGTGACATGGTCCGCGATAGGAATGCTGCACGATGCTCAGAAGCTGATACCCGGATCGGAGCGACTCCTCCCAGACCTCGTCAGGAGCGAATATCCCACCAGCACCGATTGACGGCTTCTTATAACGGAAAGGCATAAGAACCGTACCGATATTTATCTGAAACCGCACCGACCGCGGTTCGAATTGACCATTCGACAGCACATAATAATGCCCTTCACCGACGAGTTTCTCACCAACCGCTTCGATTCTGTCCGAAGCAGATTCGGTAGGAATCTTCAATTCTTCTGCTTTCACGTCACACCTCCGGCATTTATATGTTTAAAGAACGATTATCAATGAATTACCTTATCATCGATAATCCGTACCGTCAAGAATATACGTCAAAATTCAATATGATGAGGTCTGCCAAGACAAAGCAGAAATGCAGAGGTCAATTCAAGGTTGTCAAAGTTCATAAAGCCGAATATGACTCCGGGACCTTTCGAAATCATACCTCATCCGCTTCCAGCTCTTTTTTTCCTCTCGTGGGCTTATGTCTACTATTCGTACAACCGATACGGAGACGTCGTCATATCCCGTTCCGAACCGTCCGGCTCGAATGTTTTCTCCTCCTCCGTCAGCACACCGGAGACCTTATCGAAAATTCGCATGACCGCCTTCCGCCGTTCCTCCTTGTCCGTGTGCTGTTTGTAAATGCCGGGCATGGAAACCATCATCTCCGGGGTGAATACCGGCGTCACTTTGAATGTCCTCTTTTCCATATCGATATCATGGGCGAGACGTGTCGTATTGTTCGAACGATCCAAAATAAAAAACGGGATATTCCTCATCTTCAGCCCTCCGATCGTTTCCCACCACTCGTCGTATCCGCGACCGTTCCCGTTTTGGAGCGTTATTTCCGCGTTATCCGCGAGTGCGGATTGATTGCCGTCGCCCTCCTCCCATCTGATATACACTCCGGCAATCTCCGGGTTCTGTACGACCAATTCATTATATGAAGTACTCTCCTCATATCCCGACTTCCCGTCGAAATCGTCCTTTTTGATCGCCTCGTCGATATTGTCGGCCTTCTTCAACTCTTCACCGAAAACGACCCGTTCGTAGCGGGAAATTGCGACACTTCCGATATCGCCTCGCCCCGCGGCTGTAACCCGCCCAGCCGATACGAAGCATCCGAACCCGCCGCTTCTCTTCCCGCTCCCATCATGGAAAAGCCCCTCTCTCGTACCCGGATGAAGGGACGAGACCGCTATCGGCGGAGCAAGGGCTAAGTCGGTATCCAACAGATCCAAAAGATCCATACCCCTCGTATTGATCGCCTTGTTGTTCGCGCTCGGCATCCCGTCTCCGACGACATAATCATGCGCGAAAAAAACGCCGTGTTCCTTCGCGAGATTGGCAATGTCCCGTTTCCGTTCCTCCTCGAGTACCGCTTCCTTCCCCCGTTCGTCGAACGCGTCATTCTCCGCGTATGCCTCCTCCACCAACGCGTCGTAATGCTCACGCTCGGCGATAAGCCCATCATACTGCCCGATGAGCTTTTGTATTTCGGAAGCATCCTTCTCGTGGCGTTCCCCGACCTCACGCTGAAATCCAAGCTGCCGTTCCATCTCCCGGATCTTCTTGAATTCAAAAATCCTTTGGATGATACCTTCTTTCTTTCCCTCGATCTCCTCACGAAGCCGCTCTATTTCCTTCTGTTTCATCTCGAATAACCGCTCGGACGACTCCTTCCGGCTTTGCGCGAATTCCTTCATGCTCCGCAAATCATCGATGGTCTCCTTCGGAGGTTTCAGCAATTCCTGCTCTTCACTCTCTTCTTCCGAGTCCGTAATATTCGCTTTTTCCATGGAAAACGTCATATGACTACGACAATAATCATTATTCCAAAAGCTCATGAAGATCAAGACGCTCAATGAAGCTTCAGAAGCTTTCGAAGCTCTCCCGGCTACTCCCCATCCGCTTCCAGCTCTTTTTTCACGATTTCGAATTCGTTCTCGGCTTCCTTGAGTTTCTCACGACTCTCTTTTACCAGGATTGCCCCCTCTTTCACTTTCACAAGCCCTTCCTCGACATCGACTTCTTCCTGATTCTC
>CAIOMK010000064.1 GCA_903859375.1 Candidatus Moraniibacteriota bacterium
GGGACTTGCAAAGAAAGATGAGACGGTGGAATATGTACTACAATGATCTTGAACACTGCGGATTGGACGGGAAAAGTCCGAACGAATATTTGAAAGAATTCGAATTAATCAATCCGCCAAATGTGTGTTCCTAAAACAAGGCGATTACCGCAGGCAAAGGAAGCCATATACGATAAAGAGAGGTGCTTATTACAAGCCACCTCTCTTTCATTTTCTTATCCGTGAAGCATGGATCATGTCCTCGTAAACGAAGCACATCCTTCTCCCTCCATATTCGGTCGGCTCTAGTCGGTACTGACGCCGAAATCCACCGGTTTGTTTCCATTCTCAGAATGGTTCTCACCGTAGGTTTTCACCGTTCCGACATATTTGACTTTGCCATTGGCGTTCTGCCATGCCTTGCGGACCGTTCCACGAAGCTCGATACCTATCACCGCTCCCCAGGTCATCGCGCCGTTGGCAAGATTAACCGAGAGATCGGGACCGGCATACAGCATCTCACGATACCGGGCCGTAAGCTCGAACTTCGCGCTTGTGACACGGTCGATGTTCGTATGGAAGAGTCCTGGCTTGGCGCGGATCGCCCAATCGGGACTGAGCCACTGCTGACCGTATATTCCAAGATACCAGGATCCGAGATCTTTTATCTCGGCATATCGATCGGTAGATCCGGTCACCTGCTGGCCAAACGGTACCCAGAGTTCTCCTACCGCGCCCCACTTGAAATTCGCATTGGGACGGCTATAGTACTCAAAATACTGACCGAACATATTTCCAGACTGCCTCTGTGAGTACCAACCATCGGTCGAATATTCTTCATGGGAGCTACCGAAGAGCAGACGGCTTTTTGAAATAAAGCCCTGACTCCCGGTGTCGCGCATGATCGCCAATTGCGGGCCGATAGTCCACGGAGTTTTCCAACGATATGAATCGTTATTGGTTTCGCCACTGTTTCCGGCAGCGAAGAACCCGAGTCCCACACGATATCCTTCCCCGGCATCGAACAGGATGGAACCATCCATATAGTTCCCTCTCCCATGCGAGCCATGACCGCGGTATCCGTAGCCACCACCGTTGAATTCGGCATCGATCTGCGAATATCCGGCACGGGGCTCTTCTTTCGGAGCCGGCACCGACTCTGGCGTCTCATCCGGAACCGCTTTGATAATCGCTTCCAGTCCGGCCATATCACGTGTCATGGGAACAAGCTCCGGTGTGACCCAGTTCTTGCACCACAGGATCTGTGCAATCGTCTTTCCAGAAGAAAGACGATACAGTCTCGCGGCATATGCCTTGTTCTCTCCCCAATCGGCAATCGTTTCCTTCCATATCTCATTCTTTCCGAATGAAATCTTGTGAAATTCCTGCCCATTGGAAAAAGTCGCCCATTCAAACTTCTGATCGACAAGCAGTCTCATCTCGGCAATCTCGATCTTGTCCAGACCGTGCTGCCTCCATGCGAGCTCGTTGTTCCCACGGAATTTGTTTCCACCGACATGCCGCCAGTATTTGAATCCGGAAAGTTTCCCTCTCGGATGACTGACGGTGGCCGTGGAAACAGAATCCGCCGCGACCTCTGCCGCTTCCGCTCCCTGCCACCCAAAAAGGGCACACAGGCACAGCAGAAACGCGATCGCGAAACGATTTCGTTTCCTCACGTTCGTACCCTCCTTTTACTTTTAGTTGTTTGTCCTTCCAAAATTTCTTTCCAGACAGTCCTTGTACAGCCTGGTCCAACATAACATATTGTACCCCTGCTCTTCCCGGGACTGCACTGACTTGTGTCCGAAATTCCGCGACTTCGCACCTATCGCACCTATCACGTCCAGTACCGCACCCGACGCGGTGGCGATCGGACTCAGTCTTATCCTGAATTTTCCGACGCCGACAAGCTTCTGAAGAAACGTGTCCTGCGGGTTGATCTCGGCTAGCTTCCGAACCTGATCCTCGTTCCACGGACTCGCGACGAGTCCGATTTTCGTCTCATAGACATTCCAGTTCATGACCTCGTTTTTCACGAGTTCGGAAACCGGTGTCTCAGACAATGTCGTCCCGTATTTGAGAACGAACGAGCGACGATATTCTCCGTTTTCCCATTTCTCAGGATCGAACTCCGGGATTTCTTTTCCCAACAAGGTATACGCCTTGTCCAATTCCGTCGTCAGGGTCACCCCTTTCAGATCGGACCTCGGTCCGGAAATGCCTTCGACGACACCTCCATACCTCGGTGCCGGAATATTTCCGATCACCCCCGCGAAGAGCGCATGAGTGACATACTCGGAACCATCCTCCCCGACCACATGGGCCTGGAAGGAAATTCTGAGCCGGTCCCATTCGGAGAACGCTTCGACCGTCTCCGGATAATTCCAAGAGAAGCAGACGAAGTTTCCCGACTTGATATTGTCGGTCAGCTCGAGTCCGGCGAATGCGAGTGGCCTGAATTCCACCTTCCGTTCCACCGGCGAAGAGCCGATCAGCCGGAAGTCGTGCAGTGTCTCACTACTGCGGGCGAACGCGTCATTTGCGAACGCAAGCGTCAGAAGAAAACACCAGACGATGACACTATTTTGTTTGTTCATCATTTCGGGCCTCCTGCCCTTTAACATTTTGTGATTGTAAAGATACCCTGAGAGCGAACCGATCGACTCTCTCGTTCCGGAAGAATACCGATTCCTCCGGAGTTGAGAACGCCTATCAGCGAGAAATAAACGACATGCCTCTCGATACGGTCACATTTCCTTGACGTTGTTCCCGGAGGTAGAAAACGACCGATGCGAACAGGAACCCCGATACGAAAGCCCCAAAAACGAAAAGGATGAAGCTCTGCGGTTCCGGTGTCGGTTTCACGATAGGACCGGACAGGATTCGCACCTCGACACTTTTCTCATCACCTCCACGGAACATCGCGTTCTGCTGTATGAATACCTGTGTCACCGCCTGCATGGTCTTGTATGCCTCACGGTCCGTCTTTCCCTTTGCCTGCAGCGAGATCATACCGAGGGTATCGTTGCGACGCACGGACACCATGTTTCCCCACGCCGTCAGACGGTCGGACATGTTCGTTGCCGACGGTAGCACGCTTTCATCCATCTTTCCGGTATCGATCGAGGCCTGCATGAACCGTTCACTTTTCACCGCTTCCCCGAGCACCTTGCTCAGATACTCGGCGGACTTGAACGAGGTATAGAAGTCCTGATTCGAAATGTTCGGCTGTACGAGAATGAAATCCGCCTTCGCGACCGATCCCCGGCCGAACAGGATGATGAATAGAAATCCGGACATGGCGAACAACAGTCCGATCAGGATCAGATTCTTGTAGTGTTTATAGAGAAACGTCATGAGCATATACCCCATATATATCCGGCAAATGAAATGATTACCGCCGACCATTCGGACACCCGAGGCACGGCTATCCCTTTATAGGCTGACTGGCTATCATAACTGAAAATATACTTTTTGTCAATAGACCAAGACAATCGGCACGGACAGAATGCGATTTCTCACTTTTGATATGAAAAAATCCTTTTAACAAAGGATTTTTTCATTCTTTTCATCATTTTGGCATCACGCTCTTAGGAAAAGAGATTCCCTATTTTCTCCAGGATATGGAACTGTGAAAAGTCATGAACCGTGACGACGACCATGAGGATTAGGAGGAGAAAAAATCCAACCTGGTGTACGCGTTGTTCGATGATTTCCCTGACCGGACGGCCCTTGATCTTCTCGATTAGGACAAACAGGATACGTCCACCGTCGAGCGCCGGCAGAGGAAGGATATTGATGATCGCAAGGTTGATCGAAAGGATTGCCGCAAACTGGAAGAGATATGCGATACCGAGTTCGCTCACCTGTTTCGTGGCGTACACGATTCCGATAGGCCCGGTCACATCGATGCCGCCTCCTTGTCCGACGAAGAGGCCCTTCACCATGTCGACGAGCGCGCCTGATATGGAGACCGTGGAATTCCATGTCGCCTTCGCCCCATATATCGGAGCCGAATACCACGGATACCGGATCATCCCCGTTTCCGCAAAAGAGATGCCGAGCGCTCCCTCACCTTCCGGAGCGTGCTCTCTCGGGGTACCGTTGAGAGAAACCGTCTTGCCTTGCCGATTGACCGTCATGACGGTTTCCCGACCAAGACGGGCATCTATCGCCTGCTTCGCCTCACTCAGACCCGGAACGGCCACTCCTTCGACGGTCAGGAGCTTATCTCCCGGAAGGATCCCCATCAATTCCGCCGGCGACCCCTTGGCGACCGCGAAAATTTCTATCGAGATGTCTTTCGCCATACCGCGGGTCTCGTCCGAAACCGGTTGAGGAAATCCGGAAAAATACAGGAATGAAAACAGGAACCAGGCGAGCATGAAATTCATACTGACCCCGGCGACGAGTACCGCAATCCTCGTCAACGCGGATTTCGATGCGAAACTGTCCGGTTCGACAAGCGTAGACGAGTCCTCCCCTTTCATACGGACGAATCCGCCGAACGGTATCCAATTGAGGGAATATATCGTATGTTCCGATTTCACTTCGGCATCCCCGAAAATAAACCGGTGCTTGCCGGTCTTGTCATCTTTCACGACACCGAGAAGGCGCGGCGGGAATCCGAATCCGAATTCCTCGGCCTTGATGCCGTTTTTTATCGCGACGATGAAATGTCCGAACTCATGTGCGAGAATGAGCACACCGAGCAGAAGAAAAAAAATGATGATCGTCACGAATGTCATAGCGTTTCCGGTTCTTTATATTAGACGGTCAGTATGTCCTCTTCTTTTCGTTTACGAACCGCCTCGAGTTCGGCACCCCATCGGTCCGTCTCTTTCTGAAGATCCTCCTTGCCTGAGAATTTCTCGTCCTCGCCGATAAGGCCCTCCTTCTCGAGTGCCAGTATCTCCTTCCATATTTCCTCACGGATGCCCCGCACAGAGACACGCGCATCTTCGGCTCTGGCATTGAGCGCCTTCACGAGCTCCTTGCGACGGTCTTCGGTGAGCGGAGGGAGCGAAAGCCGGATGAGCCGACCGTCATCGGCCGGATTGAGGCCCAGGTCGGAAGATCTGATCGCCTCGGCGATCGCATGGAGACTCGACTGGTCCCAAGGAGAAATGACCAACGTCCTCGGTTCCGGTACCGTAACGCTCGCTATCTGACGAAGCGGGGTCCGGGATCCGTAGTAGTCGACTTGGATATCCTCGACGAGTGACGGGTGGGCACGGCCGGTTCGGAATTTCGACGCCTCCGCCTTGAAATGTTCGATCGCCGCGAGGAAACGGTCCCCGTTTCCTGAAATTATGTTTTTCGCCTCTCCCATATTCTTTGAAAAAAATGATTACCGTATGGAGCCCGACAGACCGTCATTTCATTTCCCGGATGCCGATAAAAATAAATCGCGAATCAAACGGATCATAATCGACGACCGACGCGGAACGGTCGGAGTTGATCGCCGTAACCGACCATGTCACTCCTCCGTCAGACGAACGATAGATAGTCTTGCCGGCCACAAAAATGATATTTTTTGATTCCTTCGGATCGACGGCGATCGATCGTATCGGAAACTTCAGGGCACTGTCGATGATATTCAATTTCGACCAGTTCTTTCCGCTGTCCGAGCTCCGGGAAATTCCAACATTGGAAGTTCCCACATACAGGACACCGGATTGTGACGGGTCCGCGACCAGTGTCAGCATCTGTGCAGGCGCCGCCGTAGCGGCATCGGCGACACTGTCGGTCGGATGCCCTTTCGCCGCGAGTGCCTGACGCTCATCTTGCTTCACCTTTTCCCAATCGAGCCACGTATTCCCACCGTCGGGAGAATGATACATCTTGTTCCCGAATGAAAGAAATGAGATCGAGTCATGACGATTCGCATCGAACGTAATGTTTGAAACCGGACCGTATTCCGCTTTCCCACCGATATTTTTCCAGGTCCCTCCCGCGTCAAGCGATTTGAGGAGTGTGCCGGCATTCGTCCCGGCATAGATGATATCCGCATTCCATGGATCCTGAGCAAGTGACGAGACGAAAGTATTGTCGCCCGGTTCCGTGTAGATCTCGTGCCAGTTCGCCCCGTTGTCATCCGTCCGGAAAATCTTGCCACGGTTGTTCACGACACCGGAAACGAACATCCGGCTATCGGGATTATTCCGATCAAGAATAAAACTGTAAATACGCTTCGGTGGGAACGGGATCGGGGTCCAGATCTCCCCTCCGTCCTGGGTCTGGAAAATACCATCATTTATGGTACCAAGAATAACCGTTTTTGATTTGGTCGGATGAAAGGCTATGGAAAGGATGTCCGCCTTGTCGATCATCCTCGTCGGATCGACAGTCGACTTGACCCGGAATGTCTGACCGCCGTCGTCGCTCTTCCAAACGCTTCCCTTTTGATTGCTCGAAAGGAGACCTCCGGGAACGGTCGGGAGATTCTGTGTCATATCGCTCTGCTGTGAGCCGAGCGAACAACCCGAAAGGACGAGAGCGAAAAACGGAATAACGGCGATAATGGCTCTTTTCATATTGAGGCTGGATTGGGACGAATAGAGGATATCTTGGATGTAGTATATCAGAACGGTCCGGAAAACGGAACGGGCGATTGACGGCTATTCCGGAAACGGCTATACTTCCCTTGTTTCCGGAATCGATTCCGTTTTGTTGGTGTTTCCGCAAGGTTTCGCCGGACGACGGGTTACGCTACCTCGGGTCGTTAGCTTAGTCGGCTAGATCCGCCAACTAGCGGAGATTTAAGCCAATAGTGCGAATATGGATTCTTTTACAGGATACTCCGTATACGTAATACAAAACGAGACCGGTAAAAAGTATATCGGATATACTTCAGATTTGGAAAAGAGACTCAAAAGACACAATGGAGATTTACCGAGCAAGAATACATCCTACACTAAGAAAAATGGCAAGTGCTGGACAGTGAAATACAAAGAGGAGTACGCTAGTAGACAAGAAGCTGTACAACGGGAAAAGGAACTGAAGAGTTGCCAAGGAAGAAAGTTTATCACAGAAATACTCTCGGGTCGTTAGCTCAGCTGGTAGAGCAGTGGCCTTTTAAGCCAACGGTCGCAGGTTCGAATCCCGCACGACCCACCC
>CAIOMK010000065.1 GCA_903859375.1 Candidatus Moraniibacteriota bacterium
ACCAACTTCTCAACAGCCTTATCGTCCCGCTTGTCAGCAGGAAGAGCATTCAGTTTCGTCTCGAATTCGGTTTTCAATTCGGGAATACTGTTGACGAATGAGAGAGCGAGATCCTTCGGCGTCACTTTCTTTTCATCCGCTTCCTTTTTGATCGCATCGTACGACAGTTCGAATGTCGAGAACAGTCCGGAAAATTTTTTCAGGGATTCGGATGTCGGATCGGCGACGACCTTCGGCTTTTCTGACGTACCCCGTCCCTCTTCCGGTCGCTTCTCTCGGAAACTCTGGCCGAATAGTTCGATCTTTCCATTCGTTTTCAGGGTCAAAACTCCACTGACTTTATTTTCCGGAGCATGAAAATGAGAATGAGGTGACACGATAACGAGATCGTTTTCATTATAATATCGGCCTGGTGTCGGTGAGTGTCCATGGATGATGGCGTTTATTCTCGCATTCCTTATCATGTTCACATGTTCAAATACTATTCCAGTGAATATGTCATTACTCCGCTGCACAGCACGTTCAAGATTCCCTGCATTTTTTTCAATGAGGAGATGCTGTACCTGCGAAACATACTCCCCTGCCAAAGCATATTTCTTCTTCCATTCATCGACAAATTTACTGACCTCCAGCTCTTTCATGTCTAAATGCAGTCTTTCATATAGGTCATCGAGAATAACATAAACCTCTTCTTTCTCTGTAAAATATGACCTGTTGTCAGTATTCAGGTATATATTTTCCAACGACTTGAATTCATCATTGAAAGGCACTCCCTCAAATATTTTTTTTCGCAGACTTTCCTGAAAAATCTCATTGACTTCCGATACCCGACCAGCGATATCTCCGCCTTTCGTGAGATCGGCCATCATTGCGCCTGTCGGATCAGTATGACAGTACAGGGTATCGTCGTAGACGACCGCCACTTTGAGATTGCAGATGTTCTCCAGCAGTTTCTTTCCTTCCGGATCGGTCTTCATGTTCTCAAGAATTGCCGGCATCCTCGCATTAAGCAGTGGTATTAATTCTTCCGCATGGTCATACCAGTCAGTCAAGGTCGCCATCCGGAACTCAGAATTCGGATCAGGATTGGTTAAGGCTAATTCTAATATTCCGATATACTGCTTAAGAATCGACTCAGCCTGCATACGTACACTTTTATCACTGAACTCATGACATAAGAAATTTATAAACAGAATGTCATGATTCCCACAGATAGAGTCGACCTGACCCCCGGCTTCCTTCGCCTGTTCAGCAAGACTTCCGATATTGGAAGTTATTTGGATACCGTTCATCTCCCGATCACCGAGAATATCCCCAAGGAAAATGAGCTTCCTGTCACCTCCAGTCCATTTCCAACTCCCATCCAGACCTTCTTCCGCGACACCGAGCCGTACAACATGCTCCCTAAACATATCCATATCCCCATCGAGATCCTCGATGGCCATCACTTCTGTCTCGCGTTTCACTTCCCACCAGTCCTGTTTTTCCGGTCGGGAAACGTCTTCCGGGAGTTCCGGCTTTTCTGCCACCGCATCATCCTGTTGTGCCGGCTCCGAAGCAGGCTCTATATCAGGCTGGGTCGATTCTTCGATTGGCTGTTCCGGTTCCGTCACCCAATCTCCGGTAGGCAGATCACTATGGACGACAGGCTGAATCTCTCCCGTTTCGATACGGACCGGTTCATCGATCGGAGCCGGTTCTTCTTCCGGAACAGAATCGATATCAGGATTAACAGTCGAAGGTTCTTCCTTTTCGATATGTATCGGTTCCTCGTTTTGAACGGATGATTCATCTGATTTGACGCTCGGTATGACCGCCTCCGAAACGGCACTCCGTTCCTTTTGAATTTTTTCAAGAAAGGAAAAAATGCCATCTCGCAAATCAGATTCAGTTTTGATCTCAATCTGTCCCAGTTGATTGCTATATATTCCAAAATTATCAACTTCCTGCATCTTTCCAAGAATACGATAACACAATGTTACTGCCTTCATTTCTAGTTTCCCGGCCGCCTCATTTATTTTTTCTTTTGTTAATAACTGATGGTTAAACAACAATATCAAATCAGCCTCAATATTTCTTACCTTTTTTTCAGGCTTTTCTGCATTTGGCGGCAGATTTGAGAAGTTATTTTCATTCATTTGATTCAGATATCCTATTTAAATATCAATTCAAAGGAAGCGTAACGGGATAAGCTGTTCTGCGATATCAGCCAGTCTATCCTCTAAGCTATCTTTTTCATCTCTTATTTTTTTCTGCGCCTGATCGTTCTTTTCCACGACTAATTTTCCATCTAAAATATTGATCTGTTTTTTTATGTGTCTGTCCTCGACTTCTAAAATTATAATGATTGCCAACTTCTCAACAGCCTTGTCGTCCCGCTTGTCAGCAGGAAGAGCATTCAGTTTCGTCTCGAATTCGGTTTTCAATTCGGGAATACTGTTGACGAATGAGAGAGCGAGATCCTTCGACGTCACTTTCTTTTCATCCGCTTCCTTTTTGATTGCATCGTACGACAGTTCGAATGTCGAGAACAGTCCGGAGAATTTCTTCAGGGATTCGGATGTCGGATCGGCGACGACCTTCGGCTGAAGTTCGAGGAGTGTTTCGATCGCGATTTTCTCGGCAAAGCCTTTTTTCTGAAGTTGTTGCTTGCCGGCTTTTTTCTTCTTGTCACCGAACTTCCTGTCCAGGTTCGCCCGCTGCGAGAACACATCCTTCAGGAGCGACATCAAGACGATTTTTGAATGCTCTGCCGTATTCAAAAGCGCCTCCCTGGTCAATGTCCCCTCGTCGAAGAGCGCGAGCATTTCCTTGCTCTTCCTATCGAGTTTCAACGCGTCTCCGAGCTTCGGATTATCTCCGGTCTTGAAATCCTTTCCGGACAATTTCGAGAGAATCTCCTCCAAGGTGACAGTGAGCTTCTCCTTGTCATCCTGTCCCTTCATCCACATATGTCCGCGGACATTGGTACCCTGTGAAAACCCACCCGGAACAGACCGCTCATCCATTTTCTCCTGGGTATAGAGGACGAAACTGTTCTCGTCCGGTGCCCACACTAGATATCCGCCGTATCCCTTCTCGAACGATTCCAACTGATTGGAATTGTTTTCACCAGTCACCCTGTTGTAAAATTTATCCTTATTCGTATTCTTCTTCGTATCTATCAGGATTTTCCCGAACTTGCCTCCCGTATCAAAGACGAAACCGGCCCTTTCGACCGCCGACAGGTCGGCTTTTCCTTTCCGCATCTGCTCCTTGATATGCTCCGAGAGGTTGGTAAGCGGTTCAAATTTCCCATTCTTTGGGTTGAAATATTCGTGACTCTCCAGGTACTTCTCGGAAAGATCCGCAGCCGGATCGACAGCCTCATCCCTAAAAAGACTGAGGACGTCCCCCGTCTTCATCCTGTATGCCAGTCCGTACAGGCTCTTATGATAGTTCACATAGACTGCTTTCCTCTCGTCGGGAGAGAGGTCTAAGTTGTCGCATTTCGTGACGAACTCGACGAACCGATTGAGATACGGCTCCCTTTTCAATAATCCCGTTGCAATAAGAGTTTCGTAGACGAATCTCGTCGCGGACGTGCTCCGGTCGGACTCGGGCGCATGATGATCGATGATAAGACGCTTCCCATCCTCTTCGGCGGTCGCCGCATGATGATCTCCCGTATCCATAGTGACACCGCTCTCCGCGAACGATCCCTTTTTGACCGTGTTCGGATTGTCCGGATCCACGTTCTTCATGCCGGCCAGCTTCATAAGGAGCAGACAGCCCCGCGCGTCCTGATCAGGCTTCTCGTGCACCGTGAATTCGGTCCACAGCTTCCTCGTCAGTTCGGCGAACACACGGTCGCGGTCTTCCGGGGAATCGGCGTTGAGATCGGAATATTTTTCGACTTTGTTGATGGTATGCCATGCCGCGGCACGCGCCAGCTCGGCGGCCTTCTGATCGATCGGCTCTTTGACTGCGCCAGGCACTGTCACTTGAGGAGACACGATAGCCTGAACAGGCGGCTCCTGAGATGGATCCGGAGATGGCTCAGGAGTCTTGTCCGGCTCCACAGCAACAGGCGGTTCAGGTGTCGGTATCGGCTCAGATGTCGTGATGATGACCGGTTCGGACACGGATGCCGATAGAGGACCAGGCGTCGGAGGGATCGTCGTACCGACCGGCGACGTGGCCTTCTGCCCGTTCTTCAATCGCTCCATCGGTCTCCGTCCCGCCATCGGGATAATGAATGGCGCCTCGACATCGTATGCGATATCAGCCGGGGTTCCAATAGTGGGAAATGGTATCTGAACGGGAGCCTGGACGGACCCGATCGAATCACTGAGCACAGCGGTCCGAATATCGCCGATTCCCTTGCCGACATGCGTCGCCAGGACACTGACAGAATCGATACCGTTCACCTTGTCGCCCATGACCGCCACCTCGGCGAATTTCCCGAGGAACTTTGCACTGCCACCCACACCGCTGAATGCAAGTTTCCCAATCTCACTCCGGGGATCGATGATCGCGTTCCCCTCGGCATCGATCGGGATTTCCACAACCTGATTCTGTGTGTCGCCGGACAGGGACACGAGAAGCTTCATTTTTCCGGACTTCATCATTTCTTGCGGATCCCAATGCGTGGCGCTGTGAAATGAACCGTCCTGAGTCATGTGTTTCACGTTGAACACGTAATTCCCACCCTTATCTATACCGGTGCCCTTCTCGCCACCCCAAAACACCTTCAACTCGTTCCTATCGGATCTCGGCGTGTCATTGTCAGCCCATCCACTCCGCTTAATCTTCGAAAAAATATTCTCGTGCCCTTTGACATAGTCTTTCGTCCCGACAAGCGTTTCGTGTGAAGGAGTGGCTACGGGATGCGGGACCAGGACGTTCACATCGGGATGTATCAATGCAGGAACCCCTTCCGATGCGGACTCTCCGGCAATGTAATGCCGGATGGAACCAAGCGCCGTATACTGATGGTCCTGCCCGACGACGTGCGCCCCACCAAGGAGACCCTCCTTACCACTTCCGGCCAAAGCGCCGATCTCCTGCGCCGCCAAACCGACCCCGAGGCCGACCCCGAAGCCTTTCGTTACCGCCCATGCGACCTTGCCACGCTTCATCTTGTTGAATGCCTCGTCCTTGCGTGTCTTTTCACCGAGAAAAGACTGTTGTATCTTCACCTCCTTGGCATGCTGGAGGTACTCGTTCAATTGGTGTTCATCACGATAAAAAGTCGCCCAATCGGCACGGGCATTCTTTTTCAGATAGACGCCCGCTTCGGCGGCCGCGATATACATGTCCGTCCGCTCCCGTTCGATATTCTTGGACTCGGAAAAACTGATAAGGTCGATCTTCTCCCGCTCAGAAAAGGAAAGACGCGATTTTATGTCGGTCAGCCCCTCGAGTACCATATGAAGCGCTTGTTCGCTCGGTTGCACTTTCAGCGCTTCCAACGACGTCTTCAGGTTTTCGGTAAGCTCTCCGGCATTCTTCGTCTCATAACGGTATTTCTCCAATTCCTCACGCCGATCCGAACCGCTGTCGATCTGTTTCCCTTTCGCCATCTCCCGCCCATGCTGGGCGCGCTCGTCTTTGATCCGCTTGTTCTCCCGTACTCCCGCGACGACACCGCCAACACCCGCGCTGAGACCCATGCCGAGCGGTCCGACGATTTTCGCCCAGCGCGAAGCGACGCTCACCGTCCCTTTCGCAATGATCCCATATGCGATGGAGACGGCTGTCGCCACGGTCGCCTCGTTCACGAATTTCCCGACAAAAGATTTTTGGATCTTCTCCGTGATCCTGTCCACCGCGTTGTATTGTGCCTCGGTCTCGACTCCCGCCCTCGCATTCCCCACCACGATATCGAAATCGGTATCGAGCGCATCGAGCCCTTTGCCGTGAGCGACACCGTCTTTGACCTGTCTGGCAATCTCCAAAAGATTGTCGGCGAACAAAGACTGCCCCGGCAGACCGGAAGACAATGATCCGAAAATATTCTTCCGTTCCGCGAGGAATTCCTGCTCGGTCATACTGCCCGAAGCGAAGCGGCCGATAAGGCCGTTGACCTCGCCCTTCAGTCGGACATCGTCTTGGGTATCCTGTTTCACTATCCGCCCCGATTCCCCCGCCCGCAACATCGTCTCCCCTTCATATTCGACAGCGAAACGATCGACAATCGCGCCTATCGCGCTTTCATGATCCTTTTGATTCCCTTTTTCGCCCGCGTACAGGTTTCCGGAATCCATAATTTCCCGCCTTGCCTTGGCGATTTCCTTTTGCCGATAATATTCATGGGCCAGATTATGTTTCCATACCCTATCGAAGAAACCTCGAAAACCCTTCAGATCGGCCTTTGAAGACAGGAGTTTCTCTTCCGCGACATCACGCGCCTGCTGTTCGATATCGACGCGAGCGATGACGATCTTTTGTTTTTCCTTTTCCGGCTCCTGCAACGGGGAGGTCGGGATATTTTGATTCTCGATTCGCATCGGATTTTATGCATTCAAATACGTATCCCGAAAACCGACCAAGGCCTCCGCGATCAATTCGTCCAGATTCGGTATGTTTTTCCGACAATATTCCTGGATTTGTTCGGCATTCGCCCTGTCCAAAAAAGCACTGAACTCCTCCAGCTTTTCGGTCGGTATGTTTTCCAAAATAGTCGCATTGACCCGGTCTTCCACCCGTTCAGTCAGATCGGATCTGATCTGTCGAAGAACGTCGGTGTCGGTCACCGCGAACCGTTTCTCTTCGATCAACCGATCGATAAATTCAGAGAGTGCGTGCATTTGTTTGTCCATAGTTCATTTTATGTACTCTGAAAGTATACCACGAAAAGAAACGGGCAGGCGCTGTCCTGCTTGCCGTCACTGTGCCGGATGCCTCAGGTAGGTCTCGATATTCGCCAAGTGTTCTTCGTACGTCGCGGCACAGTGTATCTGCCGGTTTGCGTCGTGCAGATAATAGAGACAGTCGGTTTCCGCGGGATAGAGTGCGGCGGCGATCGCGACCAGACCGGGGTTGCCGATCGGAGTTGGTGGCAGTCCCGTATACTTGTATGTATTGTACGGCGAATCGATTGTCTTGATATCGTCGGACGTAATCGGAGACCACCACCCCGTATCGGTCTTCCCGCGCGCATACTGTACCGTCGCGTCTATTTCGAGTCGCATCCCCTGAGTCAGCCGGTTCCACAATATTCCTGCGATGATCGGCATGTCGCTCGCGCCCGCCGCCTCACGCTGTATGATCGAGGCCAGTTTGAGACCGGTCGTCCACTGGATATTTTCCGCCACGAATCCGGCTACATATGGCGAGAACTGCTCGTCGAAACGCCGTGTCATCCGGTTCGCCGTATCCAGCCCGCTTTCATCGACGGGAATGAGATATGTATCAGGAAAATATGTCCCCTCGAGATATTCCGAGCGCATCTTCGTGTAGACCGTGTTCCATTTTATCAGGTCGTCATCGCTCCAACCGAATGTCTTCGCGAGAAGCTCCCCGATCTGCTCTTTGCGCCATCCCTCCGGAATCGTCACCCATTTCAAATCAGGACTACCAAGCAGTTTGGCTTCGACCTGCCACACATCCATATTCTTCGACAATCGATACCCGCCCGGCGCGACCGCGTCGCGATTACCCTTGTACGACCAGACAGACGAGAACGCTTGTCCGCTCCGCACGAATCCTCCGGTCTGCAGTTTCTCCGCCGTCGCCGACACGGTCTGATTCCGACTCACGATGAACACATCGTCCGTCATCGCCGACTGCGGTGCGGAAAACAACGCACCATACGCGAACCACGCCCCAACAAGAATCACGACGGTCACTAAAATACCGATACCGATTTTTAGGATATTTTTCATACATCAAGTATCGCACAAAGTTAAAAAACACGAAAAAAACGCCTCTCGGCGTTTCTTTCGTATCGCATTCTTTTATGGTTGGTCCTGTCTATACCGTTGCCCTTGAGAAGGTATCGTACGCGGCTTGCGCCGGTACGATCGACCGTTGGTTTGAGCCATTGACCGTGGTCAATAACTCAGCACCGATACTCCCTAGAAAGGAGGTGATTCATCCACAGCTTCCGCTACGGATGCCTTGTTACGACTTCGTCCTTATTACTAGCCCCACCGTAATCCCCGATTTGACCCGGGGGCTTCTGGTGTTGCCAGCTCTCTTGACGTGACGGGCG
>CAIOMK010000066.1 GCA_903859375.1 Candidatus Moraniibacteriota bacterium
ACTACAATGATCTTGAACACTGCGGATTGGACGGGAAAAGTCCGAACGAATATTTGAAAGAATTCGAATTAATCAATCCGCCAAATGTGTGTTCCTAAAACACATCAGGCACGGGAGCGCCACAGGCTCACGTTGCCGAGACAGCGCTTTCACGGACATCCCCGACGAAAAAGCGGCCAGGTATTTCCTGGCCGCTTTTGTCTTTGGAAAAATCAGACGGCATACGTCAACTTCACACAGGAATCGAGCTCGGGAATGAGCGGCATTCCCAACGACTCTTCGGGTGTGACCCATCGATGATTCTGATGCTCCTCCGGATTGATGTGGATTTCGAAGCCGTCCGGAGTGATCGCCTGGAACATGTGATAGACGAAATCGTACGTTTCATACCGCACGAACAGCGTCTCCCTGCAGGCAAGCCGCTCCTCTGAAACGACAAGTCCGGTCTCTTCGAAGATTTCCCGTGACATCGCGGTTTTCTGCGACTCCCCGTCATTCATCTTCCCGGCAGGGACGCCCCATGTGTTGCCTTCGGACTTCCACGGCTGACGATGGAGCAGGACGAATTTCCCGTTCCGCTCGAGCCAGCAGGCGACGATTTCGAATTTCGGATCGAACGTTTCCGGCCTTTCAGTAAAGTACATGTCGGTAGCTGTTAAGGGTTTCGAGTATGTACCCGTTGTATCGCCCAACTGTCCGTCCGTCAAGAAAACCGAAAACGGGACCCTTTCGAGTCCCGTTTTTTCGCTCCTCAGTCTTATGACTTCCGCATTCTGCCGTAGGCATCGGCCGCCTTGATGGCGGAGAACACCGACTCCGGCGTGATCGGCACGAGTTCGTTGTAGATGGTCTCACCTTCGGCACAGGCCCGCACGGCGACCTTCATGAGGTCTTCGTCGGACACATCGGCGAGTCCGACCTGTGCGAGTGTCGTCGGAAGTCCGACCGACTCACAGAAGGTATAGACCTCGTCGATGACATCAGCCGGCTTGTCAGTCAGGAAGACCGAGGTGACGACACCGATCGAGACTTTCTCTCCGTGATAGTAATGATGTGTCGGCCCGAGTACTGTCAGACCATTGTGTACCGCATGACATGACGCGATACCTCCGCTTTCGAATCCGAGTCCGGACAAAAGGGTATTCGCCTCGACGATCTTTTCAAAAGCCGGCGTGACGACGCCTGTCTCATTCGACACTTTGGCGGCGACTCCGAATTCGAGCAGTGTTTCATAGCAGAGTTCCGCAAGCGCATAGGCCGTCATGCTCCCTTTCTCTCCGGCGAAATTGTTCGCGTACTTCGTCTGGCAGGATTTGGCTTCGAGCCAGGTCGAGAGCGCGTCTCCCATGCCGGACACCAGGAATCGGACCGGTGCCTTCGCGATGACCGAGGTGTCGACCAAGACGACATTCGGGTTCGACGGAAGGAAAAGATATCGGTCCACCGC
This sequence comes from Candidatus Moraniibacteriota bacterium, assembly GCA_903859375.1. Classification (GTDB taxonomy): domain Bacteria; phylum Patescibacteriota; class Minisyncoccia; order Moranbacterales; family UBA1568; genus JAAXTX01. Next base: position 1,448 of record CAIOMK010000066.1, read on the forward strand.
ACCCTCGTCGGTATAGATGACCGACAATGCGCTGCACGGGGCATCGGTCGACGCGATCGTCGGTGCGATGATGACCGGCAAAGATAACGCGTGAGCGACCGCCTTGGCGGTATCGATCGTCTTGCCACCGCCGACGGCGATCACGACCGAGCTCCCGTCTTGTTTCACGAGTTCCGTAACCCGGTTTATTTCCTTGTCACTGCACTCCCCGTTGAACTTTTCAAAGGTGATTGCGACTTCCTTCTTGATCTCCTCCTCGTATCCCGGAATCACGGACTCGAACACGTACGGATCGCAAATCGCGAACGCCTTCGTGCCGAATTTTGCCGATTCTTTGCCAAGCCGTGACAACGCCCCCGCTCCCTGGATATACTTCCCGGGAAAAATACTCGCCTGTATCATACTTCTCTTACCTCAACGGATTAAAACGAAAAGACGGGTGCTCACATGAGGCACCCGTCTTTCACGACTCTTGAAGTATAGCATCATTTCCGGATCATGTCCACTCCGACCGGTCATCCCGCACGGACGTTTTTCCGGATTGTCACCGACGGTCGCATCCCTCGCATTGAGACATAAAAAATGGGGCCGTCACATCGTATTGATGAACGGTCCCATACGGTTCTCACTTTCTTTTCTCTTGTCCGATTCCTTTTCGCATCCCGATAATTACGGGAATGAAGATCATCGTAAGAGCTATCGAAAGGAGAATCACGAACGGCGAGTAGACTCCGAAGAGCACTATGCCTGGCAATTGATTTCCTCCCGCGCCTGTGAACACTCCTTCCATAAGAAAGAGGAATATCCCGACGAGCAGTGTCAGCAGTCCGACCTTGTAGGTCAGCCACAAGACGAGCAACGTCAGTACACAGTATGCGACGACTGATAACAGTCCCCACACACGGTCTTCCAATTTTTTAAGCATTTTTCTCCTTCGTTTTAGTTGTCCATCCGTTTAGCATATTATATACATAATATTTGATTATGTCAAGTATACAGTCGGGAACACGACGTTTTTTGCCGTGCATAAAGGAAAACCCCGACACGCTACGTGGCCGGGGTCATGACAAACAGGTTGTTTCCAGTCGCTTTCTATTTCTTTCCTCTTGAAGGAAGTAATGTGGAGAACACGGCATTCGCCACTTGATTTCGGATATCCGTTTTCAGCCCGGCCTCTTCCAACCGCCTGACACGATCGCCCTGAGAACGGGACAGCTTCTGCCTGAGCGACTCTTTCGCTTCTTCATCCGGAGCCGATTCGATTCCTACCAGGCTGTCTTTCTCAAAACGACCGAAGGCGAAATCATCGACCAGTCTTTCCACCCGTTCGACTGTCTGATAGGTCTTCCCTGCCGTATTCAGCATACGGGAAAGTACCTGCGGATCTTTCAACAATTCCTTCGCGCCTGCCAACAGACCGTTTCCCACCACTCCTGCAGTCGCGCCGTATCTCTTTTCCAACGAACTTTTCCCAAGCTCCGCGGCGGCGGCGGCGATAGCGCACAACCCCCTGAACGCGACCGAGAATTTCTCGGGATCATATCCTTCCTTCTCCTTGTCCCGATCGGCTCCCTGTTCCTGTCCGGACTCCGGTGAGACAGTCGGTTCCGCTGTCGGCACGGCCTGATCGGTTGACTGCTCCTGACGCG
>CAIOMK010000067.1 GCA_903859375.1 Candidatus Moraniibacteriota bacterium
CGTCCGGAAATTGAAAAGCGACGCGAAGGCGGGTGGGGCGATCGCTGGTGGGGCGAGGAAGCAGCTCGAGAAACGACTCGGACGATCGGTGGTGACGCGGAAGAATTTCAAGGACGCTGTTAGTAAGAAGAAACTGAAATAGGGCTGAATTCTTGCAGTCATGATGTGATTGTGCCAAGATGAAGTGTTTCACGTTCCCATTCATTATTCCTAATTCCGCACCGCTATGAAGTACAAGAAATTCACCTTGGAGAACGGCCTGCGCGTGATACTCGCCCCGATGACGGAGACGGGGACGGCGACCGTGCTCGTGATGACCGGTGTCGGATCCCGTTTCGAAACGCGTAAGGAGAACGGCATCGCGCACTTTCTCGAACACATGATGTTCAAGGGAACGACGAAACGGCCGACCGCATTCGATATCTCACGCGAGCTCGATTCGATCGGCGCCGAGTACAACGCGTTCACGGGCAAGGAATATACCGGATACTACGCCAAAGTGGAGGCGCATCATTGGGAGACGGCGCTCGACGTGGTTTCCGACATGTTCCTGAATGCGAAGATCGACCAAGACGAAATCGATCGCGAGCGGGGGACGATCATCCAGGAAATCAACATGTACGAGGATATGCCGGCACGCAAGGTGGGCGACTTCTGGGAAGAGCATCTCTACGGTGATACGCCGCTCGGATGGGATATCGCGGGACCGAAGGAAAATATCAAGGCGTTCAATCGTCGTGATTTCGTGAAGTATATGGAACGCGGTTATGTCGGCGGGAACGTCGTCGTCGGTATCGCGGGCAATATCGATCCGAAAAAAGTGATGGCCGAAGTCGAGGCCCGTTTCGGTGTCGTGAAAACGGGTGCCCGTCCGGAATTCAAAAAGGCCTCCGATCGGCAGTCGGTGCCGGGCGTTTTCATCCATAAGAAAAAGACCGATCAGACACATTTCCTCCTGGGCGTCCGCGGGTATGATATGTATCACCCGGATCGTTTCGCGCTCGGCATCCTCTCTGTCATTCTTGGCGGTGGCATGTCGAGCCGTCTCTTCATCGAGGTGAGGGAACGACGTGGTCTCGCGTACCGGGTCCGTACCGAGATTGAGACATTCCATGACGCCGGATACATCGCGACGCAGTGCGGTGTCGAACACGAAAATCTCGAGAAGGCGATCTCGGTCATCCTTGATGAGTACAAGAAAATCGCGACCGAGAAGGTCGGCAAGGACGAGCTTCGCAAGGCCAAGGAGTACATCAAAGGAGGACTCGCAATGGGGCTCGAGGGATCCGACGATGTGATCGAATATCTCGTGTCACAGGAAATCCTCCGGAGCGAGATCGTACTGCCGAAAGACAAAGTCCGCGCGATCGAGCGTGTGACGGCTGACGACGTACTCCGGGTTGCGCAGGATCTTTTCCGCAACGACCGGCTGAATCTGGCGGTCGTCGGTCCGCAGGACGCCCGTAAGAAGGCGAAACTCGAGAAGATGATGGACCTGAAGTTTGAGAACTGACAACTCACAACTTACAACGAATAACCGAGATTGTTATACTGACTGAATGAATATGGGAACCTTGTATCTCGTGGCGACACCGATCGGGAATATGGAAGATATCACGCTCCGGGCACTACGAGTGCTCAGGGAGTGCGATGCGGTGCTTGCCGAGGATACGCGTGTAACCCGGCGATTGCTCGATCGGCACGAGATCGACAAGCGGGCATTGTCGTGCCACGAACATACTGATGAGTCGAAGCTTAACACTCTCGTGGCACGTCTTTCGTCGGGCGAGTCGTTCGCCTATGTGACGGATGCAGGGACACCGGGACTTTCCGATCCGGGCAACAAACTTGTTTCGTTCGCGCTTGCGGCGGGTATTCCTGTTGTGCCGGTACCCGGTCCGTCCGCGCTCGGAGCGATCGTGTCGGTCGCGGGGATCGATATGCGCGAGTTTATTTTCAAAGGATTTCC
>CAIOMK010000068.1 GCA_903859375.1 Candidatus Moraniibacteriota bacterium
CCGAAGGCTATGGTTTAGACTTTTCCCCGTTCGCTCGCCACTACTTGGGGAATCACATATTGTTTTATATTCCTCCTGGTACTAAGATGTTTCAATTCCCAGGGTACGCTACACGACCCTATGTATACAGATCGTGTTCTCCGACACAAGGTCGGAGGGGTTTCCCCATTCGGATACCCCCGGATCAAAGCTTGCTTGGCAGCTCCCCGAGGCTTTTCGCAGCCTACTACGTCCTTCATCGCTCATTCAAGTCAAGGCATCCACCACATGCGTCATTAACCTTCTACTTTTCCTTACTTCGTCCGCAAGCGTCCGACAAGTCGGATGTTCGCGGACAGAAGCGGTTGACAACAGGAAACTTCCGCCCCCTGTCGTCGTCTTTCTTCTTTACTTCGAACAAATATGAATCACTTCATCGTAAGCGATCGCATACTACGTTCGATAACATTTGCTTGACCTCTCCGGCTGCTTCCCCCGTTCCCGTTTCCGCGGACGACAAGGTTCAGGTTTCAACTGCCGGAATACAAATTGTAAAGATTCATTTGCGCGGAAATGAAAACCAGGGATACATTCCCGGATCGATATTTCTTCACAAGAGAAGAGACTGATTTGACTGACAAACTTTCACTGAGCAAGTGATTTCCATGATAGGCAATCGTAGACATCCTGTCAAGTCCCCATCGCCACCGCGTACAGTGGCGATAGAAAGGGCGTCCCGCTGTCCAACCGGGACGCCCTAGGCCAAGCCTTTTTTTCCTTATCCTAAAGGGCTTTGTTCGTCGTCTTGGCATCCGGAGTAGTCGTGGTTGCCGGGGTGGTCGGAGTGACCAGAGTCGGAGTGATAGGAGTCACCACCGGAGCGGTCGTCGGAGCACCCGCAGAAGGGGTTCCAGCAGGGCTCACGGTATCGGTAGGGGTGATGGTAGGCGTAGTGGGGACCGGGACCGTTTCCGGTGCGCTCGAGGGAACCTGAGCCGAAGGAGCGGGCACAGAGGGAGTCGTCGGCGCCGGAGCGGCAGGAGGGGTCGACTTCGCTATATTGCTTCCGCCATCCGTGAGCGTCTTCACGAAGACACCGATCTGTTTCCGCAAGGCATCACCCTGTTCGCCTGCCGGAAGAAAACCGAGTATCTTCTTGTATTCGGAGAGCGCCTGATCCTTTTCCTTCTTTTCTTCATGAAGCAATGCGAGTGCCAGACGCACGTCCACGAACTTCTCGTTCGCTGCGAGGATGTTCTCGTAGATCTTCTGTGCGCTGTCGAGATCGCCGTCAGTGTTGCGGAGCTGATACAGTGAACCGAGACTGTACCAGTACGTGACGTTCGACTGCTCAAGCGTGATGGCCTTGGTCACCTCGTCGATCGCTCTGCTGTTGTCTTTGAGACGGGAGAGAACCACAGCGAGATTGTAGTGGGCTATACCGAGGTTGTCTTTCTTCGACGTCGACTGCTCGAAGTAACCCTTCGCTTCGTTGTATGCATCCGTTCTTGGCTGTCCTTCGGCAGCCTGGTCCCCCATAGACCGCTTCACCTGCCCGAGTTTCACGAGCGTCACCGGATTGTTCGGCTCGAGATTGGACGCCTTTTTGTAATAGTCGAACGCCTTCGTGAGCGCATCGGGGGCATAGAGGGAACTGTTCTCATAAATCAACCCTGCCGCCTCAGCGGATCGGACGTCTGCCGGTGAGAGCGAATATGCCTGTTCCGTCACTTGGATCGCCTGTCGGATAAGCGTGGCGACCTTGTTGGTATCACGCTCCCCTTCCGGCTTGGTGGCTTCGGCATTGGCAAGGGAGATGTATTCCTGACCGAGACTAATTAGGTATTGCTTCTCACGCGGATTCAGGAAATTTGCACGACCAAGCAACGCGACCGAACGATCAGACGGCGCGGTCTCGCGGGCCGCTATACCGGCGGAAATATCCGCGACGATCACCTTGCCGAGGAAGACGAATAGGAACGCGACGCCTGCCGACACGACCATGAATACGAAAGCGAGGGCGAGGGCGAACTTCGGCGAAGCCTTGAGCGAAAGAGTGAGATATCGCTCTTCGGTCCCGCTCTCCCACAACACGGTCATGATGGCGAGTGCCGCGACCAATACCGAGAGGATCAGCACCGGACCGTTGAAGGCGGTGATGAAGCTCGCTATGAAGAACATCACCGAGACGCTCCATATCCCGAGAGAGAAAAGCTTGTTCCGGCTCTTGTCGTTCGAAAGAAGAAAGATGCCGACACTCACGAAGGAAAGGAGCAACACGAGATAGGCGATCGTTCCGAGAGCACCGATCGTCGAGAGCGCCTCAAGGAAGATACCCGGGGTCTGATCGAAACGGAGCGTGAACAACGAATTCTGATTGTACTCGACCGGGCGATAGAGCGAGAAGACGGATCCATAGGTTGCCGGGCCGCTTCCAAGGAAGAAATGATCCTTGATGGCATCCTTCGCGATATTGAACGCGAATGAGAACTTCGGAATGACCTCGACAGGAAGATTCGTTCTCGCTATGCGGACCCCGTCAAACATGAGGAAGATGAGAATAGTCACGAACACGACCATCGGGACCCATACCCACTGTTCGGCGGGACGGACGATCTGCGCGAGTATGAAGATGAGGAAGAAACCGATTCCACCGATGAGCACCGGCCACGAAACGAATGGGAACAGTGCGAGGAGGAGAAATAAGTTGAGCAGGAGTCCGGCGAAAATTGTTCCGACCAAGGTCCAGAGCTTCCACGGAAGCATGATTGGATTCTCCTCGCGGAACAGGGCGAACAACGCCGTCATGAAGACAATCGGTGTGATCGAGAGGAACAACGCGAGCGTCGTGACCGTCCCGAGGAGCGAAAGAGGCGCATACGACTCGACTGCCGCAGGAAGGAAACGGACGCCCATGACCGCTAGAGAGCTCCAGATGACGACGATGAGCGATGACACGGCAAGCCCTCCGAACATGAGGAAAAACCGAGTCTTGTTGAAGTGGCTCACGATAAGGAAATAGGTGAGCGCGAGTGCTGCGACAGAGAGGAATCCTCTTGACGGATCACTGAACGATCCCCAGAAGGAATCCCACTGATTCGACGAGAATACCGTCGCGAGACCGTACACGCCGAGGAATGCGAGGACCGGGATATCGACCGGCGTCCGTCGTACCTTCATCTCACCAAGGATGACCCCCTTGGAAACCCATCCGACGATACCGATAAGAACCCAGAAATAAAAGTATATCTGCTTCTCGAACGTGATACCTTGCAGGGACAGTCCCGTGAAGAAAAGAGGGATCCCGGCAAACAACGCGACCAAGCTCGTCGTGATGACGGTGTCGAAAACCTTCTCCATATTCGGAAGGGATCTGGTCGGCTTCTTCTTCTCAATCGATGGCCTGACCTCGGGCGCCACACGATTCACGATTCCGATTTCGTCACTCCGTACTTTCACGGACTCTTCCGCCACTCCGGAAGGAAAAACTTTTTCCATATCCATAAATAAAACTTACAAGATAAATTTCTTAAAAACCACTCACTCAGTATACTGGATTTTCCAAATTCGGCAAAGCCGCATAGGTTGAAAAGGAAACGGGTGCAAGCGGAAAAGAGCTCCCGGAAGACCATAAAAAAACAGGCCCGGATCGATCCGTTGGCCCATGTATTCTCACGGTCTGAATGTCATTCCGTGCCGGTCTGCACGCACCAGAGGTCCGAAAACGGCCTTGTTATCGGTTATCCAGCCATTCCTGCAGTATGATGCGGGCGGATTCCTGATCATCGAAACGGGCGATATTCCGGATACCGTGTTCACGAAGATTCGCCGATGCCATCTTTGTCGTGAACATCTCTTCTTGATATTCGATTCGGATCGACGGGTATGCTTTCCGTATCGCGTCACCGAGCTTCTCCCCTCCGGGAACCATGTCTGGACGGTTCACGTGCGATGCCCTTCCGATGACGACCGTCCCCGCTTCTTTCTCCCTGAACAGCTCCCCGAGCCGGGCCGACAATGTCTTGTCGTTCTTGAGAGCACAGACGGCGAAGGCCATCCGGGTCTCGGCATCGGCAAATGAGACGCCGACATACGACGCCCCCCAATCCAGGCCGAGAAAGTTTTCACCAAAGGATTCTTCCATACATCATGGACAGTCGTGAAACACGTCCACAGGACATGCTTTATGAACTTTATAAACCGTAAAAACCGTATGAACTATTTCAATCTCGTCACGATTTCCGTTCCCCGCTCGGTCACGATGACCGTATCCTCGAAGTGTGCCGAAAGGCTCTTGTCCTGGGTGACATAGGTCCATTTGTCCGGCGCGAGACGTATGGCGAAACGACCGACGTTGATCATCGGTTCGAGTGCGATCGTCATCCCCTTCCGAAAAGAGAAATCAGGCACGCTTCCGTCGAAATAATTCGGGATCTGCGGTTCCTCGTGGAGTTCGCGACCGACGCCGTGCCCGACCAAGGCGCGCACGACCGAGAACCCGTCACGCTTCACCCGTTTCTCCACCGCATTGGCATAATCAGACAATCGTCCACCGGAGTGGATTTTCGCTATCCCGCAATCAAGCGCCTCACGAGTGGCGACGAGCAGTCGGTTCGCCTCATCGGACACGGTTCCGATCGCCTTGGTGCGGGCCATATCGGAAATCATTCCCTGGAACAACAGTCCGAGGTCGATCTTCAGCAGGTCTCCGTCCTTGAGGATGCGGTCCGGGGACGGGATACCGTGGACCACTTCGTCGTTGAGAGACACGCACGCGGCTGCCGGAAACGGCTTGCCCCACTCCGCGCCGTATCCCTTGAAAATCGGAATACCTCCCTGCGCCCGGATGAGTTCGTCGGCCCGATTCCCGATGGCTTCGGTCGAGACGCCGTCAACCGACATCGAAAGAAGCTCCTCCATGACCATGGCGAGTCGACGGCCCGATTCCCTGATGTTCTCGAGCTCCAGATCGGTCTTGATGAATTCGTTCATAGATGAATGTCTGTTCAGATAAGTGCCGCACGTATATCGCCCCATATCGCCTCCGCAGTCTTGTTGCCCGGGACGCGAAGCAGTTTCCCTTCCGCTTCGAAATATCCTATCACAGGCACCGTCTCGTCACGGAACACGCGGAATCGCGTACGGACACCTTCTTCGGTATCGTCCTGTCTTTGGGAGACCTCTCCGCCACACACCGGACATGGGGAGGATGCAGTCCGGAGATCGGCACCGAGAATAAGTTTCCTGCCACACTCCGAGCAGGAGAACCGTCTCGATATGCGGGTTATGGAGTCCTCTTCGGAAAGGTCGATGAATACTGCCTCGCGAAACGTACGACCGGATTCTTCGATGGCTGAAATGACAACATGGACCTGACTGCCGCACCGTGGTGCGCCGTCGATGATTACCGGCCGCGATGCACCGACTTTGCGTAACTCGTTCTCGAGTATCGAACGGACGATGCCGTCCGAAACGAGTTCCCGACGATTGTTGATGATATCGGACAAGGCCGCACCGAAAGGTGTCGGCTCGGCTGCCGCAGAGCGGAGCGCCGCGCCCATATCGATGTGAGCCGCACCGAATTCCCGACCGAAATAATCGGCCTGGGTGCTTTTCCCGCTTCCTGGAGGACCGAGAAGGATATAGGCGGAAGGTCTGGAGGCTATCGGGTCCATAGAGTCTATAAAGTCACAAGTCGAAAGTCTGTAAGAGCCTGTTCAAAATCTCATATTTCAACCGACAAGCGTATCCCTTGCCTTATCCAAGTGGTGAGATTTTGAACAGGCTCTAAAATCAACACGGTCTGAATGAGTAATTCCGTTACCGTGTTAACGGGTTTGTAAAAAGAGGAATTGGGCTTATCGAATTTTCATTTCCGTACCCGCTCCCTGTTCCCGATCGTAGACTGTGGACTTTTCACTTCAGACTTTCGACCCCGCTCCCGTACTTTGCATTTTTCGCCGTACGATTTTCACGTCCTAAAATCCCTCGTAGCTTCGCATGGACATCTGTCCCTCAACGTGTTTCATGAGTTCGAGAACGACGGAGACCACGATAAGGATGGACACGCCTCCGAGGGTGAGTGACTGGATATTCGTGATGTTCTGGATGATCGATGGCAACACGGCGATGATACCGAGGAAGAGCGCTCCGCCAAGCGTGATGCGGTTGATGACGCGACCGAGATATTCCGCGGTCGTCGCGCCCGGTCGGATGCCCGGAACGAACCCGCCCTGCTTCTGGAGGTTCTCGGCGATCTTGAACGGATCAAAGACGACAGCCGTATAGAAATATGTGAAGACGACGACGAGCAGGAAATACAATCCCGCATAAATCCACTGGTCGTTCAGGAAGGAGTTCACCGAATATGCGATGTCGGAAACCATACCCGACCCCGACTGCGCAAGGTAACTCGCTGCCATCTTCGGGATCAGGATGATCGACACCGCGAAGATGATCGGGATGACACCGGCCTGGTTCACACGGAGAGGGAGATGTGTCGATGCACCACCGTAGACACGGGCACCGCGCAACCTCTTGGCATATGAGACCGGGATGACACGCTGACCGTCGTTTACGAACACGACACCCGCAATGGTGATGACCGCGACCAGGAGGAACAGCAGATATGAAAAGATCTGTGTCGAATCCCATGTCGACAGGAACCTCGCGAACGACGTCGGCAAACCGGCGATGATGCCTGCAAAAATCATCATGGAGACGCCATTGCCCATACCCTTCTCGGTGATCAGTTCACCGAGCCACATCAAGAAGACTGTTCCGGTGACAGCCGTCACGATCATCGTCGCGAACATGGTCGGCGTCGCGATGGAGATCACGCCCTGGGACTTGAGCAGTGTGATCATGCCGAACGCCTGCACGACCGCGAGCGGTATGGTGATCCATCTCGTCCACATGGTGAACTTCCGGCGTCCCGCCTCGCCTTCTTCTTTCTGGATGCGTTCAAGCGCCGGTACCGCCATGGTCAGGAGTTGCATGATGATCGACGCGGAGATATACGGTGCCACACCGAGAATCACGACAGACACGCCCTTGAGTCCGCCGCCGGAAAAGGTGTTCAACATGCCGAGCATACTGTTCTCTTCGAACAGTCTGGCCAAAACGGCCATATTGACTCCGGGCATCGGAATGTTCGCCGCCAACCTGTATACGACAAGAACTCCGAGGATGAAGAAGATCTTCTCTCGGAGTTCGGAGACTGCGAATATCTGTTTGAGTGCGCGAAACATAACGGTGAGGAAAGAAGGATTAGAGCCTGTTTGAAATCTCTTACGCCTCCAGTATACCCGAAATATCGGTATTAGTCCTCGCGGATGGTTCCACCGACCTTTTTCACGGCCGTAAGAGCGGTATCGGAGAAACGGATGCGGGAATCGAATGAAAGCGCTTTGGTAAGCTCGCCTCCTCCGACCACCTTGAACCCGCCTGTAACATGCTTGGGAGAAAACAACTTCTTCGCGAGAAGGGTTTCGGTATTCACCTCGTCCTTCGCCTCAAAATGACGCTCAAGAAATGCGAGTGTCAGGGTAACCCGCTTCGCTCTCGGAGATTTGAATCCCTTGAGTTTCTTCAGGCGATCGATGATAGACGAACGTCCACCCTCAAAGAGAGGATCGACTGAGGCGCCCGAACGGGACTTCTGTCCCTTCGTTCCGCGACCGGCGGTTTTGCCGTGGTTTCCGCCACGACCGACGCGCTTGCGGCCCGGTTTCTTTTCAACTGAAAGTGTGTGGATCTGCATACGATTCAGAGCTTACTATTTCGATTCCTTCTTTGCCTCTTCCGGCTTCACTGCGACCGGCGCCTCTTTCGGCGCTACCGGAGCCTCATTCTTGAGCTGTCCGAATGCACGGACGGTGGCACGGGAGAGGTTGAGTGCGTTCGATGACCCGAGTGACTTGGAGACGATATCCTTTACGCCGAGAAGATCCGCTACCGCACGAACCGCTCCGCCGGCGATGAGTCCGCGACCTTCCTTACCCGGCTTGAGAAGAACTTTCGCGCTTCCCTCTTTCGCGAACACATCATGCGCGATGGTACCGTTCACAAGCTCCACGCTGACGATGTTCTTCTTGGCATCGTTGAACGCTTTCTGGATGGCATCCGAAACATCATTGCCCTTCGCGACTCCGACACCGACCTTGCCTTTGCGATTCCCGATGACGAGTGTCGCACGGAAACGGAATCGGCGACCGCCCTTGACGACGCGGGTCACGCGTGCCAATGCCAAAAGTTTCTGGTCATACTCGGGCTTCTCCCGACGACCTCCACCACGCCTCATTTTGGACTGTTGTTTCATTGCCATAACGTTTCAGATACGATTAGAATCGGAGTCCTGCCTCGCGGGCACCTTCGGCCACGGCTTTCACCTTCCCATGATAGCGATACCCGGCACGATCGAATACGACTGTCTCGATACCGGCCGCGATACATGTTTCTCCGAGTTTCTTCCCGAGAAGAGAAGCTCCGGCAACGGTATTTTTCGCACCTTTGCCAAGATCGGCGATTGCGACGGACAAAATCGTCTTCCCTGCGACATCGTCAATAACCTGGACAGTAATGGTCTTGAGGCTTCGGAATACCGAAAGTCTCGGCCGCTCAGCGCTTCCTGAAATCTTCGCGCGCACACGACGTGCCCGCTTCTTCCGTTCCTGGTTCCTCAGTATCTGCTTCAACATATGGGTATGAAAAACATGCTATTCCTTAGGAAGACGACTTCTTCCCTTCCTTTCTCCTGACAATCTCTCCGACATACTTGAATCCTTTTCCCTTGTACGGTTCCACCGGCTTCAAACGTCGTATTTCCGCCGCGAGCTGGCCGACCTCCTGCTTATCCCTGCCGGAGACCGTCAACACATTCCCTTCGATCTTGGCCTCGATCCCTTCCGGGATGATGACCTCGACCGGATGGGAGAACCCGAGGGCAAGATTGATTTTCTTTCCCGCGACAGCCATACGATATCCGACGCCGTTGAGCTCAACCTGCTTCTGGAAACCTTTGGAAACGCCTTCGACCATGTTTCCGATCACCTTGGTGGTGGTCCCCCAGACTGCGGACGCCCGCTTTGATTCACCTTTTTTGGTGACGGTCACCACTCCTTCCGTAAGCACGATCTCGACATCGAGATGATGAGTGAACGTAAGCTCACCCTTCGGACCTTTGACGGTAAGGATGTTCGCCTTCATGGACGTTTCGACGTCCTTCGGCACGATGATCGGTTTTTTTCCTATTCGGCTCATAACAGCTTCATTAGCTTCATTAGCTTCCCGCTTCAACCTCTTTCCCTGATACGGTACGTTTTTCGCTTTACGCTTTTTGTTTCCTTACCAGACTTCGCAGATATATTCCCCGCCAAGTCCTTTGTAATAGGCCTCTTCCCCGCTCATCACACCCTTTGAGGTGGAAACGATCGCGAGACCGTATCCGTTTTTCACCTTGCGGATCTCACCTTTCTTCGCATATACACGACAGCCTTCCTTGCTGATGCGGCGCAATCCGATGATTGCCGGGTCGCGACGAAGAAGTGACTTCTCGATATATTTGAGTGCGATCTCGATCGACTCTTTCTTGCCGGTCTCGTCGAGCTTCTTTTCGATGCCCTCGATAAAACCACGCGAAAGGAGCGTCTGTGCGATAGCTATTTTCAGTTTCGAAGAAGGAACGACGACGGTCTTATGTCCGGCGCGCTGCGCGTTTCGAATTCTGGTGAGCATGTCTGCGATTGGGTCCAACATATACGTGTACGTGAGCTTCGTTAGCTGCTTTAGCTTCTTTCGCTTTCTTGGTTTCATGCTCCTTTTCGGGAGACCTGAAACAGATTAAGCGCGTGAGGTTATTTCTTTACCACGAGGACTTCCTCACTCCCGGGATTTCTCCCTTCGATGCGAGTTCCCGGAAACAGATCCGGCAGAGGTCGTATCGGCGGAGGTATCCGTGCTTCCGTCCACATTTCCAACATCGCCTCACGATGCGCGTGGAGAACTTCGGATGCTTATTCGCTCTCGCTATTACTGAAGTCTTCGCCATAAGAGATACGTGTTATCAGGGGGTCGTGGTTACTTATGCCTCTTCCGTCCGGAACGGGAAGCCGAGCTTCTTGAACAGTTCCAATCCGCTCTCCCTATCCTTTGCCGTCGTCGTCACCGTGACCTGGAGTCCGAAAACCGTCTGTACTTTCTCAGGAATGACTTCCGGGAAAATCATATGTTCGCGAAGTCCGATATTGCAGTTTCCGGAAGCGTCGACGGAGGAAAGAGGTATGCCCTGGAAATCGCGTGTTCGGGGAAGCGTCGCATAGAAGAACCGGTCGAGGAACTGCCACATGCGTCGACCTCGGAGGGTCACGCGGGTACCGACCTCGAGTCCTTCGCGGATTTTGAATCCGGCGATAGCCTTACGTGCCTTCGCGAGTACCGGCTTCTGTCCGGTAACGGCTGTCAGTGTGGCGAGGATCTCGTCGACTCTGGCCTGCTCCTTCTGGAACTTCCCGATGCCGACATTCACCGTCACCTTCATGACGCGGGGCAACGCGAGGGCGTTTTTCGTGCCAAGAGACTTCCCAAGCTCGGGAAGAATCTCCTGATATTTCGTTTTCATGATAGGCTGGTTCATATTCGTCGGTTGTTCGGATAATCGCACTCTCTTAGATCGTCTTGCCAGATCGCCGGCTGACACGTACCTTCTCGCCACCCTCGACCGCGTACCCGATGCGGGTCGGCTTGCCGGTATGGGGACAGACGAGCATCACGTTCGAGACATGGATCGGAAACGCCTTTTCGATGCGCTCTCCCGCTCCCCCGTCGCGTCCCGCCTTGATGTGTTTCTTCATGATATTCACGCCGTCCACGACTACCTTCTCCTCTTTTACGAGGACACGGGTAATCTTACCGCGCTTTCCGCGGTCCTTTCCGGCCATCACTTCGATTTCATCTCCGTTCTTGAGTTTCATAATCACATTCTACTCACAACTTACAACCTACAACCCCCGACAAGCCCCGTATCAATCGCTTGCAGAAAATTGTCAGTTGTCAGTTGTCAGTTACTGGTTAGTCCTAGAGCACTTCCTGAGCGAGTGAGACGATCTTCGGAAATCCCTTCTCGCGGAGTTCGCGAGCCACTGGGCCGAAGATACGCGTCCCCTTCGGGTCGATACCGTTCGCATCGAGGATAACTGCGGCATTCTCATCGAAACGGATATAGGAGTTGTCCTTGCGACGATACTCTTTCGCCTGACGGACGATGACTGCACGCACTTTGTCTCCCTTTTTGACCGCGCCACGGGGCTCGGCCGACTTGACCGAGGCAACCACGATGTCGCCCAAAGAGGCATAACGCCGCCTCGAACCGCCGAGCACTTTGAAGCACTCGATCACTTTCGCGCCGGAGTTGTCCGCTACCCTCAATCGTGTTTCTGCCTGAATCATATATGTGAGTCTTTACTTCGTTTCTACGACCACTATGTGTCGTTTGCGACGGCTTACCGGTCGGCATTCACGGATCGAAACCGCATCTCCTTCCGCATAGCTCGCCCCTTCCGGAACATGCACGAGATACTTCTTCGAGGAACGATACCGTTTCCCGTATTTCGGGCTGACCTTCAGCGTCTTGACCTCGACCGTGACGGTCTTTTCGGCCTTGGCGCTCGTGACGGTCCCACGGAGGGTCGGCGCTTTCGAGGTTGCCTGTTCGGTTGTCTTCTTCGTGGTTGCCATAAGCTCTATGCGTTTAATTCCTCTTCGTGCCGGAGAGTCAGCGTCCGCGCGACATCTTTCTTTATGGCCCGATATTCGCGATGATTCTTCGTCTCGCGTCCGGCGACCGAGAACCGGAGTTCCCGCGCCTTCTTCCGAAGCTCTATAAGAAGCTTCTGACGTTCACCCTGGCTTTTCTCGCGGAGTTCTTTCATCTTCATACGATTCCCTTATTCGGTTCCGTGCCGGTCGACGAACTTCGTCTTGACCGACAGTTTATGTGACGCAAGCCGCATCGCCTCTGCTGCTTCCTCGCGGGTCACCCCGTCGAGCTCGAAAAGCACTTTGCCTGCTGCGACCTTTGCTACGTAATGGTCGACACTTCCTTTTCCCTTACCCATCGGGGTCTGTTCACCCTTCTTCGTGATCGGCTTATCGGGGAAAATCCGGATCCAGACCTTTCCACCTCGCAGAATGTGTCGAGTGATAGCGCGACGCGCCGCTTCGATCTGCCGGGCGGAAATAAGCCCTGTCTCCATCGCCTTGAGGCCGAAGCTCCCAAAACTGACGCGAGCACCCTTGCTGGTTGGGCCTTTCGGCCATCCTCCGCGATGGGCTTTCCTATGTTTTACCTTCCGTGGCATGAGCAGCATACGGTTGTCTTCAATCTTCTCTTAGCGTCCGTCGCGATTATTTATTCTCTGACTCCTGTTCCTGTTTTTCCCGTTCTTCGAACTTCTCTCCACGGTTGATCCACACTTTTACGCCAATCGCACCGTAGGTCGTCCTCGCTTCAGCTTTTGAAAAATCGATGTCTGCGCGGAGTGTATGAAGTGGGATTTCTCCTTTGGATGTCCATTCCCGTCTCGACATCTCGGCACCGCCGAGCCGTCCGGAAATTTCGATCTTCGCCCCCTTCACTTCCCGTTGTTTCATGATCGTCTCTATCGTGCCCTTGAGGATGCGACGGAACGGCATGCGCTTCTCGAGATTCTCAGCGACTTGCTGAGCGACGAGCGACGCGTTCGAATCCGGCGATTTGATCTCAAGGATGTCGATCTTGAGGTCGACCCTTCGTCCCCTGAAGAAACGACCTTTCATGACACGGGTCAGATCCTCCACTCCGGTACCACCGCGACCGATGAGAACACCGGGGCGAGAGGTATGGATGATGATCCGAAGAGTGTTCGCTGAGCGCTCGATATGCACGTCGGCGATGCCGGCGGCCTTCCATTTCTTCGTGATGAATTCACGAATCTCGACGTCCTCGCGGAGCGTCTTCTGAAAGTTCTTCGAGTCGAACCATCGGGATTTCCATCCCGCGGTCACACCGAGCCGAAATCCGATTGGGTGAATCTTCTGTCCCATAGCGAGTATGTTAGATCGATTTCCTCTGATAAACCCGTTTGACGACGTTCTTCCGTTCCTTCATTTCCTGTTTCACGGAAACGTCTTTCTTCACTTCCTTTTTCACGTCTTTCTTTTCTTCGGAAGAGACGGCCGTTTTCGGCTCCTTCGCCTCCTTCGGCTCCTTCGGCTCCGTCGCTTTCTTCGCTGTAATCGATGGCTTCTTCACTTCGCGGCGATTCAATCCTTCGATCCGTTCCTCGACGGTCAGGGTCACGTTCGAAAGACGATGGAGTATCTGGTTCGCCCGACCGAATGCCCGAGGCTGCCAACGCTTGAGTCTCTTTCCGTCTCCCACGAGGGCGGAAAGGACGAAGAGGTTCGCCGGATCGAGTCCGAAATTGTGTTCCGCATTCGCGATCGCGCTTCGGAGAAGCTTGCTCATGGGCTCCGAGGAACGCTTTACCTGCTTCGAAAGCTCGGTAAGAGCCGCATCCGCGGACATCCCCTTGATCACATGCGCCACGAGCCGGACTTTCCGGGGGGCGATCTTCAGGTTGTTGAGTCGTGCTGTTACCTGCATAACCGTGTGCTCAGATTCGTTTCAACCGTATTATTTCTTCTTTCCGACTCCCGCTGTCGAGGTTTTGGCCGCCTTGTTCGCATCGACTTCCCTCTGCTTCGACGCCGAATCCATTTCCTTCTGGATCTTGCCACCATGACGCTGGAACTTCCTCGTCGGTGAGAACTCTCCAAGCTTGTGGCCGACCATCTCTTCCGTGCAGTACACCGGGATGAAATCCTTCCCGTTGTGGACACCGAAGGTGAATCCGACCATCTCCGGGGAGATGGAGCAGGCGCGAGACCAGGTCTTGATGACGGTCTTGTCGCCGAGCTTCCGTCCCTCGAGCTTCTTTATGACTCTCGGGTCGACGTATGGTCCTTTTTTGAGACTTCGAGACATATCGTTCTTATTATCTATCGTTCCTTAGTCCGTAGGGACTACTTCTTCACTCTTCGTTTCACGATGTATTTGTTGCTCGCGTTCTTGCGCTTGCGGGTCTTCTTGCCGAGTGCCGGCTTACCCCATGGCGTCTTCGGTCCCTTGAGACCGATCGGCTGACAACCTTCGCCTCCGCCGTGCGGATGATCTACCGGGTTCATCGCCGAGCCGCGGACTGCCGGGCGAATGCCCTTCCAACGGTTGCGTCCCGCCTTTCCTATCCGTTCGGCACTGTGTTCGAAATTGCTCACCTGTCCGATAGTGGCGTAGCACTCCTTTGAAACCAATCTCACTTCACCGCTGACGAGCTTCACCTGTGCCATCCCGCCTTCGAGGGCCATTAGTGTAGCGCTCGTTCCGGCGCTTCGGACAATCTGTCCTCCGCGGCCGATTTTCATCTCGATATTGCAGATGACCGTTCCCGTCGGGATATCGTTGATACGGAGGCGATTGCCTTCCTCAACGAGTGCCTCCGGACCGGACATGATCTGCTGTCCGACCTTCATCCCCCCTGTCGCGAGGATATAACGCTTCTCTCCATCTATATAATGAAGCAATGCGATGAGCGCCGAACGGTTCGGGTCTCGCTCGATCTGGGCGATTTTCGCCGGGATACCATGCTTGTCCTGACGGAAATCGATCAGACGGTATGCCCGTTTGTGACCGCCTCCCTGATGACGGACGGAAATCTTGCCACCGCTGCGACCCGCGAGCTGCTTAATCGGAACGAGAAGAGACTTCTCGGACTTTGCGCCCACGGTCACCTGGTCAGGCTTCACGATACTCATGAAGCGGCGACCGGCGTTATTCTTTTTGTAGATCCTGATTGCCATATTCGTTGCTGGTAGTGTTTGCGAGCTAGGCTCCCTTGAACAGAACTATCTCTTCACCCTTCGGAAGAGTGACAATCGCCTTCTTCATGGCGGCTGTCTTACCGACTTTCCCTCCGAACGTCCTTTTCTTCGCAGCGATGTTGATCATCCGGATCTTTCCGGCATGAACGCCGTACGCGGCACCGACCGCCCGTCTCACCTCGTCCTTCGTTGCGCCTTTTGCCACCCGGAACACATATTGGTTCAGCGCACTCAAAACGTACGCCTTCTCCGTCATGCGCCCAGACAGAAGCACACGCTCCGCCAAGGACTGTCCCGAAAGCGTATCACTGCCCTTCGCGGCTTCACGCTTTACGGTCTTCTTTTTTTCGACTTTCTTGATGAGTGCCATATTCGTTTCCCTAGTTCTTGACGGACATCTGTCTCACCTTCTCTTCACTGAACCGTTCTGCGAGCATCGCGACCGTCTGTTTCGTGATCACGAGGTACTCACTTTGGAGGAGGTCATACACGCTCATATTCTCCGAGAGCACGTTCGTCACCCGATCGATGTTCCGGCTCATCTTCTCCGCGTCACGCTCTTCTTGTGCAAATCCGACGAGCGTCTTCTTGGTCGAAGCGATGCCGAGACCGGCGATGAGTGCTGAGAACGACTTTGTCTTCCGGTCCTCGAATGCGAAGGTGTCCACGAATCGGACCTTGTCCCCACGAAGTTTCTCCGAGAGGGCGATGCGGACGGCCTTCTGGCGCATCTTGCGGTTCGCTTCCTTGGAGAAGTTCCGGTCTTTCGTCGGACCGAACACGATACCTCCCTTACGCCAGTGCGGAGCACGGACCTGGCCGATACGCGCGCGTCCCGTCCCCTTCTGCCTCCACGGCTTCCTGCCCGAACCAGCTCGTTCCGCACGGTCTTTGGTGTGCGCGATAGGCGAACGAAGGTTCGCGGAAATCGCGACATACACCTGATGAAGCAGGGTATCATTGCTCGGCACATCGAACACCGTCTCCGGGAGTTCGATCTCCCCAGTCTTTTCGCCCTTCACGTTGTACAGCGGTGCCTTGATCATAAAATTCTTTCCTGTGATTTCCTGAAATGTCTTCTATCGGACGATTATGCCTTCTTGCCACCGAGACTGCGGATACCGACGAGGCCTCCGTTGTTTCCCGGTACGGCTCCCCTGACCGCGATGAGATTCTTTTCCGTATCCACGAGAACGACCGTGAGGCCGCGTACCGTGAAATTCTCGCCTCCCATGCGTCCGGCCATTCGGCGACCCTTCACCACATGCTCCGGAAACGTCGCGCCGATGGAACCAGGCTTTCGCATATCATGCTTGCGACCATGGCTCGCAGGCGCTCCAGCGAATCCGTGTCGCTTGACGACACCCTGGAAACCCTTTGCCTTGGTCACACCCGATACGTCGACGATATCGCCGACCTCGAATGAGGATACTGACAGCTCGTCACCGACTTTCACATCACCGACGATCGCCGTCGCTCCCTCTTCGTCCTTTCCTTTCGCGAAGAATGCCGGGCGGAATTCCTTGCGGAATTTGCGACGGGCAGTCTTTGCAGTCTCCACCTGGACAGCCGCATAGCCATCCTTTTCAACGGTACGAACCTGGGAAACCGTATTCGGTCCGCAAGTGATGATCGTCACGTTCTCAGAAGACAACCCTTCGTGAAGGGAGGTCATTCCAAGTTTTTTTCCGATGATGAATTTCATACCGTTTTCTCTGGTAAAACAAAAAGCCGGTCTCCCAGCCAAACCGCTTACGCGCCTGGCCCGTTCAGTATCCCCGTCCGTATCGCTTCGCGCTCAGATGCTTGAGCCCTCCGGCTCCCGCATCGACCGTTTCCGCTTGGACGTCAGGACTTTAACGAGTAAATCTACATTTTTATTTCGACGTCGACTCCGGTCGGGAGATCGAGGTTGGTCATCAGGTCTATGGTCTTTGCTGTCGGGTTGATGATATCGATAAGCCGCTTGTGGACACGCATTTCAAACTGATCACGCGAGTTCTTGTGCACGAAGGTCGATCGGTTCACGGTCACCTTGTGGATCTCCGTCGGAAGCGGCACCGGTCCGACAACGGCCGCACCACTGCGCTCCGCCGTCTCGATGATCTTCCGTGCCGACTGGTCGATGACCTTGTGATCATACGACTTGATCTTCACGCGCATGCGCGACTCTGTCTCACTTGTTGTCTTCTTTGCTTTTGCCATTGCCTTGATCCTGGGAATTACATTCGTTTTCATTCAGGGAATGTTGGCGGACGGAACCGTTTCCGTCCGCTCGATTCCATGAATCGGGGAAACTACTTGATGATCTTCGTCGTCGCTCCGGCGCCGACCGTACGGCCACCTTCGCGGATGGCGAAGCGCATACCTTCTTCCATGGCGACCGGGGCGATGAGCTTGATCTTGAGAGTGACAGTGTCACCCGGCATGACCATCTCTGTCCCTTCCGGAAGCTCCACTTCGCCGGTCACATCCGTGGTACGGATATAAAACTGCGGTTTGTAGCCCTTGAAAAACGGAGTATGACGACCACCTTCTTCC
The DNA here is from genome assembly GCA_903859375.1 of Candidatus Moraniibacteriota bacterium. Classification (GTDB taxonomy): domain Bacteria; phylum Patescibacteriota; class Minisyncoccia; order Moranbacterales; family UBA1568; genus JAAXTX01. Next base: position 17,437 of record CAIOMK010000068.1, read on the forward strand.
TTTGTAAGGATATAGATCTGACCTTCGAACTCGGTGTGCGGCTTGATCGAGCCCGGTTTCGCGAGCACCTGTCCGCGTTCGACGTCTTCTTTCTTGATACCGCGGATAAGGAGTCCCGCGTTGTCTCCGGCCTGTCCGCGATCGAGCTGCTTGTTGAACATCTCAACTCCGGTAACGACGGTCTTAGCAGTATCTTTGAGTCCGACGATCTCGACTTCCTCGTTGATATTGACCGTTCCGCGTTCGATGCGTCCGGTGACGACTGTTCCGCGACCTTCGATTGAGAAGATGTCTTCGATCGGCATAAGGAACGGCTTGTCGATATCACGTACCGGTTCCGGAATCTTGGAATCGAGTGCCTCGATCAGTTCGAGGATCGGCTTGGCTTCTTCGCTGTTGATATCGCTCGTCTCAAGTGCCTTGAGAGCGGAACCGCGGATGACCGGCGTGTTGTCGCCGTCGAACTCGTACTTGGTGAGGAGCTCGCGGACTTCGGCCTCGACGAGGTCGATCAGTTCCGGATCATCCACCATGTCGACCTTGTTCAGGAAGACGACGATTTCCGGGACGCCGACTTGGCGTGCGAGGAGGATGTGCTCGCGGGTCTGCGGCATCGGGCCGTCAGTCGCGGCGACCACCAGGATCGCTCCGTCCATCTGGGCGGCACCCGTGATCATGTTTTTGATATAGTCGGCGTGTCCCGGGCAGTCGACGTGCGCATAGTGGCGGGCATCGGACTCGTATTCACAGTGAGCAGTAGCGATGGTGATACCGCGTTCCTTCTCTTCCGGAGCCTTGTCGATATCGTCGATGCTCTTCTTCTTGGCGAAACCCTTGAGCGAAAGTACGTTCAAGATGGCCGCCGTAAGGGTGGTCTTGCCGTGGTCGACGTGACCGATGGTACCGACGTTGACATGCGGCTTGGTCCGCTTAAACTGCTCTACTGCCATACGAATGTTGGGATGCGTCGGGAAAGTACCTTGTTGACTTTACCGTGCAATCCTAAAACTAATTATTATTTTTTACGATTACGAAAATCATCTTCTCCGGCCGTTTGCGCCCAGAAGAGGACATCAATGAGAATCGTACCAATTATTTTTTCCCCTGTCAAGAGGCCTCAAAATCTATTCCGCCCGCTTCTCCGCGACACCCTGCCGATTCTCGATGATTTGGGTCGAGATATTCGACGGGACATCGGCATAATGGCTGAATTCCATCGAATAATTCGAACGGCCCTGGGACATGGATCGGAGCTGTGTCGCATACCCGAACATGGACGCAAGCGGCACATCGGCATGGATTTCCTTCACACGTGCATTCCCCTCACCTCGGTCGGTCATTTCCTTGATAATACCCCGCTTGGCGTTGATATCACCGACGATGTCGCCCATGAACCCTTCCGGAGTGATGACATTGACGTTCATGATCGGCTCGAGGATGACCGGCTTGGCACGACGGGTCGCTTCCTTGAAGGCCATCGAACCAGCGATCTTGAATGCCGCTTCCGAAGAGTCGACATCGTGGAAGGAACCGTCGTAGACGACGACCTTCACGTCGACCATCGGATAGCCGGCGAGCACGCCCGACTGCGAAGCCTCGAAGGCGCCTCTGTTGATCGGCTTGATAAACTCGCCCGGGATGACACCACCCTTGATCTCGTCCTCGAACTCATAACCCTTTCCGGTCTCAAGCGGCTCGACACGGAGCCAGCAATGACCGTATTGGCCACGACCGCCCGACTGGCGGATATATTTGCCTTCAGCCTGTGCGATCTGACGGATGGTCTCACGGTACGCCACCTGCGGACGACCGACATTCACTTCCACTTTGAATTCGCGCTTCATGCGGTCGACGATGATGTCGAGGTGCAGTTCTCCCATTCCGGAAAGAATGGTCTGTCCGCTCTCCTCATCGGTGTGCACGCGGAACGTCGGATCTTCCTCGGCAAGCTTCTTGAGGGCGATGCCCATCTTCTCCTGGTCAGGCTTGGTCTTCGGCTCGATAGCGATATCGATGACCGGTTCCGGAAACGTGATGGATTCGAGCAGTACGGGATGGTCGATATCGCAGAGCGTATCGCCGGTCGTCGTCGCTTTCATGCCGACGAGCGCACCGATGTCACCGGTAAAGATGTCTTCGATCTCCTCGCGATGGCTCGCATGCATACGGACGATACGACCCACGCGCTCACGCTCCCCTTTGGAGGCGTTGAACACGTAGCTGCCCGTCTTGAGGGAACCTGAATAGACGCGGAAGAAAGTCAGCTGACCGATAAACGGATCCGTCGCGATTTTGAACGCGAGTGCGGAAAACGGTTCGGCATCACTCGGCTTGCGGATAAGCTCGACGCCGGTTTTCACGTCCTCACCTATCATCGGAGGAACGTCGACCGGGGACGGGAGGAAATCGATGACCGCATCGAGCACGAGCTGGACGCCCTTGTTGCGGAGTGCCGTGCCGGTATAGACCGGGACGAGCCGGGTCGTGAGCACCGCGCGACGGATGGCTCCTTTGAGTTCGTCCACGGAAATCTCCTCGCCACCGAGGAATTTCTCGGTAAGGGCATCGTCGGTCTCGGCAACCTTCTCCACGAGCTGGTCGCGCCATTCCTTGGCCTTCTCGAGATATTCGGTCGGGATCTCCCCTTCGATGACGATCTCGCCCATCGGTCCGTCAAACGTGTATCCCTTCATGGTGAGAAGGTCGACGACGCCAAAAAAATCACCGCGTTCGCCCATCGGGATCTGCATCGCGACGGCATGCGGGGTAAGTCGGTTCCAGATGGATTCAAGCGCCACTTTGAAGTCTGCGCCTTCCTTGTCGATTTTGTTGATGAAACAGATACGGGGAACATGATATTTCTCCGCCTGGCGCCATACCGTCTCGGACTGTGGCTCCACGCCCTCTTTGCCGTCGAACACGACGACACCGCCGTCCAAGACGCGCAAAGAACGCTCCACCTCGACGGTGAAGTCGACGTGTCCGGGAGTGTCGATGATATTGATCTGATGGTCCTTCCAGAAACAGGTCGTCGCGGCGGATGTGATTGTGATGCCACGCTCACGTTCCTGCTCCATCCAGTCCATGGTCGCCTCGCCCTCGTGTACTTCACCGATCTTGTGCGTGATGCCGGTATAGAAAAGGACGCGCTCGGTCGTCGTCGTCTTTCCCGCGTCGATATGCGCGATGATACCGATGTTGCGGATCTGTTCGATAGGCTTGAGACGGGCCATAGGACGAAATAATTAATGGTTTTTTTATGATTATCCTTGATGAATGGAACAGCCATTCCGAGATTCATGATACCCGTCCCTACGAAAAACGAGAAGGGGCCGTGCGAGGCTCCCCTTCTCGTCTGGCTCCCTGTCATCCGTCTCGATATGGTACTAGGCGAAGTGTGCGAATGCTTTGTTGGCCTCGGCCATGCGGTGAACCTCGTCACGCTTCTTCATGGCGGTACCGGCCTTGTTCGATGCCTCGATAAGCTCGTCGGCGAGCCGTTCGGCCATAGGCTTGCCCTTGCGCTTGCGACAGGCCTCGCGGATCCAACGCATAGCGAGCGTCTGACGGCGATCTCCGGAAACCGGAATCGGCACCTGGTAGTTCGCACCGCCGACACGACGGCTCTTCAGCTCGAGCAGAGGAGAAATGTTCTTGATCGCCTGTTCGAAAATATTGAGTCCGCCCTTCTTGGTCCGATCATGGATGATATCGAACGCATCATAGACGATCCGCTCAGCGACGCTCTTCTTGCCGTCCCACATGATAAGACCGATAAAATGACCCACGAGCGGGCTATCGTATTTCGCGTCTACCTTCCATGTTTTATCGTATTGCCGTTTCCTTCGTGGCATAGGCTTGATTGAAAGTTGTCAGTTCGTAACTACTCCTTCGTGACCTTCTTCGGGCGCTTGGCACCGTACTTCGATCGGCTCCGGTTGCGCTTTGCGACTCCTGCGGAGTCCAGCACGCCTCGGACGATGTGATATCGCACACCCGGAAGGTCTTTGACGCGACCACCGCGGATCATGACGATCGAGTGCTCCTGGAGGTTGTGTCCCTCTCCCGGGATATATGCCGAGACTTCCATGCCGTTCGTGAGCCGGACGCGCGCTATCTTGCGGAGAGCGGAGTTCGGTTTCTTCGGGGTGACGGTCGTCACCTTGGTGCAGACACCACGCTTGAACGGACTCTGTGTGAGCGTCTTGCGGTTATGTATGGTGTTTTGGATGAATGTCATCGCCGGAGACTTCGACTTCCGAGCGGAGGTCTTTCTCGGGTGCTTGACGAGCTGGTTGATCGTTGGCATTGCGGTGAAACAAAATGAAAAGCGGTTATCGCGCTGTGAAACTATGGTAAGGGAAAGAGGGAAACTTGTCAACAAGGGTCAGAGAATCAGCTCCATCTCCTCTTTGCAAAGTGAGCGGACCCGCTCGCAAAGACAAGCAGGCAGACAACATGGAACAGATAACAGGGAGCTGGAGCGGAGAGTTTTTGCCCTTCAGAGCCGGCGCTCATTCCTCAACAAATGAGCCTCATATGAAGAAAAATCGAAATTCGATCGAAAAATATCGCGGAAGAAAGCCAAAAATATAAGGGTTTCCCATTTTCAGACCCTCATTCCAAATTAGCGGTAACTGATTGCCGGTTCCAGCCTCCCTTATACTTTTCATTTTTCACTTCCCCATCCCCGTCCCCATGCTTTTCGCTTTTCACTTTCAGCTTCTTAAACCATCAGTCCGAAGAAGAATTGAAGCGATGCACCGAGTATGATCGACACCAAAGAAGAGAAGAAACCTATTCCGATAAGCGGAAGGACGAACAATACGACGATCACGAACGTGAGCCCATACCGTTCCAGGAAGAGGATCGTCTCCTGTCGGAACGAAAAGACGGCATACATGATTTTGGAACCGTCGAGTGGCGGGAGCGGGAGCAGGTTGAAGAACGCGAGCAGTATGTTCCAGAACACGACGAGCAGACACAGTCCGAAGATCACGTGCGGGACCGATCCGGCCAAGGCATCGGCGAAACTGCCCCACCGGGAGAAGAAGTCTCCGCCGGAGTTGAGCAGTACCTTGAACTTGCCAAGAAGATACATCCTTTCGAGAAAATCGATCGGGAGTAGACGGCTGACAATGATTGCCGCGATAGCGAGCGTGATATTGGAAAGCGGCCCGGCGAAGGCGACGAGTGCCGGCCCCCATTTCTGGTTCCGCAGGTTATAGGGGTTGTATGGCACCGGTTTGGCCCACCCGAAAGCATACCCCGTCGTCAGGGTCATCACGATCGGCACCACGATCGAGCCGATGGGATCGATATGCTTGAGTGGGTTCAGGTTGAGTCGGTCCGCATACTTGGCCGTCAAATCTCCGAGCCACATCGCCATCCATCCGTGTGACACCTCGTGGATGATGATGGAATAAACGAGGGTGAGAAAATAAAAACCGACCAGAACGAGTTCGTTTGTCATAGGGGTAGCAGTCTATAAAGTCAAAAGCGTGCCCCGCGATTGAGTCTTCGAAATTTTTACGGGGTGAAAAGAGTGAAACGGAAATACCGCACATCCGCCAATCCCGCCCGTCTATCCGCGAAGACGTGCCCTTGCCACAATCCGATTCCCATGATACCGTATCCCCTGTAATACCTCAAGACCCCGACTATGAGCCGAGTATGCCAGATGACCGGACGCGGAACACGCGCCGGAAATTCCAGAAGCCATTCCAATATTGCCACGAGACGGACGTTCGCCGTGAACCTGCAGACCAAGGTGGTCGATGGGAAACGCATCCGCCTCTCCGCCAAGGCTATCAAGACCCTCGCCAAGCAGGCGGCGGCGAAATAGCCAGACGGAAGCGACTCGAAACGACCCCGCCTTTCATGAAGGACGGGGTCGTTTTTCATATAAAAAAGCTCCGGGATGGGTACCGGAGCTTGAATTGACTGACGAATTCAGGCCTGACGCAGACTGTATGCATATGGCCCCCTCGCTTTTTCGGTCGGAGCGAGATCGGCGATACGGCACATGACCGTATACATGGAATCCTCAGGAGGAACGTCCTTGAGGTCGTTCCAGGAAAGCGGTTCTCCGAACTTCAGCACGATACGTCCGGTTCGGATGGCTTCGAGAAACAGATAGAATTCATCGACGTCTTCCGACCGTCCCAATGGAGGCATGATGGTATCGGCACCCTCGAGATAGCAGGGCACGATGATCGTGTCCGTTTTCCCGTCGTCGCTCACGATTCTCGGGATAGCCATCACGCTCGGTACACCGACCGTAAGCTGACCCGTATTGCACCATGTTCCCTGAGGAAACACGCACAACAGGTTCCGATATTTTTTCATCCATCGGAGTGCGGCGATATTATGCGTACGCATCATGGGGAAATCGGCGGTTCCGAAAGCCAATCGGATATACTTTTCCGAAAACACAGTGACCATGTCGACGCACCGTGAGAACATGCGGAGAAACGGAGATTCCCATACGCGTCTTCCGGCGACCCATACCATCGGGAGTCCGGATTCCACGACTGCCTTCAGGATATGATTGACGATCGGCGGATCGACGTTTCCGATATGATTAAACATGAACACGACACGACCTCCGGACCGATGATGTCCGAGAGCCGACTGGAGATGATCCTGACCTTCGATGCTCCACGAGGATACGAGTCGGTTCATCAGGAAACCGACCAATGCCTTCGACTCCGCAGTCGAACCCATGAACACTTCGGGTTTCTCTTCACTGTCGGTCTCCCTGTGATAGGCGGATTCCAACAGACATTTCAGTTCCTCCGACTGTTCCGGTCCGAGTCCGAGTCGTGCGGACAGGAGAGGAAGCTGTCCCATCATATAGCGGAGAATATCGGCTCCGGCCGAGGCGGTCTTTTTTTCCATGATAATGGGGGTTTCGGTTGTTAAAGGAACGATATGAAGTTCCTCTTTTCTAACGGAAAAACGTCCGGGCGTCAAGACCGATCGGTAATGTGTACACACATATGGCGGTTTTTGCTAGGCTCTGGGGTCATCCCTCATCCCAGCCAAATATGTCAATCCA
>CAIOMK010000069.1 GCA_903859375.1 Candidatus Moraniibacteriota bacterium
ATAACCATAAATGAAAATGAGTATGAATAATCAGATAGACCAGACTTTCGAAGCTATCAAGGCGCAGGCGGAACAGGAAAAGGAGGAAAAATCCCGGCTAATCGCATCCGAGATCCTGCATGACGGGACCATCATCGAAATGCTTTATGACCGCCACGAACGGACGACCGCTCTTTCCATCTACAAAGACGGCGTTACAAGCACACGAAAGACCTTTGACTACGAAGGAATCACCCTCAAGCCCCATCCAGCGACAAAAGACCTTTTGAAAAACAAGGTTATTATGTTCCCCTCCACGCCAAAGGAATACGGAACGCAAACTGAGCTCATTACCGCCATACAAGCCTTCATCCATCGCTATCTATCCATATCACCTTTCTTCGAACGAATTGCGAGCTATTATGCCCTTTTCAGTTGGATACACGACGACTTCAATGAACTCCCCTACCTGCGCGGTTTAGGCGACTACGGAACGGGAAAATCACGGATGCTCCAAGTGATTGGTGTCCTTTGCTATCGTCCCATATTCGCCAGTGGAGCGACGACGGTTTCCCCTATATTCCGCATCCTGAACGACTTCCGAGGAACCCTTGTCTTTGACGAGGCTGATTTCAGGATTTCCGATACCACGGCGGAGATGATCAAGATACTCAATAGTGGCTTCATGAAGGGCGTGCCTGTTCTCCGTAGCGAAGGTAACAACAAGAAGAGCTTTGACGTGAAAGCATACGACGTTTTCGGCCCGAAGATTATCGCGACCCGCCATCTATACAAGGATACGGCCTTGGAAAGCCGGATGATCACGGAAGATATGAATCTTAATTCCCCCCGAAAGGATGTACCCTACAACTTGCCTGATGGCTTTTGGGATGAGGCATTGGAAATTCGCAATCAACTGCTCATGTTCCGGTTTCGTAACAAGGGAAAGAGCAAAATTAAACCAGAACTCGAAGACCGAAGCATTGAACCACGATTGAATCAAATCGCCGTCCCCTTGATGAGCATCATTGACGACGAAGGTCTTATTTCCGAGATACAGCAACAGATCAAGCAATACAACGAGAACATAAAGACCGATCGGACGCTTGGCCGACAGTATCAGATACTCGAAGCAATCTGTGAACTCTTGGACAAGGACTATACAAAGCCGACCGTCAAGCAGATTTCTGAACTCTATAATCGTGACCTCGAATATGCCGAGCAGGTGACTGCCAAAAAAATGGGGTATCTTGTCCGAAAGATGCTTGACTTGAAAACGGAGAAAACGCGGGACGGGTATGCTCTATCCGAAACCAACCGAGAGAAGATCGAAATATTACGAAACCGCTACGGGATACGGCGTGCCGGTGAAGATGTGAACGATGTGAACATTGAGACCGAACGAAAGGAAGATATTTTCCCGACAGAAACACCTTTTTGATAAGCCATTAGCTGATATATGCGTAAAAGATAACGTTCACCATGTTCACAAGTACACTCGTATGCCAAAAAAGCAATCGAAATCACCGGGAAGTATAGCTCTCTTAAAACCATTACTACCAGAGGAAACGAAACAAATCGCCATTCAGCGCACGATGGCCACCGTTAAACAAGAAACACTCTTGAAAGAACTCTCAGAAAAAGACATCCCTGAAATGTTCGCTACAAATAACCTTATCCCCACAGATGAGGTTTCTGATAAACTGGATAAAGTATCTCTCGCAAGCAGTCTTGAATCCGGGCACGCCTTGGTAGAAAGCATTCCTAAACGATACAGAGGCTTTGCTTTACAACTCCGGGACGAGCTCGAACAGGAATATTCGTGCGAGACGGCATCCGAAAAAATGCTTGTGCAGCAGATCGTAAATTCGCATATTCGAATGCTCTCCTACTCCAAAAAGATGGAGGAACGGAACGAACCCGAATGGCTAAGTCATGAAAGAGCGGCGTTTCTCAACTTCTATTCCCGCGAATCCGATCGCGCTCACCGACACACTCTTTCTGCATTGGAAACACTGAAAGCCATCAAACAACCAGGCTTCAACATAAGCGTCAAGGCAAACAATGCCTTCATCGCTCAGAATCAACAGCTCAATAACCATTCGGAACAAACTAATGAAGCCAAATGATTTCGGAAAGAAATTTCTCACGGATCAGTGCCAGCAAATAAGGCTTTCGGACTTTATCAGAAAAACGAGGGACGAGGTACGCCGGACTCTCCTCCAATCAAGCATTCAAGCGGAGGGCTATGACATCCTGCTCAATCGCTCAAAAACGGGCTATGATGGAACAAGATACTGGTTTTCCTGCCCGATATGCCTTAGTCGGGCCGGTGTGCTCTACAAACACCCTGTAAGCGGTGTTCTGGGCTGTCGGAGGTGCCTACGGCTGGACTACCGGAAGCACCGCTATAAGGGAATGGTCGAAAAT
>CAIOMK010000070.1 GCA_903859375.1 Candidatus Moraniibacteriota bacterium
CCATCCTTGGAGTACGGGATGGATGAAAGCAGCAGGTACCGCGCCCCATCCTTACCGAACCGTTCCACGAGCTCACCCGGATAGATCACGTTCCCGAGCGACTTGGACATTTTCTGCCCATCGATGGTCAGATATTCGTGCGCGTAAACTGTTGTCGGGAGCGGGAGCTTCGCCGACAGGAGCATCGCCGGCCAGTAGATCGCGTGAAAGCGGAGTATTCCCTTGCCGATCATATGAATCCGTTCGCCTTCGCCTGCCCAATATTTCCCGTACTCCGCGCCATCACCCGCATAATCAAGCGCGGTGATGTAGTTCGAAAGCGCGTCCACCCACACATACATGATCTGCGATTCGTCACCCGGTACCGGTACGCCCCAGCCCTTGGCCCGCGCCACGGAACGCGAGACCGAGAAATCCTCGAGTCCCATATCGATGAAGGACAGCACCTCGTTCTTGCGGAATTCCGGAACGATCGAAAGTTTTCCGGAAACGATCAATTCCTTGATCCGGTCACCGTACGCGGAAAGTCGGAAAAACCAATTCTCCTCCTCGACAGTCTCCGGCACGGTCATATGTTCCGGACACTTTCCGTCGATAAGGTCTTTCTCGAGTTTGAATTCCTCACAACCGACACAATAGAGACCGTGATAGCTTTTCTTGTAGAGGTCATTCGGATCCATCGCGGACCAGAATTTCTTCACCCCCTCGAAGTGTATCGGCTCCGTCGTCCGTATGAATCGGTCGAACGAGAGCCCGAGCGAATCCCCGAGCGAGCGGAACACTTCGGCGTTTTCCTTCACGTATTCGTCGATCGGTCGCCCCGCCTTCTCCGCACCCTGCACGTTCTTAAGGCTGTTCTCGTCGGTACCCGTCAGGAAAAACGTATCCTCATGCAAGACATCGCGATGGTACCGTGCGACCGTGTCGGTCAGTACTTTCTCGGCAGCGTGTCCTACGTGCGGCTCGCCGTTCACGTAGTCGATCGCCGTGGTGATGAAAAACGGTTTGCTCATAGTACTTATTTCACAGTATCTCCATTATACGCCACGATGACGAATTCGCCTTTTACCTTGGTCGGTTCGGACTCGAATCGGGCAAGTACTTCGCCCACCGTCCCGCGTACGGTCTCCTCGAACATCTTGGTCAGTTCACGTCCGAGGATGATCCGCTTCTCCGGAGCGAACGATGACAAAAGTGTGAGATTTTTCAAAACACGATGTGGCGACTCATAGTAAATGACCGGCAATTCCGATTCCGCGACGTATCGGAAGAACGTCTCGCGCCCTTTCTTATGTGGCGGAAATCCCTTGAAAACAAATTCCCTCATATCGATCCCCGCAACCGACACGATCGCGCCAAGGGCCGACGGCCCAGGTACCGGCACAACAGGAATACCCGCCGCAAGCGCGAACGAAACAAGTTTGTTGCCCGGATCGGAAAGTCCCGGTGTCCCTGCATCCGTCACATAGGCGAACGACTCGCCCGACGAAAGACGTGCCACGAGAGCGTTAAGCTTCGACTCATCAGTATGTTCGTGGCACGACAATGCCGGCTTGTC
>CAIOMK010000071.1 GCA_903859375.1 Candidatus Moraniibacteriota bacterium
GCTGAAAACGGAAAATCGAATATTTCGTGGCTTTGAGAGGGGATTTTCCGATGCTGAACTTCAATTTTGAATCATACCGATACGGTATGACCCCTATCCGAACGGTATAGGTTCCGTGAAACTTCTCCTCCGGCTGGCAGATTGGCCACGGACATGTTTTTGGCTCCCTCTGCCACTTTTCGCTTTACGTTTTTCGCTTTCATCTCTACGCTGTTTTGTTTCTCTCATTATCCCTGTCCGTTGTGATATACTGGAATCATAAATATGTGATGTGAGGATCCGACCGCTTCGGAAGAGCGACCGGACCCGATTACCTCTATGGAAGTGAATTTCAGCGACAAGAATTTCGAAACGGAAGTGCTTAAAAGTGATGTTCCGGTACTCGTCGATTTTTTCGCGCCGTGGTGTGGGCCGTGTCAGATGCTTGGGGCGATCGTCGACAAGCTCGCAGGCGAGGTCGACGGGGCGAAGGTGGGCAAACTGAACGTGGATGAGAATCCCGATACCGCCGAAGCGTATGACATCATGTCGGTTCCGACGATAAAGATCTTCAAAGGGGGCAAAGTCGTGAAGGAGTTCATGGGCATACAGACCAAGGAAAAAATGAAGGAAGCGCTTGCCGGCGTCTAGTCGGAAAGAAGTCGGTCGTCGACGTGCGTGTCGACCTGTCCATATTACGTGAAAAACAAAACCATATGAAAATATTCAGAGAGCGGATCGAGTTCGAGACGAAGTCGCAGATCGAGTTCGTGAACATATCCGACCGAGTGTCCGGAATCGTCGAGAAATCCGGCATACGTGAGGGGCAAGTGGTCGTCTTCTCGCCGCACACGACCATGAGTGTGATCATCAACCACAATGAACCGCTCCTGTTGCAGGATTTCATGCGCGTATTGTACAAGGCGGCACCCATCGACGACCGATACACGCATGACCTGTTCGAGCTCACACGCGGGACGAAGTCGGACGGCCGATCGAACGGCCATTCCCATTGCAAAGTACTTCTGGTCGGGTCAAGCGAGACGATTCCGGTCGAGCGCGGACATCTCCTCCTCACGGACAAGCAAACGGTATTCGCAGTGGAATTCGACGGTGCCCGCAAGCGTGATATCATCGTGCAGGTCATCGGGGAATAGCTCCGCCGATTTTCTCTTTCCGTTTTTCATTCCGTGCTTTTCGTTTTTAGTATCCCATTCTTATGAGCCGACTCATCAACACTCTTATCTCTCAGGGATATCTCAAGTCCGACGCGCTTATCGACGCGTTCAATACCATTCGGCGCGAGGAATTCATCCCGGACGAATTCATCACTGAGGCGGATACGAATATCCCGTTGCCGATCGGATACGGGCAGACCATCTCCCAGCCGTTGACCGTGGCAGTCATGCTGGAATTACTCGACCTTCAGTCGGGTCAGAAAGTGCTCGACGTGGGAAGCGGTTCCGGCTGGTCGTCGGCCCTTATGGCTTCGGCAGTCGGTGAAGACGGGCTGGTCATTGCCGTCGAGCGGATTCCGGAATTGCATGATTTCGGAAAAAAGAATATCGACAAATTCGGTTTCGTGAGCATGCGACGAGTGAAATGTGTGCTCGGCGACGGTACGCAAGGATACGCCGCGGGCGCGCCGTACGATCGTATCCTCGTCTCTGCATCGTCCGATGAGATACCCGAGGCATACAAGAAGCAACTCGCCGTCGGAGGCAAGATGGTCCTCCCGATTTACAATTCGCTCGCGTATGTCGAAAAGCGCAGCGAAGATGACTTTTATATCGAGCGGTTCCCGGGATTTGTCTTCGTGCCACTCGTGGAGAACTCGTCACTCAACTGAAATATCCCGCTATGGATCGATTGAAAACGGACATGACACCGGAGGGTTCGAAATACCGGCTCCCGCGTGTTCTTCGGGCAGTGTGTATCTTTTTGTGCGTATCGGCGATTGTGTGTGTATCCGCTTCGTTCCTGCTGACCAAGAGTGTCGAACAGTCGCGCGGAAACGGCACGGAAGCGGTGATAGTATCGTTCGGGGCGAGCGAGGGGGTGATGACGCTTGCGACCGCACTCAAGGAGAAGGGAATTATCAGTTCCGAGATCCCATTCGTCTACTATCTTCTCAAGGAGAACCTTCGGACGAAACTTCAGGCCGGCGATTATCTCGTGAGTGGAACCATGTCGATATCGGATATCGTCAAGAAAATCGTCCGGGGTGAGACCGTCGAAGAGGGGACAAAGGTGACCTTTCCGGAGGGGATTACCGCGGTCGAGATGGCATCACGACTCGATGCGAACGGACTGTCGGGATCGGAATTTCTGGAAGCGGTACGACATCCCGATGCGTCACTTCGCAAAACCTATCCGTTCCTTTTGGGTATGCCGGCTGATGCGACCCTCGAAGGATTTCTTTTTCCTGACACGTATTTCTTTGATCCGAAAGGTGGGACGGACGGCATACTGACCAAGATGTTGGACGGGTTCGAAAATCGGGTCGTCCCGGCACTTGCCACGACCGCGGAGGGGGATCGGTATTCCGCACTCACACTCGCGAGTGTCGTGGAGATGGAAGTCCGGACGGACAGCGATCGGAAAATCGTGGCAGACATCTTCAATCGCCGTATTGCCGTCGGTATGCCTCTCCAAAGTGATGCGACGGTGCGATATGTGCTCGGCGAGACCAAAATCAAACATTCCCTTACGGATATCGCCATCGATTCGCCGTATAATACCTATGTGAACAAAGGCCTGCCACCGGGGCCGATCTCGAATCCGGGAATGTCCTCGATCGTAGCGGTACTCAATCCGACCCCGAACAAGTATATGTATTTCTTGAATAATCCGAACACGGGACAGACGGTGTTCTCGGAGACGTTCGAGGAGCATGTCGCGAACAAAGGGAAGAATGGACTATAGATAGTCACAAGTCGAAGAGTAGTCACAAGTCGGAGAACAGTCACAAGTGAAAAGTCGGAGAGCAGTCACAAGTCACAAGTCGAAAGTCACAAGTCACAAGTCGAAAGTCGAAAGTCACAAGTCACAAGTCGAAAGTCTAAAGTTGAAAGCATGCCCCGTGGCCGATCCGCCAGCTGGCGGAGAGGTGTTCCGGTGTGAAAGGCATGGGATAACGAGACGGTAAAAACAGAAAACCCACCATTGTGTACGGAGGGTTCTCCGCTTGGTGGGTTTGATGAAGTTATTGTGAAGGCCAGTTGCCATCTTGTGGATTGGGTGCTCTGACCACACAGTGTACATTGGCGGTCGGCAGACGTTTTTTTGTCGCTGATCCGACCGCTTCGGCCAGCCATGTTCGTCCCTGGCGGGTCATCTTCAGGGGGATATCGGTGATTTCGATTTTGACCTCATCCCCGAGACCGTATGACATCATATCCGCCGGGAAAAGATTGAGCATGTCACGTTCATCCCGTACTCCTGTATTCGCGACGGAAATGACCGCTTTGACGATGTCTTCGTGTAATGAAAGGAGCTCATCCTCGGATAGTTTCGGCAGGCACCATGTTTGTATTGTCAGCATCGCGTTCTATCTCCTTTTCCTCGGGGTTCCGGGGTTTTATGTTGTTGTAAAGAGTACCGACCAACACCCTATTATAACGCTTTTTGAATGAAAAGTCAAGTATACCGATAGGGTGAGGCACTGAAGCTTCCGTAGAAGGGCTTCTCTTCGAAATTGAGTGTGGCATGACAGGTAAAAATCTCATTTAGCACTCACGGTAGAGGATTGCCAATTCTTTTCATTTACGGTACGATTGGAGGGACATTATTTCAGAAGATGAGACCTATGGCGAACAAGGATTACTATGCGATACTCGGCGTTCCGAAAAGCGCCACACAAGACGACATCAAGAAGGCATTCCGCAAGCTCGCACACAAGCATCATCCGGATAAACAAGGCGGGGATGAGGCAAAATTCAAGGAAGCGAATGAGGCATACGGTACATTGTCCGATGTCGATAAACGGAAGCGATACGATCAGTACGGCAGTGCCGACGGCCCGGCGGGATTCGGTGGAGGATTCTCTCGGGGTGGTTCCGGCGGGTTCGACCCGAACGATTTTCAATTCGCTGGCGGTGCCGGTGGTTTTGAAGATCTTTTTTCAGATCTGTTCAACGGTGGGTATGGCGGAGGACGTGCCCAGGGATCTCGGGCCGGTTCCGATATCCAAGTCGACGTCGAGATATCGTTCATGGATATGGTGAATGGGGTCGACAAGACGGTACGGCTCCGCAAGACGATGGAATGTCGCGAGTGCGACGGCACGGGCGGGAAGAGGGGTTCCAAAGAGGTTACGTGCAAGGAATGCGGGGGCGCCGGGCAGATCAGGCAGACAGTCAGAAGCATACTCGGCACGTTCGCTCAGGTGGTGCCCTGTACGAAATGTCATGGCAAAGGAAAACGACATGCGGAGGATTGTGTGACGTGTCATGGAGCCGGACGGGTGATAGGGGAAGAGGAAGTGGCCGTTCATATTCCGGCGGGTATCGATGACGGGCAGACCATATCGGTTTCCGGAAAGGGATCGGCCGGTGAATCCGGAGGTCAGCCGGGCGACCTATACATCTCCATTCATGTGCAACCGCACCAGACCCTTGAACGACGCGGGGAGAACATCTTGTCCCGTTTCCACATCTCATTCCCGCAGGCGGCCCTCGGTGACAGCATATCCGTCGAGACGGCGTACGGTCCGGTCCGGATAAAGATTCCGGCCGGAACCCAGAGCGGGGAAGTGTTCCGAATCAAGGGAAAGGGCTTCAAGCACGTCAGGGGGTATGGGCAAGGGGATCATCTCGTGACGGTCACGGTCGTCGTCCCGAAACATCTTTCGGGCAAGGAAAAGAAGCTTGTTGAGGAACTTCGTAAGGTGGCTGAAAAATAGTTTCGTCAATGAAAAGCCGTCTTGATCTTTCTGAGGCGGTTTTTCTCTTCTCGGGGCAATCTGGTATACTGTTTGCATCAGTGTTTAATTCTTTTGTGCAATTGTAGTATGGACAAAGTACGAAGTGTCGTCGTGATCGACGATGATGAAGACACAAGGACTATGTTTGCGGAAATGTTGCGAAGCGAAGGATTCGATGTACGCGAGGCGGTCGACGGTCTTGATGGGCTCGAGAAGATTTCTCAGATGGCTCCTGATGTCGTCATGACCGGTATCATCATGCCACGCATGGATGGGTTCGCCCTCGTCGAGGGTCTCAAACGCAATGTCGTGACGGCGCAGATCCCGATTCTTTTCATGTCACACATGGGTCGCGAAGAAGACCGCCTTCGTGCACTCGAACTTGGCGTGACCGATTTCATCGTGACGTCCATGACTACTCCGCGTGAATGTATCGGACGCATAAACGCGCTTTTTACACATTCCCAGTATCTCATCATCCCGAATCCGTATGAGCTCGATGCGCAACGGCTCGCGCAGGAGTTGAGTCTCAACCGTGATTTCCTGTGTTCCGAAGGCGGGGAGAAACTCGCCATCCGGCTTACCGTCAAAGATGCGGATCGCCGTCTTTTCGAGGCGGAAATCATCTGTGTCTGATGATATCTTTCCCACACGTCCCCTCCCTGGATTTCGTTTGGAAATCCGGAGAGGTTTTGGTTTCGTAATCCCTTTTCAAAACAGGTATGTCCCCAGTCTGGACACTCAAATCCGAGGGAAACGAAGCAGATCAATCCGAATCGATTGACGGTGCGATCGGGCGGTTGCTTGCCCTTCGCGGTATCCTGACCGAAGAGGCGCGGATGCAGTTTCTCGAGCCTGATTATGACCGCGACCTTCACGATCCATTCCTGTTCTCCTCGATGGAGCGGGTCATGGAACGGTTCCGCAAGGCGCGGGATACGGGCGAGCGGGTCGGATTGTTCGGCGATTTCGATGCGGACGGGATCACATCGACGGTCCTGATGCGTGAGGCGCTCATCAAGCTCGGCATCCCGGTCACGGTCCATATTCCGGACAAGCATTCCGAAGGACACGGCCTGAGCGGGGTAGCAATCGATATTTTCACGACGGCCGGCGTGACGCTTATCGTCACGGTCGATTGCGGTATATCGGATCATGAGACAATCGCCGAGGCGAAACGAAGGGGAATGGAGACGATCGTCGTCGATCATCATCATGTGCCCGAGGTGTTGCCGGATGCCTATGCATTCGTGAACCCCCGTCTTCCTGGTGAGACCTATCCGTTCAAGGAGCTATGCGGGGCCGGCATTTCGTTCAAGGTGTTGCAGGCGGTCTATCAGACTTTTTTTCCGGATGAACGGGAACAACTCAAATGGTTTCTCGATGTGGCCGCGGTCGGGACGGTGGCCGACGTGATGCCGCTTGTCGGCGAGAACCGCACCATCGTCACGTACGGACTCGTGGTGTTGTCGAAATCGAAACGGCACGGATTCCGCGAGATGGTGACCCGCGGTCGCATTCCAGTCGGTGCCGGCAAGGCTCCGGTCGCGCGTGACATCAGTTTCCAGATTGCACCGCGCATCAATGCGGCAAGCCGGATGGCGCATGCCCGCGTGGCGTATGATCTGCTCGTCGAAGAGGACGCCGACCGCGCCCACGAAATGGCCGGGACACTCGAATCACATAATACGGACCGGCAGAAGGTGAGTGCCGACATCACGAAATCGGTGCGGGCGGTCGCGTTGACGAATGCCGACCGACGGTTCGTGTTCGCCGCACATGAGGATTTCCATTTCGGTGTCGTCGGACTCGTGGCGGGACGGATCGCCAACGAATTCCGCAAACCGACCATCGTCCTGACGAAGGGCGAATCGGTGAGCCGTGGATCGCTTCGGAGTATCCCGGAACTCAATATCATCGAAATGATAGAGGCGTGCGGCGACCTTCTGGAACGGTTTGGCGGACACGCCCAGGCGGCGGGTCTTACGGTGAAAAACGAGAATCTTGCCGCGCTCGAGGAACGATTGGAAAGATTGACGACAGAACGGCTTTCGGGAGCGATGCTCGAACCGGAAACACTCGTCGATATGAAGCTCCCATTTCCGCTTCTGACGCTTGATTTTGCGAGAAGAGTGAAGCGTCTCGCCCCATTCGGGCAGGGGAATCCGGAACCGATTTTCTTGCTTGAGCGTGTCCGTGTCGCGGAAACCCGCTCGGTCGGATCCGACGGCAAACATATCAAACTCGCCCTTGCCTTGCCGGGTGGCAAAGTGCTCGACGCGATCGGTTTTTCTTTGGCGGATCGCATACCGGATCTCGTTTCGAATGATGACATCGACATCCTGTTCCAGCTCGACGAGAACGAATGGAACGGATCGGTGAGTCTGCAACTCAAACTCGTCGACATGCGCCGAAGCGATATCGCATGAGTGTATCTTGAAGAGCGCTTTCTTCCTGAACAGGTTCCGATACCCGTTCCTGATTTCAATGTTGACAAAAGAGCAGCTTTGATATAAACAGAAGGTTTTTTATTATATTTTATATGCTATACTGTCGCCATGGAAACAATCGTGATGTATTCGGATGGAGGATCGAGGGGAAACCCGGGGCCGGCGGCTTTGGGTGTATTCATCGAGACTTTGGACAAACGATTCGGCGAATATCTGGGGACGAAGACGAACAATGAGGCGGAATACTCCGCCATTTCCGCTGGTCTTCGCAAGATAAAAGCGACGATTGGCAAAGACAAGGCAAAGAAGACCCATGTCGAGTGTCGGATGGATTCCGAGCTTGCCTGCAGACAATTGAATCATATCTATAAGATTGAGAACGCCAAGCTCCAACCTCTTTTTTTTGAGGTATGGAATCTCACGCTTGATTTCGCCCAGGTGACATTTTCCCATATTCCACGGGAACAGAACGCAGTGGCGGACGCGGAAGCGAACAAGGCGATGGACGAGGCGGCCGGACGAGCGGCACAGGAGAGGATGTTTTAAGGGAAGTCAAAAGTCCATAAAGTTTGTCAGGTTCATAAAGTTTCTAAAGTGGGAACGGGAACGGGAGGGATACGTCGGAAATCAGGACGTGAGCAGAGAGATAATGAAACTTCGTAGCAATAGGAACATATGAAAAAGAAAGGAAAAATCGTACTCGTGAGTGTCGCCCTAATCGCCGGTTTGACGACTGTGTGGTTCCTGACACGGCCTCCGAAGAAGTTGTATGAAATCGAGCAGGTAGCCAAGACGACTGTCGCACAGACGGTCTCGGTGACGGCTGAGCTGGTACCGGAACAGTACGCGGACCTTTCCTTTTCAGGGGTGGCGACGGTGAAGAAAGTGCTCGTCTCGCGTGGTGACACGGTGAAAGCGGGACAGTGGATTGCCATACTGGATTCATCGGTACTGAACGAACAGCTGAAGGATGCGAATATCAGCCTTTCCATAGCTTTGGAGAACGAAAAGTTTGCAAGACGGACGTGGAGCAAGCTGAAGAAGGAAGAGCGCGCCGCGAAGAAACTCGCGACCGACCAGGCGAGACAGAAAGTGACTACCGTACAGACACAGATAGCGCTTGCAACCCTCACGGCGCCGATAGGAGGTGTCGTCACGAAGCTTGATGTCCGTGAAGGGGAGACGGCTCTCTCAGGTAAAGTCGTAGCGAGAATATCCAAGGGCACGGGATTGGTCCTCGAGGCGCGCGTGCCCGAGGCTGATATCACCAAGCTGAAGAATGGGATGGAAGCGACGGTCACCTTCGACGCGCTGACAAAAGACGATGTGTTCCGTTCGAACGTGTATGAGATCGAGCCGGCCGCGACGGTCGTACAGGATGTCGTGTCATATGTGACACGGTTCCGCCTCGCCGATGCCGATGACCGTCTTCGCGAAGGGATGAGCGCTACCATCGACGCCGTGACCGCGAAGGCGGAGAACGTGCTCGCTGTTCCGTTCCGTGCGGTTATCCGTGAGGGGGCCAAGAATTACGTCGAACTTTCACAGGACGGTCTCACTGCCCTGAAACGCGAAGTCGTGCTCGGGCTCGAGGGGGACGAGGGAATGATAGAGGTGAAAAAAGGTCTTTCCTCAAATGATATCATCGTCACTGCGAAGGTGAAATAGAGATGGGTTCGTAACGTTCGTAACGTTTGTAAAGTTTTACAGTCCGCAGAGCGCGTTTTGAAATCGTGCCCGTGCAGTTTTGGACGGTTGGAAAGTGATCATTGGTCATTAGCTCTCTCTGTTATGCCTCTCATCGACGTCAAAAATCTCTGCAAGACATATGAAAACGAGGATGTGAAGACGACGGCGCTTCACGGGGTTTCCTTTTCTCTTGAAAAAGGGGAATTCCTTGCGATTATGGGCCCGTCCGGTTCAGGGAAGTCTACATTGATGCACATACTCGGTCTGCTTGAGCGTTCCTCGGGCGGGACGTTCCTTCTCGATGGGCGCGATGTGTCGGAATTGTCCGACGATGAATTGGCAGGACTCCGCAACAAGAGGATCGGATTCGTGTTCCAGGCATTCAATCTTCTTCCCAAGACGACCGTGGAGGAGAATGTCGAACTCCCACTTCTGTACGATGAGAACCCGATCGAAAAGAACGGTTCAAGGATCGCCGCCGCCCTCAAGTCGGTTGATATGACACATCGTGCGAAACATTATTCCAATCAGCTCTCCGGTGGGGAGAAACAACGGGTGGCGATCGCACGCGCTTTGGTGAATGATCCGGATATCGTGTTCGCCGACGAGCCGACCGGCAATCTCGATTCGAAGTCGGGACTCCAGGTGATGCGCATTCTGCAGAAAATGAACGATGCCGGACGGACGATCATCCTTGTGACGCACGAGACCTCGACTGCGGAGCATGCGAAGCGGATCGTACGCGTCGTCGACGGCCATATTGTCTCAGATGAACCGGTTCGGACCCGAAAGATCGCCGGTGACGGGGAAGAGACGTTGAAATAGTCCAAAGTCCACAGTAAAAAGAATCGCTTCCATAGGTCGCAAGAATTTCGATAGGGTTCGTAGGGACTATCAAAATTGCGGTTATCGACTCGTGACTATTATTTCATGAAATTCTCAGACCCGATAAAGATCGCAGTCCGTTCCCTGACCGCCGCAAAGACACGGTTTTTTCTTACCGTTCTCGGTATCGTTATCGGTGTGGCGGCGGTCATCCTCGTCATGTCTATCGGCGCCTCGGCACAGGCGCTTATCCTCTCACAGGTACAGAAAGTCGGCTCGAACCTGCTCGGTGTCATGCCGGGAGCGTCACAGGAGAACGGTCCTCCCGCGTCCGTCTTCGGTATCGTGACGACGACCCTGAAAAACAGCGACCTCGACGCACTTCGAGAGAAGCGCAATGTGCCGAATCTTGTCGCGACGAGCGGATACGTGTCAGGCTCGGCATCCATCGAGTCACCGGGAGTGACACTTCAGACAAGTTATCAGGGTGTCTCGCCCGAGGTCGTCTCGGTCGAGAACATGGAAGTCGCTGAAGGA
>CAIOMK010000072.1 GCA_903859375.1 Candidatus Moraniibacteriota bacterium
GACCCACCTGAGCCGTTCTTCTTGTATCGTTTCCGACATATGGATTGACATATTTGGCTGGGATGAGGGATGACCCCAGAGCCTAGCAAAAACCGCCATATGTGTGTACACATTACCTATGAATGTTGACAGAATGACTTTAGAGTGTTATATTGATGTGTTGGTTTTGGATGGGGTCGTTGAAATCTTGATAACGGTAAACGGAGGAAAGACGATGGAAGATAAGGACTGTACAACGGACGGAAGGATTGAGAATATCGAATTGTGTTCATATCTTGAGGAGAATCTCGGTGCCGTCGTCAGGGATCTGGGATATCTCAAGGGCGCGCGGTATATCGATACCAATCAACCGCTTCTCGAAGGCGAAGTCGTCCTCGGCCCCATGTCGAGAGACTCCAAGCTAATCCTGCTCGGAATCGCGATATGTAGCTTCGGCATTCAGAGCTGTACTATCGATGACTTAAAGAAAGCATTCCAGATGAGTCTGAAGCTTTCGTACGGCATGGATGGCACATACGAGGTCCGCAAGGGATTTCAGGTAGTCGCGGTATCGTAGGACACGTCGGGAACAAAGCACCATGGATGGTAATCTCCATGGTGCTTTTTTTGTGAACAATTGCTATTTTTCCCTTAGATGCCTTCATATTTCACGGTGTTAGCACTCCCTCTTGACGAGTGCTAATTCTGGTTTTATACTGTATCTGTAGAAGTTGCCGAGTCTCATAGTCTCTTGTTCCCTGTTAACGGTTCAATGATATCTGTTATCTGATATATGAACGAAAGGCAAAAACATATACTCGCCGCCATCGTCGAGGAATATAGCAAGACCGCCGTGCCGGTCGGATCCCAGCTCCTGATAGAGCGCTATGGGTTCGATGTCTCTTCGGCGACCCTCCGTAATGACATGCTTGCCTTGGAGAATGCCGGGTTCCTGTATCAGCCACATACTTCGGCCGGGCGCATCCCGACCGACGAGGGATATCGGTTCTTCGTCGAGGAAATCATGCCGGACGAGACCCTTTCACTGTCCGAGCAGAAGAGCATGCAAAAAGAGCTCCTCACGTTGCGGGCGAAGCATACCCGTCTCGGTCGGAGTACGGCCAAACTGCTTTCCGTGCTTTCCGGCAATCTCGCGGTCGCCGGTCTCGGTGACAATGACGGCCTCTATGACTTCGGGATGAAAGAGCTTCTCGAAAATCCGGAATTCCGTGAGCTCGACGAACTGTGCCGGCTTGTGGAAGCGCTCGATTCTCTTGATGACAAGTTCGATGCCATCTTGGAAGGGCTCGGACAAGATGAGACGCGCATCTATATCGGTAAGGAGAATCCGATTGTCGAAATCTCGAACTGCTCGATGATGGTCGCTCCGTATGAGACCGGGGAAGGTCGGGGGATACTCGCGATCATCGGTCCCAAACGCATGCAGTATGCCAAGAACAAATCCCTCATCGATCACATGCGCAAACTCCTCTCCGCCTCGCTCGTGCTGATAATACTGATTCATTGAATACCACTCGTCATTATTTGAAATCGGAGACAGTATATAAAATGCAACGAATACCGCTATGTCGAAACATCAGGACAAGAATATCGAAGACGCCGTAGAGAACAAGGAAGTCGCGACGAAATTTTATCTGACCGCCAAGGCCGCCGTGTTCGGTCCGGACGGTCGGGTGCTCATCCTCACCCGTGCCGAAGGCGACCGGAGAGGGCCAGGCAAGCTCGATCTGCCGGGAGGCCACGTCGATCCGGACGAGTCGGTCGAGGAGACGATCCGTCGCGAAGTCCGCGAGGAATCGGGACTCGCACTCACCGATATCGCAGTGCTCCCGATGCACGTGCATACCGTTGCCGATGACGGGACCGAGATACAGAAATTTCGTTTCATAGCGTTCACGGAAGAGACCGAAGTGACGCTCGACCCGGCCGAACACAGTGCATACGCGTGGCTCACTCCGGACGAGGCCATCGCCAAGCTGTCGGACAAGGGGTACGAGTCGGACAAGCGTGAGACGATCATACAGGCATTGAAATATCGTGAAGAGCATGACGCGCTCAACGGATGGAAACGGTGTCAGGCAGACTTTGAAAACTACAAGAAACGGCAGGATGCCTCGCAGAAGGAAATGGGAAAGTATCTCGTCGAACGACTCTTGAACGATCTGATTCCCGTGCTCGATAATTTCCACGCCGCCTCCTCACATGTGCCGGAAGAGTCGAAGGGCAGTCCGTGGGTGACGGGCATCGGATATATCGAGAAACAGCTCGAGGAGACGCTCTCCTCACACGGTGTGACCGTGATAGCGGTGAAGGAAGGGGACACGTTCGATCCGAATATCCATGAGGCGCTGAGTGTCGGTGAAGGGGAATCGGAGGACGGACGCACGGAAGTCGTGACGAAGGTTCTGCAGAACGGGTATAAGATCGGCGACAGGGTGGTGCGGGCGGTGAAGGTGGAGATACAATAATCAGTTGAAAAGTTTGTAAAGTCCAAAGTCGGAGTCGGATAGGATTCGAAGTGAGTGATTGTCATCCCGAGCGAGTACGTGAGTCGAGGGATCTGCAATGAAGTTGTGTCAGTATGCTTCTTGGCAGATTCCTCCACTCCGGTCGGAATGACAGGGTGGTAGACAGTATCAATACGTAATCAAGTAAGTATAAACATATGGCTTCCCAGCAAAACTTCCGAGGTCGGTGAGAGAATATACTCCGCCACTGTCGCGGAAGCGCCTCCGGCTCAGCCGGAAGATAAAGAGTAATTGATAAATTAGAAGTTTGCGGGATGCTCATATTCGTAGCATTTCGCGGACTCAATGACGAATATGGCAAAGATATTAGGAATCGACCTCGGGACGACGAACTCGGCGGTAGCAATCGTCGAAGGCGGGAGCCCGTTGATCGTGGAAAACAAGGAAGGCAACCGGACGACCCCGTCCATGGTGGCCACGTCGAAGAATGGCGAGCGCCTGGTCGGACTTCTCGCTAAGCGTCAGGGTGTCACCAATCCGGGCGACACGCTCTTCTCGATCAAGCGACTCATCGGACGGCACTTCAACGACGAGGAAGTCCAGCGCGATTTGAAAACGCTCCCGTACAAGATCGTCCAGTCGGGCGAGGGGACCAAGATCATCATGGGTGGCAAGGAATACACCCCGCAGGAAATCTCCGCGATGATCCTGTCCAAGCTCAAGGCCGATGCGGAAGAGAAACTCGGCGAGAAGATCACCGAAGCGGTCATCACCGTTCCGGCATACTTCGACGACAGCCAGCGCAAGGCGACGATGGAAGCCGGTGAGATCGCCGGACTCACTGTCCGCCGTATCATCAACGAGCCGACGGCGGCCGCTCTCGCGTACGGATTCAACAAGAAGAAAGATGAGAAGATCGCCGTGTACGACCTCGGAGGCGGTACGTTCGACATTTCGATTCTCGAGGTCGCCGAAGACACCGTCGAAGTGAAGTCGACCAATGGTGATACTCACTTGGGAGGGGACGACTTCGACCAGCGCATCATGCATTGGATTCTCGATGAGTTCAAAAAGCAGGAAGGACTCGACCTCTCGAAAGACCCGCTCGCACTCCAGCGTATCAAGGAGGCTGCGGAAAAGGCGAAGATCGAACTTTCGACCGCGCAGGAAAGTGAAATCAACCAGCCGTTCATCACGAGTGGTGCCGACGGACCGAAGCATCTCGTCATGAAACTCACCCGTGCCAAGCTCGAGGAAATCGTGCATGACCTCGTGGAAGAAACTCTTATCCCGGTGAAGAAGGCGCTCGCCGATGCGAAGCTCGATGCCAAGGATATCAATGAGGTGGTACTCGTCGGGGGAATGACCCGTATGCCTTTGGTGCTTGCGACCGTGGAGAAGTTCTTCGGCAAGAAGCCGAATATCTCGGTCAACCCGGACGAGGTCGTCGCGATGGGTGCGGCGATCCAGGGTGGTGTGCTCGAAGGGTCGGTCAAAGACGTCCTCCTCCTCGATGTCACTCCGCTGACGCTCGGTATCGAAACCATGGGTGGCGTGCGTACTGCGCTCATCGAACGCAATACGACCATTCCGGCCTCCAAGTCGCAGACCTTCTCGACCGCGGCCGACAGCCAGCCGTCCGTCGAGATCCATGTGCTCCAAGGTGAGCGCGAGATGGCCGTGGACAACAAATCTCTCGGACAATTCATCCTCGACGGTATCCCGCCGGCACCGCGTGGCATTCCGCAAGTCGAGGTGACCTTCGACATCGACGCTTCGGGCATCCTCTCCGTCACGGCCAAGGACAAGGCGACCAACAAGACCCAGTCCATCCGTATCGAGGCCTCCACAGGACTCAAGGACGAGGAGATCGAGCGCATGAAGAAGGACGCCGAGATCCATGCCGAGGAGGACAAGCACAAGAAGGAACTCGTCGAGGCGCGCAATATCGCCGACACGCTCTCTTATACCGCCGGCAAGGCGATCAAGGATGCGGGTGACAAGATTACCGAGGAAGAGAAGAAGACGGTCGAGGACGCGATCGTAGAGCTCGACAAGGTAAAGAACGGCGACGATCTCGAAGCCATCAAGAAGGCGAGCGAGGTCCTCTCCGAGGCGGCACAGAAGATCGGTGAGAAACTCTACAAGGCGGCGCAGGAAGCCGAGGCTGCGGCCAAGGCGGGGGAACCGGCCGAAGGCGCCAAGCCGGAAGGCGAAGCTCCCAAGGACGCCGAAGTGGAAGAAGACAAAGCCGAAGACAAGAAATAGGTGACAAGGGCGGAGGGATGTTCCCTCCGCCTTTTGTTTTGGTGGTATAATTGCCACATCAAACAAAAATATACGCAACTGATTTTTGTTTGAACAGGTATGATTTTTTCAATACTATGGCCCTGATTCACCAGACAGAGAATTTTATTGTCGAGTCACATGAGAAGCCTTTCGTCAGTCGGACAGACGGTGGTCATATCCGGGACCAGAAAAGGGGTCAAGTACATTTATTGCCAAAAAGTGATATACTGACGGCATAAAATACATATTTCGGACCAGAAAAGGGGTCAAGTACATTTATTGCCAAAAAGTGATATACTGACGGCATAAAATACATATTTCGTATGGCTCGCCAACTCCGCGCCGCCGCTCCCGA
>CAIOMK010000073.1 GCA_903859375.1 Candidatus Moraniibacteriota bacterium
CGTTTCCGACATATGGATTGACATATTTGGCTGGGATGAGGGATGACCCCAGAGCCTAGCAAAAACCGCCATATGTGTGTACACATTACCCGATACTCTTGACAAACAAGCAAAAAAGATGTATCATCACGCTTATTCCATATCCGACAGACCAGCCGGAGCAATGCGGGATATCGTACGTTAAAAACGACCACTGGATCGGATAGCGCCTTGGACGACTCTCTTTGAGGTTTCCGATGCGCTGTCCGGTTCACGGAGAGCGAAAATATATGAAAAAAACCTCAAAAATAAAATATAAATGAATTATATAAAAGCATACTCTCCGACGGCCATGTGGTCGTATGATACAGAATCTTCGGAATTCGTACTCAAGGACGATACCGGGAAAAAACTCCATTCCGTTTCGGTGGATCCCGAAGTCGTTTTCCGGAATGGAAAAGTTCCGTTCAGGGGATTTTTCTTCGACAGGAAAAAGGGAATCATTCCCATGGATGAGGACGCATCGGTCGATGACGCCTGTCTGTGTTTCTTCTACATCAGGGGGAGAGCGAATTTTCACGGCAATATGGATACGAAAATCGTATCCATCGTGAGTGTCCCCCACGCGGACGCCGAATTTCATAAAGTGAAGAAACTCGGAGACAGTTTCACGATTGTCGGGTGCGATGTCGGTGTCGTCGTCTCACTTCGGAAGTATGGTTCATTTTTTATCTTCGAGACGGGTTTCGGAGCGATGAGCTACTGCTTCAACAATGGGACGCTTCATATCAATGGCGCAGTGAGTGTGGAACCCGAATAGTCCGATCCGAACCGTGCCCGCCTTTTTCTTCCAAAACGGAAGAAGGGGCGGGATTTTTTTATGCTATAATGCGCAGGTAATGCCTTATTTTTCATCATACGGAGTATGTCTCTCATGGTAAGCGTCTCGGGAATCCGAGGCATCGTCGGGGAAGATCTGACGCCGGTAAACCTGGTCTCGTACACGGCCGCGTTCGCCTCGTGGGCATGGAAGCGACATACAGGGCAGGGGAATCCGAAAATTGTGATCGGTCGGGATACTCGTCCGTCAGGGAATCCGATTTCCGCGCTCGTTATTCGGACACTCGCACTCTCCGGAATCGATGTCATCGATCTTGGTGTCGCCACCACGCCGACCGTCGAGCTTGCCGTCACGGAACGATCGGCGAACGCAGGCATCATCGTGACCGCCTCTCACAATCCGATTCAGTGGAACGCGCTCAAACTCCTGAATGCACTCGGGGAATTTTTAGAGACGGAAGAACTCGCCGACTTCCTCGCCATCGAGGAATCGGGATCGTTCACTCCGGCGAAATGGGACGGCCTCGGCGGTATGACGGAAGACACGACGGCCGATGAGTTGCATATCGGAAAGATTCTCTCCCTTCCGTTCACCGATCCGGACAGGATTGCGAAGCAGGACTTCAAGGTGCTCGTGGACGCCGTGGAAGGGGCGGGGTCGACCATCGTACCCGAGCTTTGCCGGCGGATCGGTATCACCCGTATCGAGAAGCTCGACTGTGGCGGCACCGGAATCTTTCCCCGGAAGCCCGAGCCGATCATTGATAATCTGGGTGTGACGATGGACCGGGTACGGGAAGCGGAATGCGACTTCGGGATCATCGTCGATCCGGACGTGGACCGGCTCGCGCTCGTGTGCGAGGACGGGACGCTCTTCGGCGAGGAATACACCCTTGTCGCGTGCGCCGATTTTTATCTGAAACATACTCCCGGTACGGTCGTGAACAATCTGTCGAGCAGCCGCGCCCTCCGCGATATCGCGGAAAAATACGGACAGACATGCGTGAGTGCCAAGGTCGGCGAGGCGAATGTCGTCGCGGTGATGAAAGAAGTGCAGGCGACGATCGGTGGAGAGGGAAACGGGGGAGTCATCTTGCCCGCGCTCCACTATGGTCGTGACGCGCTCGTCGGCATCGCCTTGTTCTCTGCCGCGTTCGCCGAGTGGCGAGAGGGACTCGGAGACGGGGAAGAACGGACGCTTTCCGCATACCGTCGCACCCTACCCGCATACTTCATGGCGAAGAACAGGTTGGATATTTCCATCCCGAAAGAAAAGCTGTCGGAATTGTTCGTACAGATAGCCAAAGCGCATCATGATGCGGTCGCCGATACCCGTGACGGACTCAAACTCGATTTCAAAGAAAGCTGGGTGCATCTGCGCGCCTCGAATACCGAACCGATCATCCGTATCTATACCGAAGCAAAGAGTATCGACGAGGCTGAACGGCTGGCAGGGGAATTCGTGGACGATATCCGTCGTCACGTCGCCTGACGGTTGTCTCGTCATCCGAAGGAGCCTTCATTCCAAGAGCATCACATCAGATGATGCTTGCATTTTATTTGATTTTGTGGTATCATATACAAGTAGTACAACGACATGATATCTGCTCTTTAACTTTCAAGGGGGGAAATAATGACTGATCAAGCAACGGATCTCAAGGAAAAATTGTCAGCTCTCTGGACACAGCTCAAGGAAGTCGGCAAGGAAATGCTTATCACCGGTGTTACAGTGGTCAAAGACGCGTGTGAATATGTCGTCACGGAGCTGAAAAAGGTCAACTTGAACCAGAAGGTGGACGTAAAAGCAACCGATGAAACCGCAGACAAACCGAAAACATGATCCGCTTACGGCATGAATGCCGAAGCACAGCAGGGAATAGAGATATTCCCTGCTTTTTTATTGTTACTCATACAGGCTGAAGGAGCAGCTGCCTATCTGTTCGGTATTTCGGTATCCGATGACTCGAAATATTTACTTGTTCCGGCGGAGGAGTCGTGCAACGAGCATCGCCATCGGGCAGTAGCCGGTCGTGGCGAAGAAAACGAGCATCGATCCGACGAAGAGGTCTCCCCAGACGAATGCCGGGTGGACGAGAACGGCGAGTACTGCGAAGACGGCGATCAATATGCCGGCGACGGCGAACATGATCCGCTCTACGTTCCACGACGAGGTATCCATGCGA
>CAIOMK010000074.1 GCA_903859375.1 Candidatus Moraniibacteriota bacterium
AGATGAGACGGTGGAATATGTACTACAATGATCTTGAACACTGCGGATTGGACGGGAAAAGTCCGAACGAATATTTGAAAGAATTCGAATTAATCAATCCGCCAAATGTGTGTTCCTAAAACAAACGGATACGGGTCGACATATCCGGTCGAAAGAAGGTACTGATATATGGAATCAATGGACTTTTGCCCCGGTACAGTCGTCGAACACGACCACGGGGCACACTTTCGACTGCTATTTTGAATTTTTCACTTCTATGTGTTTTTCGATCCACTCCCGTTCACGTGTTCGCTCGGGATGAAAGGCCAGCTCGATGGTTCCCGAAGGCAGAGTCCCGAACAATTCGTCTTCACGATCATAAAACCAATCGAAGCTCGCCATATGGTCGGACGTCGTCGCCGGGTGTCGGACAAATGCCGGCAGACAGAAATAACGGAGGATACGCAGGATGGATGCGGTGAGGGTCGCACGGGATCCGCAATAGATTCCCTTCCGACCGAACCGCATGAATCCGTCACCGTGACGTTCGACAAACCCGGAAAGCACACGGAAAAAAAACGGGAAATAATGATAGTGTTCGTGAACGTTCCACCCGTCCGGTTTTCTCCCGAACAGTTCCTCGAAACGGCGCAATTGGCGCTCCCACTCCCCGCCGACCGCCCGCGAAGACAGATGCCCGGAAAGGAGCCGGACCAGGAAACTGGCTCCCCGCATGATGATGCCGTCCTCCACTTTCTCTCCGGTTCCGACGAGTCGTGTCAGTTCAAGATGGATATCAATCGCGACCGCTGTTTTCGCGAGTGCGTCCGCTTCCTCTTGGGAAACACGGTCCACCATCACCGCCACCCGGTCGAGCAACCCCGCGTGGGCGAGTCGTAAGATCGGAGCGGCCGCGTCACGGAGTCCATAGTCATCGGCGGAAAGAATGAAACGTTTCCGATCAAGAATAGAAATAGTCTGCGCCATAGGTCTTCAAATATTCATCATTCGCTTTTCGAGAGTGCCGTCTTGAGCGTTTCCGTCGCGCTCTTGATCGTGACACCGAACGCATCGACCGCTTTCCTGACCGCCGTATCGCGGGTCGTCGAAAGCGCGTCGATACGGCTTCCTATCCCGTCGACCGCCTTTCTTTCGGTCGCAAGCGTATCCTTGGCAGACTTGAGCGACGTACGAAACGCGTTTTTCACGGCAGTCGTATCCTTTCCGGCACCGCAATCAGCCTTCGCCTTCTCGATTGCCGTATCGAATGCGTTTTGGAAATCATCCGCTACCGATCCTACGGATGTCTTTTTTCCGGACACGAGCGCATCCACATCGGATCGGAATGTCGCGACAGCGTCATCGACCGTGTCCCGACGGGCATCGATAGCGTCATCGACTGTTTTCTTGAAATCCTCCACCGCGGTTTTCCGCGCATCGGTCGTCGCCTGATCATCGAGTTTAGCATACCACTCGATCCGCCTGGCGTCCCGTGTCGAGCGGATCCCGTTCAGACTCTCGTCTTGGGTGTTCCTTTTTCCTTCCATCGCACTGTCGCGAGCCTCTCGTTGCCGATCGATCCGACTCCGCACACCGGACATCTTTTCCGAGATACTCACCGTCGCCTGGTCGAGATTGTCACAAAATATGTTCTTCACGCCGCCCTGCGTCCCGGCCTGTATCCTGTCTTGTAACCCGGCCTGTTCCTGCGCGACCACCGCGCGCGCGTTATCGATGACACGTCGAGCATCCGAAACCCCGATCCCCTCGACCGGCGAGGAAGGAATCGCGACGAAAGAGGCTGCGACGACCATCGATAAAAAAACGGCCTTAGAGTTTGGTTTCATCATATACGTTTCCATAATCGTTAAGTACCGCCGCCCCATCGGTCGCCGCGCCCTTTTCCACCGTCGTCTCGTCCTTCAAGGAGCCTTCTTCCTCCTGAAGGTCCGCCTCGATACCTTTCACGACTTCATCCGGGAGGAGTGTCCCGTCCGGAAGAGGATTTTCATCCGTCACAGAGACCCGCGCAACAGGCGCATCAGGTGCCTTTTGTGACGTCGCGTCAAGAGCTGTCTGTTTCGGGATCGGTCGCCCCGATACGGACGTGAACTGACCGTATGCGACCGCGCCCATCCCGACCGCCGTCGCCAGAGCGATAATCACGACGATCCGTTGCTGTCGTTTATCCATATGTGTTCGTATATATGATCCGCAGGTTCCTTTCAGTATACCACGGACCCGACTTGCCCTCCTTCGACGACCCTGGTATCCTCCCTTGAAGTCCGTTTACAACCTACCACCGATCCCAAACGAAAAAGGAGTCACAGAGTCATGGGTAATTTTTTCAAAAAATACCTCAACTGCCTGAAAAAAAAGGCGTTGAGACCGGAAGACAGTCGCGGTCGCCGTCATCGGAAAAAAGACGATCGCAACGATGCGGAATATTACGATGTCCTCGACCCGTACCGCCTCGACAGCAAGAAACTGCGTAACAGCAAAGGCTACCGACGACTCGGAGGGAAGACCCAGGTCTATTCCCTTCCGGACAACCCGCATGTGCGGACACGGCTCATCCATACCGATGAAGTCGTCTCGATAGCGGTCACGATCGCCGAGATTCTCGGACTCAACGTGACGCTGACCGAGGCGATCGCCGTCGGACACGATATCGGCCACACACCGTATGGACACCTCGGAGAACGGTTCCTGGCGAAAGTGACCGGCAAGGAATTCCGTCACGAGATTATGAGTGTCACCGTCGCCCAGCATATCGAACGAAAGGGATCGGGACTGAATCTCACCTATGAGACGCTTCTCGGCATGTTCAATCATTCGCGAGGCAAACGTGCACTTGAAATCGACACGGCTATCCCTCTCGAATGTACCGTCGCGATGTATGCGGACAAGATCGCGTATACCTTCTCCGATTTCAACGACGCGTCACGATACGGATACCTGAACAAGGAAAAGCACCGTGCTGACAAAGAGCTCTGGGAGTCGTTGGGAAAAGACCAGCGGGACCGGACGCTCAACTGCGTGAAGGCATTGGTCGAAGAAAGCGCGGAAAAAGGGTTCATCTCCTTCGCCGACTCAGACATCGCAAACCGGTATAGGCGCCTCCGCGACTGGATGTATCAGAGGATCTACGGGGAAGTGAATTGGAAAATCCAAGAGACTATCCTGGAACAGGCGTACGAGTTTTTCCAAAAGGATTCGTTCTTCGGAGGATGCGATCCCGTGATTCCGCTCGCGCTCCTCACCGACCGGGAAGTCGAAATGATCGGTGACATCCTCCGTGCCAGCAAACGACTGGATATCGACGGTATCCGCGGATTTGGTATCATGGAAATCATTCCGCATATACGGTGGAAAGGAGTCGATCCGTTCGATCCGGATCTCGATTGGGGAAAGAAATGACAAAAAAAACGGGCTCGCCACATGGCAGGGCCCGTTTTCTTTTTTTCCGCTCTTCACGCATCCTGAAACCGAAAGTCAGGATGTGATTTCCACTCCCGTATTTTACACCGTTCGCTTTACGGCTTTCACTTCGTTCCCTTCGATTCGCGTGCCGTGAGCAGCCGGATTTCGTCGCGAAGGATCGCGGCGGTCTCGAAATCGAGCACTTTCACGGCTTCTTTCATTTCCTTTTCCTTGCGACGGATGGTCTTGCGCGGGTCGCGGTCGAAACCGATCTCGTCGATAGCAAGGATCGAGCGGACCGCCTTGTCATGTTCGCTTTCGAGGTCCTCGGTGATATCGTGAATGGTTTTCAGGAT
Organism: Candidatus Moraniibacteriota bacterium; assembly: GCA_903859375.1. Classification (GTDB taxonomy): domain Bacteria; phylum Patescibacteriota; class Minisyncoccia; order Moranbacterales; family UBA1568; genus JAAXTX01. Next base: position 3,759 of record CAIOMK010000074.1, read on the forward strand.
CGTTTCCGGCGTGATGCCGTGCTTCTCGTTGTGCGCGACCTGTATGGCCCGGCGCCGGTTCGTCTCGTCGATCGCATAGCGCATCGCGCCGGTGACGAGATCGGCATAGAGCGTGACCCGCCCGTCGACATTACGCGCGGCCCGTCCGATGATCTGGATGAGAGACGTCTCGGACCGGAGAAATCCGGCTTTGTCCGCATCGAGAATGCCGATGAATGACACTTCCGGCAAGTCGAGCCCCTCACGAAGCAGGTTCACGCCGACCAGACAGTCGAATTCCCCTTTTCGGAACTGGGTCAGTATCTTGATACGGTCGATGGTCTTGATATCGCTGTGCAGATATTCCGCCTTGATACCTTTCTCACGAAGATACAAAGAGAGATCCTCGGCCATACGTTTCGTGAGCGTAGTCGCGAGCACTCGTCCCCCACGACCGACTTCGAGCTCGGTTTCGCGGATGAAATCACCTATCTGCCCGGGATAGACGCCTTCTTCACGGACCGGTCGGATGGAAATTTCCGGATCGATGAGACCGGTCGGACGGATCACCTGTTCGACGATGCGTCCGCTCGTCTCGCGTTCATATTCACCCGGGGTCGCGGACGTATAGACGACGGCACCGACACGCGTATCGAATTCCTCATACCGGAGCGGACGGTTATCGAGTGCGGAAGGCAGGCGGAATCCGTACTCCACGAGATTCTTTTTGCGCGCCTGATCGCCCGCATACATGCCCCGTATCTGCGGCAACGTGACGTGAGATTCATCGATCACGGTCAGGAAATCCGGTGTCCCGTCCGGCAAGTGAGGGAAATAATCAAGGAGCGTTTCCGGAGGAGCGCCGGCCGGCCGGAATGAAAGCTGTCTCGAATAATTCTCGATGCCGTTGCAATACCCGATCTCGGCCATCATCGCGAGATCATAGTTCGTCCGTCGTTTGAGCCGCTCGGCCTCGAGAAGTTTCCCCGCCTTCTCGAACGTTGCCAACTGGATCGCGAGCTCCGCCCGGATATTCGCGATCGCGAGTTCCTGCTTTCCCTTGTCCGCGACGAAATGTTTCGTCGGAAACAGGAAAACGGATGCCGGCGTTCCGGTAATCCGTTGCGAGATGGGATCGATGTTTGTCAGGGAAGCGATGACACTGCCGGAAAGTTCGACTGCGTAGATGATTTTCTCGGATACCGGCATGATCTCGATACGGTTGCCAATCGCGCGGAAGGTCCCCGGCGTCAGGTCGGCGTTTGTCCGTTCAAAAAATATGGAAATGAGCCGGCGAAGCAACTCCGGACGTGAACAATCCTCGCCGACTTCGAGCACGAGATGGTTCTTCTTGTATTCCTCCGGTGAACCGAGGCCGTAGATGGCGGACACCGACGCGACGATGATCACATCCCGACGGGTAAGGAGCGACTGCGTGGAGGCATGCCGAAGACGGTCGATCTCCGCGTTGATCTGGGCGTCCTTCTCTATATAGGTGTCGGTGATGGGGAGATACGCCTCCGGCTGGTAGTAATCGTAGTAGGAGACGAAATAATGCACCGCGTTGTCCGGAAAGAACGTCTGGTATTCCTGCGCGAGCTGGGCGGCAAGCGTCTTGTTGTGTGCGATGACCAACGTCGGCTTGTCGTACGCCGCGATGACGTTCGCCGCGGTGAATGTCTTGCCGGACCCGGTCACGCCGAGGAGGGTTTGTCGTGCGATGCCTTCTTGGAGACCGGAAACCAGACCGGAGATGGCCTTGGGCTGGTCCCCTGCGGGCTGATACGGTGATGTGAGTGAAAAAACGGACATAGAGTCGTGATACATTCGAAAGCCGCTATTCGCGACGGATATGATGTCGACCGACAATCATAGCATATACGTTCCTGGCTGGAAAGAGAATACCCGGAGTTCATACGATCGGCTTCATCCTATAAGAAAGATTTGTTTTCCCGTCTTTTAAATTGTGGTATACTGAATACAAATTGCAGACTTGATTGCATGAACGAAACAAAACGTCATTCCGGTTTTTTTCTTTTTGAGAGCGAAAAAGGGGTTCTTCTCTTTCATCGACCCGCCGCAAGCGATTCTCCGCGCCTGCTCATCTCCTCGAGTCACGATGGGGCAAAGTTCACGCAGAAAAATCTCTCCGGCGATTTTTCAAGTATCGGCAAGAAAGGGAAACCGTTCGGGAACGCTTCCTCATTCCGGGCCGCCCAACTCGACGGGAAAATCTTCCTTTCCTTTTTCGATCATGATGCCGATTCCCTCGAGATCCTCTCTTCTGATACCGGGACGGAATGGGAATCCGTCATCAAAAAACGGAATTTCGGTCATCCGACCGTTCTCGTCGAGACCGCATCCGACAAACGGCATGCCATCGCCGCCTTCTCCGCGAGTGGACGCAAATTCATCACATTGTCCCTGACCGACAAGAAATTCAAAGCGTGGAACCTCCGCGGGGTCGTACTTGAGGCCCGTCCGAAATTTTTCGACGTATCGGGACTTTCACCATTGTCCGTCAGCAGGACGAAACACGGCATCGTCCTGGTATACACCGCGATAAATCGCGAAGGAAGCATGACGATCGGCGCGGCGCTCTTCGATGCGAAGCAACCAGAAGTCCTCTTGTGGCGGAGCGCTTCCCCTATTTGGACGGCTCCTGAAAAATGGCTCGGAACCAAGATGTCCATACTCGGCGGAGCGAACGTCGGCAAATATTACTACGCATATTTCCAAAGCGCGACCGGCGAGATAGAGACGTTCCCGATGTCGCGTCTGTGGGAGACGTATCTCATCCCGTCCCTCCTGAAACCGCTGAAAATATCCAAGGTGCTGGGGTCGTTGAAAAAGAAGAAAGGGGAACCCGAGGTTCTGCCGGAGCATCAGAAGATAACGATTTCCGTTTCACACCGATTGTCGCGCCATGCCAAAAATCCGATTCTCGAACCGCGCCAGGAACAGTCATGGGAAGCGTTCTCCGCGTTCAATGCCGCGGCATTGATGATCGACGACAAGATACATCTACTGTACCGCGCGCAGGGTCACGACGGCATATCCGTTCTCGGCCACGCGGTGACCGAAGACGGCATGCGCATATCGAAACGCTCGTCGGATCCGGTGTTCGTCCCGTCCAATCCGTTCGACGTACGCAAGCTGGAATCACCGTATGTCTCCTTCCCGTACGTATCCGGTGGCGGATGGGGCGGATGCGAAGATCCTCGCATCACCCGGATCGGCAGCCGTATCTATATGACCTATGTCGCGTTCAACGGATCCTGTCCTCCGGGCGTCGCGCTGACGTCCATCCGGACGCGCGATTTCGGAAAAAATTGGGAGTGGAGTATCCCGCGTCTCATATCCCGACCGAACCAGACACAGAAAAATTGGGTCATCTTCCCGGAAAAAATCAACGGAAAATACGCCCTGCTTCACAATATCTCCCCTACTATCCGCATCGCATATCTCGATTCGCTCGACGACCCGGATCTCGTCATCGACAGCACCCCTCCCCGACCGAAAGATGAGGATGGCGAACGCTGGGACAATATCGTCCGAGGAGTCGGCGCACCGCCGATCCGCACGGAACACGGCTGGATCGTCCTCTACCACGCCATGGATCGACGGGACCCGAACCGCTACAAGGTCGGCGCGATGCTTCTCGACCTCGAACATCCCGAGACCGTCCTCGCCCGATCTTCCGATCCGATCCTCGAACCGGAAGCCGACTACGAGAATCACGGACACAAACAGGGTGTCGTCTATGTCTGCGGTGCGGTCATCAAAGATGGGACTCTCTTCGTCTACTACGGGGCATCCGACCGGTCACTCGCCGTCGCGACCGCCAATCTCGACCGGTTCGTCACAGCGCTCCGCAAAGCAAAGCCTCCAAAACTCACGACCATCTCGCTCTCATGATTCTCGTGTAATCAAGAAACATCCCGCCTATGCCGCTCTTCGAACGATCCTTCGAAAATCCCGTTCTCGTGCCACAAAACGATCTCCCCTGGGAAGCGGAAGGCGCGTTCAATGGATGTGCCGTCCAAAACGGTTTGAAAACACACCTTATCTACAGGGCACAGTCACTGTCGATGTTGCACGATGACGGACCGTGGGTCTCCATATCCTCGATAGGTCGCGCCGAAAGCTCGGATGGCGTCCATTTCAAGGAGCATCACAAATTCATCGTCCCCGAGGAGCGATGGGAACGGTACGGCTGTGAGGATCCGCGCGTCACCAAGCTCGATGGGAAATACTATACTTTCTATACCGCACTCGGAGGATTCCCGTTCGGGCCGGACAATATCAAAGTCGCGGTCGCCATATCAAAGAGCCTCAAGAAGGTCACGGAACGACACCTCGTCACCCCGTTCAATGCCAAGGCGATGACACTGTTCCCTGAGCGGATCGACGGGAAGCTGTGGGCGATACTCACCGCCGACACGGATCAGAAAACAGCCAAGGTCGCACTCGCGTCATTCGATAGCGAAGAAGACATCTGGAATGAGGCGAAGTGGCAGGAATGGTATCGCGAACTCGACACGCACACGCTCTCACTCAAACGTTCCACGACCGACCACGTCGAGATCGGCGCACCTCCGCTTCGGACCAAGGACGGTTGGCTCGTTTTCTATTCACATATCCAAAACTACGGCACGGATCATCCGGTGTTCGGTATCGAGGCAGTCCTGCTCGCGCTCAACGATCCGCTCCATGTCGTCGGCCGATCCCGCGGACCGCTCCTGATTCCCGAAGAAGAGTACGAGGAATATGGGAAAATCAAGGACATCGTTTTTCCATCCGGCGCGCTCATCAAGGGAAAGTCCGTCTATCTGTATTACGGCGCCGCCGATACGACGACCTGTGTCGCCAAAGGAAACCTTGCGAAGATACTCGCCGAACTGACGGCGGATCCGGACGAATATCCGATGTTCGAACGCTTCGAGGAAAACCCGGTCCTCTTACCGATAGCCGAACACTCATGGGAATCCAAGGCTGTTTTCAATCCCGCTGCGGTACTCGAACGAGGCACGGTGAGGATTCTCTATCGCGCGTCCTCGGACGACGACACATCCACATTCGGATATGCGGAAAGCAAAGACGGATTCACCATTTCGAAAAGACTCCCCGACCCCGTCTATGTCCCGCGTGCGGACTTCGAACGGAAGAAGAATCCGGGCAATTCCGGTGTCGAGGATCCGCGTATCACGAGGATAGACGATACATATCACATGTTCTACACGGCGGTCGATGCCGAAGGCCCTCCGAGGGTGGCGATGACCTCCATCAAAAGAAAGGATTTTCTCACGACCCGCTTCGACCGGTTCTCTTTTCCGAAACTCATCTCGCCCGCAGGCGTAGACGACAAGGATGCCTGTCTGTTCCCGGAGAAGATCGGTGGGAAATTCGTCGTCATGCACCGCATACAGCCGTCCATCGATATCAACTTCCTCGACAACCTCGATTTCGAGGGTGCACACGGCACCCTTACGCACAACCCGTTCGTTTTTCCCCGACGCGGAATGTGGGACAGTGCCAAGATAGGCATCAACTCCATTCCCGTCCGGACGGACGAAGGATGGCTCATCCTTTACCATGGTGTGTCCGAGTATGACCACGCCTACCGTATCGGAGCACTCCTCCTCGATCTCACGCATCCCGAGCACGTCATCGGACGGTCCCGACATCCCATTTTCGAACCGAAAGAGCCGTATGAACAGATAGGTGTGGTTCCGAATGTCGTCTTCCCCTGCGGAGCGATCATCAAAGGCAACAGACTCATCATCTATTACGGCGGTGCGGACAAGGTCATCGGGGTCGCCTCCATCACGCTCAAGAAACTTCTCAAACAACTTCTCTCCGACGGGAATTGAAAAGTGAAAGAGGTGGAAACTATAAAAACAGGAGCGTCCGGACGTTCCTGTTTTCGTTTCAATTTCGTAAACCCTGTTTGAAAAATGAAAAAAGCAGGTGTTCATTATGACACACCTGCTTTCTTGTTCCGTCGCCGGACATCGAATACATCAGAACGAGTACACGACATTGATGGAGCCGATCAGTTTCATATCGACATCCGCCTGCACCGGAATCTGCAACCCGACCGCTGGAACAGCCTTCAGATTGTCGATGATACCGATTTCCTTACAGGCATCGAACCGGACAATACTGACCGTCTCACGATTGGAGCCATAGGCGCCATCGTGACCACTGCCATATATTTTGCAGTTGACGCCGCCTACTTCAAAAGTTCCACCGACCTTGTACAGGAATCCTCCGGGGAGAATCTCCTTGTCGATAGGCAGATCTTTCTCGATACTGACAAACGGAGTGAATCCCCCGACTTCAGGGAATCCGACACTCAGACTCAGGGCATGGAGGTCACCCTTCAGACTTGAAAGCTTCGTCAGGTTGTAGAGCGAGTAAGAGACTTCGATCTTGAATTTCCCGACCTCTCGACAGATACCGATCGAATAGTCGATCTCATCGCCACAGTCTTCCCTTCCGTTCGGACTGTATGAGTTCCAGACGGAAGCGTACACGCCGGACGGGTTATGAGTCAGGGTCAACGACTGTTGCATGACCGGATGTTCATAAAACGTCACACCGGTAATTGAAGAGTCATAAGAACTGTACAATCCAGATTTCACCTCGCCAGAAAAAGTTTTTTCTTCCGCCTGTGCGGCGTTGGAAAAGGTGGCGAAAGAAATCACTGCGAGAAAAACAATACCTTTCTTTTTCATGGGTACACTGTTTGCTCATCGGACTGCAAAAGCGCCGATGAATTGTTGGGGGGTTTGAAATGAGCTCATATCAGGCAAGGATTCGACCGTGTCGTACTCCTTAATCCCGATTGTATATAATATCACAATAAAAGTATTGTGTCAATGATACGTCAATATGACAGTCCTCGTCGGAAAATATACGTACAAAAAAAACGGCACACATACTGTATGCCGTTTTCGGTTTTTCCGACCTGCATTTTATTTTGACAGAAAAAATACGGCGCACGCGGCGAAGGCATATCCGACAAAGTGACCGGCTGACAGCTGCCTCCCTCCGGAGAACGATTCGAGCAACGGCGCGATAGCCACTACCGCGATCGAAACCGTCACGACAAACGCCGCCGTCGGGACATTCGGCTGAGATAACCGACTTGCATATAAGACGAGGCCGAATCCGTTCAATAGTCCCAGAAGAACCAGGAGTCCCCATATTTTCCAATCCGAATGCTCTTCGGCTTGTATGTTTCTCAACGAGAAAATCAGAACCATGAAAGCGGTCAGCACCGAGACGACCGTCGCAGAGAAGGAACCGCTCGCGAACCGGCTCCCTATTATGGTCCATGCCACGAAACAGAAGCCGATCACCGCGGCCTCCCCTATCAATCCTATATTCATTATTTCTCCGTTTTGTCCGCCGATCCGAGAACCGGCGGAGGGGGTTGATTGTGTCTTGTAAAAAAACGTTGTCGGGGAGGCTCTTTGATCCTGTTCCTTCACCGAATTTGCTATTATGACACGGCGAATACGAAGAGTCAAACATTGGCTGAGCACCCTGCTCTCTCGTTGACAACGCCCCTTCCCCTCCCGTATCATTCGGGTGCGATTCACGATGTATCTTTCACAACAATACCAAACGGAGTGACTACATATGGACAATTTTGATACTATCAAGACAAAATCACTCTCCAAAGGGAAAGCGAAAAGCATACGCATGAACAGAAGGAACGGACAGGTACAGGCAATCGGCGCCATGCTACCGGGTACGCACGACTTCGGTATCGCGGTACAGAACGAGGAATGGATCGTCATCGACGGCAAACTGGAATATGGCGGGACCGTGTATACGAAGACCACCGGAAAGAAGAAACGACTGAGATTCAAACCAGGAAGTCAGATATTCATCTCATGCGACGCTCCGGCCTTCTATCTCTGTCGCTTCGGTACAAAATCGAAATGACGACAGCCGATATATGAAACAAAAAAACACCCGGAAGGATTCTCCGGGTGTTTTCACTTTTATACGCCGTTCCTACCGCGTGATATTCACTTCCCCTTTCTTCTCCCAGGTGTTCTCATTGAAAGCGGTTATGGCCGTGTCACCGATGACATAGAGCGTGTCACCGATATAGAGCGCACGTCGGATAGACTGACCGGATACCGCCTTTTTGAGAGAGAGCGTATTCCTGTCATACGAAAGGACATACCCGCCCCGGCTCCCGGGAACAAAGAAGACCTTGTGATCGGTATCGGCGAGAAACGCACGATGATCGTTCGTCGCTTCCGACCAATATTCATCAAGAAGATACTTGGAAATTTCCTGCGGATTTGTCGGGTCCGAGACGTCGAAGAGCGACAGCTTCACCTTGTTCTCCTCACGTCCGATACCGAGGACGAGATGCTCGCCCAGGGGATGCAGGTACGAGGAATAACCGGGAATCTTGAGCTCACCCGTCTTCTTCGGATCCGTCGGGTCCGACAAATCGAGGACATAGAACGGATCGGTTTCCTTGAACGTCACGAGATATCCGCGGTCACCGATGAAACGTGCCGAATAGATACGCTCACCCTCCCCGAGTCCGAGCAATTCGCCCGTCCGCTTCATATTCTTGTCGAGAACATAGACATCATTCTCACTCGGTATATCCTGAGACGAGAATATCGGCAGGTATACCCCGCCACGTCCGCCGACCGTCGTCGCTATACGAAGATAGCCGCCGGATTCGTCGAGTGAGAAATCATTGAGCGGAGCGCCCGGAACCGACGAGGAGGCCGTCACTTTGAAATTGCTCAGGGCTATTTTCACGATACCGGTCGAACCGAACTCGCGAAGATGACGCTTACCATAGTCGGCCATCTTGTTGCTCATCTCATTTTGCAAGCGAAGCTGTTCGTCCTGATCTTTGCCGAGCATCTCATTTTGGATAAGACGGCCGAGCTCCACTGTCTTCGCTTCGGCACCGATGTCATATCCCGACAACCGCTCCATTTTGGAGAGGAAATCGGACGAAAACAAATCCGTGTTCTCCTGGAAAAATCCAAGCAGGAGTCCGACCGGATCCACCTGCTTCTGATACGTGACGAAAATCGATTCGGCACTCACATAGACGACGGACTGTCCCGACGAACCGACGAATGACACCGTATCCCCAGCCATGCCGGTCGACGGATTGACATACGAGGCCGTGAATACGGAATCGGCACCCGATGACGTTTCCGGACGATAGATATCCGTGCAGGCGATTTCCGACACCGTCGTCCCGACTGTCATCAGACGGATCGGGCATGGGTGTGCTCCGCCGACACCGGTCCTCTCCACGATATAGAGTTTGTTGCCCGACTTCCGCGCCTCGAGAATCTCACTCCCGTCCCCGATCGTCATGGTCCATTTTTCCTTCGGGTTTTTGCGGTTGGAAACATCGTATCCAAAGACAGCCTGTCCCGACGCCTCGAACAAGACGAGTGTGTCGCCGAAAAGAAGCGTCTCACCGCTCTTCCCTATCGAGCCGAGCAGTGCGACTTCGCCCGCACCTGTCGCGGAGAAGATATCCGTCGTCGCGGAAGACTGATACGGGGAAGGCATGATACCGATTTGTTTGGCGCCGGCCGACCCGGAAGAAACGGTCGAGTCGTTCGTCATCGGCTCGGAAAGAGGCATCGGCTCGGGACCGCCACGATAGGTATATCGCGCTTCCCGTGAATAATAGATATGGCTCCCGTCCGTTTTCACGATGTCCGGCTCATCCAGACCCTCGGTCCGGACATTCGTCTCTGACACGCGTGGTGCCGAGGAGGAATCGAATGCGAGCGGATTCGAGAACGATTGCGAGGACGATTCCGACGTCTTCATCGATGCCACAGCCATTCCCGAACGGAACCCTCCTCCGGACCCGAAGGAAGTCTCAGCGGAGTTCGCGAAATACTGGATGAATTCCGATTCCGATGCGAAGGTCCGGACACCTTCTTCTTTCGCTCCCGGGACACTCCTTCCGGTATTCGCGACAGTCGACTCTCCGGATCCCGATGAGCCGAACCGCGTCTTTCCGAATTCTCTCAGGGCGGGTATCGAAAAAATGATAACGGCAAGCACTATGCCGAGCGCCGAAAGGGCCCCGGCAAGAATGAAAAATTTTTTCCGATCCATAGGTTTGTGTTTATTATGAACACTGTCAGTATATCACGTGAACCGAAGGAAGCGGATATCGATATGACGTCAATACGAAAAGAGCGACGCCGTGAGGCATCGCTCTTTTGATATAGTCGGACAGTCTTCTTAGCGTCGGATTCCGCCTCCGCCACGACCGAAGTTCCTGACATTCGGACGGGCGACCGCACCCGATCCCTCTTCGATGAAGGTCAATGCGTTTCCCATCTTCGTCCCGCGACCGGTACGACCGATGCGGTGGATATAATCCTCGTAATTCTCCGGGAGATCGTAGTTGATGACGTGGGACACATCCGGGATATCGAGTCCGCGGGCGGCGACGTCGGTCGCGACGAGCACCTGCAGTTCGTCCTGGCTGAACCGGCGGAGCGCACGCTCACGCTGACTCTGGGACTTGTCGCCATGAATCGAATCCGCACGGAAACCGTTCTTCACGAGCGCGGCCGAGAGGCTCTCGACACTGCGCTTCGTCTTACGGAAAACGAGAACCTTTTTGAAATCCTCTTTCAAGAGGAGGTCATGCAGGGTATCGAGCTTCTGATCGGAATTTTTGACGGTGATGACGTTCTGTTCGACATTCTCGGAAGTCGCGCGACTCTTCACCTCGACGGTGATCGGGTCCTTGAGGAATTTCTTCGCGAGTTCACCGATTTCCTTCGGCATCGTCGCCGAGAAAAACAGTGTCTGACGTTCTGTCTGCAGGAGATCGAGAAGTTCCTTGATATCCTTCACGAAACCCATATCGAGCATACGGTCGGCCTCATCGAGGACGACGTTGTTGAAGGAAGAGAGGTCGAGCACCCGGCGGGTGACAAGGTCCTTGAGACGTCCCGGCGTACCGATGACGAATTCAGGATTCCTGTTGACTGCCGCTATCTGTCGCGGGAAACCGGTACCACCGATGATGATGGCCGACCGGAGTCCGAGTCCCCGTGAGAACTCACGGAATTCCGACTCGATCTGGAGCGCGAGCTCGCGGGTCGGGGTGATGATAAGAGACCGCTCACCGCGCTTGCGGAACGCCTTGTCGATCAGCGGAAGCAAGAACGCGACGGTCTTGCCGGTGCCGGTGTTGGCGATACCGATGACGTCACGGCCTTCGAGCGCATGTGGGATGGCACCGTCTTGGATCGGCGTCGGGTTCACATATCCTTTGGTGTACACGTTGCGCTTGAGGCTGTCGTGCATCTTGAAATCGGCGAAGCGATGCTTCGGATCGAAGGCTTCGGTCTCCGTGGTAAGGATCGCCTTTTTCACGAAACGGGTTATATCAAGCAGCCGTGGGTCGACTTGCTGTTTCCGTCTCCCACCACCATATCCGCTATGTCCGGACGGACGACCGGCACCATACGGGCGACCCGATCCCGCCTTCGAGATCAGACGCTTTTCTACACTTTTTCTCTGCATACTAAAATTCTTCAGGGATATTCCCTATGACTTAAATCAGCGCATATAAGCGCCGTTTCCCACCTGGAAAGTCACATGGAGTACATCCCTGAAACTGTCGAAGTTGGAAGTAAATAATGATAACACGTATTTTATGGCTCGTCAAGGAAATATTTAAAATAGAGACAAAAATGCCTCTTTTAAAAGGAAAATCTCCTCATTCTTCATGAAAAATTACCTGCCTTTGGAAAAATACGGTTTTGAATATAAAAATCTCCTTATATGGTGTTACCCATATAAGGAGATATCGTATACGACGGCACAAAATCCCTCTCACGTTGAACGGGAAGGAATAAGGGAGCGACGCTTCTATATTTTAGAAAAGATCGCCTGTCCTTCTCCTTCTATTCCTCTCAAGAGGAATTTTTCCTTATGCTTGCAATCCCTTGTTAATGGCATGAGACAGGAAGAACGGGCGTCCTTCACGTCTTCACTGATTACCCTGTGAAGGACGCTACCCAAAGCACTTTCAGTCCACGGGACGGAGACATGCGTAAGATAGCGATAGATCTCATGGGGTTTGCACGGAACGAAAAAACTCGCAACCGCTTCCAGATTGAATCGGAGCCCGTCACTGAGACGGTAACCGAGGACGATTCCTTTGTTGACGGCACAATATACCGATTTCGGAAGGTCGCCTTTGGCTTTCCCCTTTTCACCGTCCGGCCAAAACCCATAGAAGGGAACTTCTGTCTTTCCCCTTTTGCTCATGCATCACTCCTCTTTTCGTTGAAGAAACGACAGATTGTGAAATAACTGTCACCGACTCCAATAAAGCACGAAAATAAAAAAATGTCAATATTCGATGGTAATGTGTACACACATATGGCGGTTTTTGCTAGGCTCTGGGGTCATCCCTCATCCCAGCCAAATATGTCAATCCATATGTCGGAAACGATACAAGAAGAACGGCTCAGGTGGGTCCTGCCGGTCGCCGGGAGCGAA
>CAIOMK010000075.1 GCA_903859375.1 Candidatus Moraniibacteriota bacterium
GCAGGGTATCTGTCCCTCCCGCTGGCATGTACCGACGCACGATGAATATACAACCATGGAAAGAGCCATCTGCACTTCAGGCACTTGCGCCACTGATTTTCCGTTTGATACTTCCACGACCGGATGGCGCGGTACCAATGAAGGGAGTAAACTTTCCACAGAGACCAGTGGCGGTACCAACTCGTCCGGATTTACGGGACACCTAGCCGGCTACCGCTTCACGGACGGCACGTTCGTCAATCGTGGCACGTACGCCTTCCTCTGGTCTTCTTCTCAGAGTGGGTCGACTGCGTGGTATCGGGGTTTGGGTTCCGGCATTTCCACGGTCATTCGGTTCTCCGGTACGAAGGCGTACGGCTTTTCGGTGCGGTGCGTCAAGGACTGATTCCTGTTGGATACAAAGCCGGACCTCCGATTGGAGGCCCGGTTTTTTTACGTGAAGATGCGCGTGTTATTTCTTCCCCGTATCTCCGATTTTGTGAGGATTGTGATTGGGACACGTTTTGTCCGAACAGCGATCCGGTATCGTTTTGGTCCCTTGCATCATGAGGGCGCCGCAGGTCGGGCAGAGCGCTCCGGTCGGCTTGGCCTTGATGGCATGTTTGCAGTCTGGATAATTGGAGCAGGAGTAGAAGACGCCGAATTTTCCTCGCTTCTCGACCATCTCACCCTTGTCGCACTTGGGGCATTTCACGCCGGTCGAGTTCTGTCCGCTCTCGTCTTTTTTGATGTACTTGCACTTCGGATAGTTCGAGCAGGAGATGAACTTGCCGTAGCGGCCCTCGCGCTCGACGAGATCACTCTCACAATCGGGGCATTTTTCTCCGGTCGGCTTCGGGCCTTCGATTTCCTTTCCTTCCATCGTGAGCGCGCCACTGCACTCCGGGTATTTCGAACAGGAGAGGAACTTGCCGGAGCGACCGAGCTTGATGACCATGGACGCGCCACAGGTCGGACACTTGTGTATCTCGTCGGCTTCGCCGAGGTGGGTCGCCTTGCCGGTCGATTTGTCTTTCTCTTTCACTTCTTTGGAAAATGGTCCGTAAAAATCGGCGAGCGTCTTTGCATATTCGCGCTTGCCATCCGCGATCTCATCGAGCTCGTTTTCCATCGCCGCAGTGAGCGTGTCGGACACGACGTCTGGGAAGTGTTCTGAAAGGAATCCGTCCACGACGTCGCCGGTTTCGGTCGCCTTGAGTGATCGGCCCTCTTTCTCGACGTACTGTCGGTCGAGGAGCGTCTTGATGATGGATGCGTACGTCGACGGTCGGCCGAGTCCGCGCTTCTCGAGCTCCTTCACAAGGCCCGCTTCGGAATAGCGTTTCGGCGGTTCGGTTTCTTTCTGTTCGTCGCGGACTTCCTGGAGAGTGAGGTGCTCGCCCGGACTGAGCTTCGGCAGTTCGACGTCGTCCTTGCGGGCGTCGGGGTCGGCTGCCAGCCAACCCGGGGTGACGAGGCGTGACCCGGTCACGGAGAAATCCGGGACTGCCCGATCGGTCGTGTTCGCGGAGACTTTGGTACGGAGGAGCTCGGCCGGAATCATCTGCGAGGCCATCGTACGGGTGCGGATGAGGCGATAGAGCTTCAGCTGGTCATCGGGAAGCTTCGGGAGTTTGCCGAACGAGGTGGGGCGAATCGCTTCGTGGGCCTCTTGGGCGTTTTTCGACTTGGTCTTGAACTGGCGGACCTGGAGCGAATTTTCGCCGAAAGCGGTCTTTACCGCGACCGAGATATTCCCGATTGCCTCCTCGGAAAGCGTGACACTGTCGGTACGCATATAGGTGATGTGTCCCGCTTCGTAGAGTTTTTGTGCGAGGCGCATCGTGTTGCTTGGGGAAAATCCGAGACGTGAACTCGCCGTCTGTTGCAGGGTCGAAGTGGTGAACGGAGGAAGGGGATTGCGTACGACCTCGGTCTCTTTCACTTCGATGACTTCCCATTCTTTGGTACGGGCAAGATTGAGAATCTCTTCGGTGCGGGATTGTTCACGGGGTTCTTCGGAACAGAGGAGTTCGAGGATTTCTTTCTTCTCAGTAAGAAACGCACCTGAAAGTCTCCAGAACGTTTCCGGAATGAAGGCGCTTATCTCGCGCTCACGGAGGGCGATGATGTGAAGTGCCGGTGATTGGACGCGACCGGCGGAGAGTCCATACCGGACTTTCTTCCAGATGAGCCCGGACAGATCATAACCGACGAGCCGGTCGAGGACACGACGGGCTTCCTGCGCACGGCGAAGATTCTGATCGATCAGTCTCGGATGTGTGAGTGCTTCCTTGATGCCGGTCTCGGTGATCTCATGAAACAGCACACGTTTCGGATCTTTCAATCCGCAGGCTTCCACGAGGTGCCACGCTATCGCCTCTCCTTCGCGGTCAGGGTCGGTTGCGAGCAATATAGTGTCGCTTTTCTTCGCGAGACTTTTGATACTGCTGATGACGGTTTCCTTGCCGGGGATGGTCTGATACTTCGCTACGAATCCTCCTTCGATGTCGATGGCATTCTTGTTGGACTTGGGAAGATCCCTGACGTGTCCGACGGATGCGACGACCGTGTAGTCCTTGCCAAGATACTTGCCGATGGTCTTGGCTTTGGATGGAGACTCGACGATGAGGAGATTCATAGAAACGAAAAGCTAAAAGTGAAAAGTAGGGGCGGGTACGAAAGACAACTGATCCGTCTCTTCCTGTGTCATGATAAGTGCTCTGGGAATATTCGCACGTTTTTTGTCTTCACACGTGCGACTTTCGACTTGTGACTTTCAGACTCGGATATAATTCATTCCGCCGATGTTTTTTGTGAGGCCTTTTATCTCAAGCATCGTGAGGGCGGAGCCGACGACACTTGTTCCAAGATGCGACGATTTGATGATTTCGTCAACCTGCATCGCTTCGTGTGAGAGGACGGACAGGACTTTGCGCTCCTCTTCGGGGAGGTTTTCTGGTAGGGGTTTCTGTTCGGATTCATCCGATGAAGTCTTTGGTTCACGACTCTCATGAAGCGGGAGTTCCTCGAAAATATCACCGATGCCTCGGACTAGTTTGGCGCCGTCCCGGATAAGCCGGTGTGTGCCGGTCGATGCGGGGGAGAAGATGGAACCGGGTACGGCGAATACTTCGCGACCGCATTCGAGCGCGTGGGTGGCGGTGATGAGGGAGCCACTCTTTTCCGCGGCTTCGACGACCACGACGCCGAGCGAGAGTGCCGCGATGATCCGGTTGCGGGCGGGGAATGTCCCCCGACCAGCCGCGGTGCCCGGCGGATATTCCGAAAGGAGCGCTCCGGACTCCATGATGCGGGCGGCGAGAGGGAGGTGGTCTTTGGGATGGATGGAGGCATCGTCGAGTCCGTCACCCAAGACGGCGATCGTGGCCCCATCCGCGCGGAGTGTCGCACCATGCGCGACCGAATCGATACCATAAGCGAGACCGGACACGACGACGATGCCGGCGTGGGACAGATCTTCCGCGATCCTTTCCGCGACCTGTCGGCCGTAGGCGGTGTGTCGGCGTGATCCGACGATGGCGATCATTGGTCGGTTCCACTCATCGAAGGCGCCACGTACATATAAGAGAGAGATCGGGAACGGCGCTTCGCGGAGGAGTGTCGGAAAATTCCCGTCGGAGGCGAGCAATATGCGGATCCCGTTCCGTTCAAGATCCGATTGTTCACGTCCGGGATCGATCGTATGTCGTCCTGCGACGATGGCGTCCATCGTATCTTGGGACATCCCTGTCCGTTTCAAAGAGGCGGCATCCGCGCTCCACGCCTCCTCGCCGGTCGTGAAAGACGCCATGAGCGACCGGAGCCGTGTCTGTCCGATGCCGGGGATTTTCCGGAAACAGTGCCAATAAATAGAATGTTCCATTCTATTTAACTTACAACTTATGACTGACAACTTACAACAAGCAACTTTCCATTTACAATGGACAACTTATTTCGAAACAAATAGCTCATAACTGACAACTTATAACTCGGGGTCATAAGAGGATGTAAACGGTAATCCGTTTTGTCGTCAGTTATGAGTTGTGGGTTGTCAGTTTCTTTCATCATAGACAAAATCTCTCTCTTCGGCTAGGATGGGTAAGAAATATGGGCCGTTAGCTCAGTTGGTTAGAGCGCCGCATTTGCAATGCGGAGGTCGCCGGTTCGAATCCGGCACGGTCCACCCCTATCCTCCGGGAGTTGCCTTCTCGGAGGTCGCCGGCCTGTCCATCACCAGCCTTACGGTGAGATGTTCGAACCCGGCACGGTCTACCAAAAGAAGGGGTCTCACGGCCCCTTTGTTGTTGACAGTTTTTGTCGACTGTGGTAAAAAGAGATGTTGTTCTTTCGGCGCGGTTCTGTTTTTTTAACATAAAATTTATTGAACATGAAAGCAATCGATTGTTGCCCGGTATGTCTGGAAGAAAAGATGTTCACCGTTCCAGGCATGGAGGTGATTGGAGAAGTGATCGATGAAAGAGAAATCGGGTTGGCGGAGGGACTCACGTTAAGACGACTTACTTCCGCGAAGATTCTGACGACGATCTTCATACATTTCCACTATCGTGGAAAAGACGAGGAGGCTGTGAGATTCTTGCTTGCGATTTTCCGAAAGACGAACCCTGTTCCGAACGCCGATGAACTGAAGGTTTTGGAGTTATCCCTCCGGGAACGTCTGTCCGAATAACCCCTGTAACCCCTAGTAACCCCTGAACGAAAAAGTCATATTCCCGACCATACAGAATGTATGGTCGGTTTTTTTATATGTTATCGGTTTCTATCACGATACCCGCATGGATACGCGGAATGAAGATCTGAACGGAAATACTCTCGGTCAGGTATTCTTCAATCGGGATATTTTTTATACTTATTCGGTCAGTTCCTTGTTTAGAGATTTCTTTGTAAAGGCGTCTTTTTTGCTAACATGAAATATCAACATATACATGTATGATTGTTAACGCATTCCGGATTGATTTCTGATATGATGTCGGTATGGATATCGAACTGAAAAAGAAGAACGCGAACGAAGTTTTGAAGCGGCTCCGGAAGGCTTATCCGGTGACGGGGCCGTTCGTGGAAGGGTCGAACCCGCTTGAGCTGGTCGTGGGGACGGCTCTTTCCGCTCAATGTACGGATGTCCGTGTGAATGCCGTGACGAAGGAACTGTTCAAAAAATACAAGACGGCACGCGACTATGCGGATGCCGATCAGGCGACTCTTGAGAAGGAAATTTACTCTACCGGTTTTTATCGGAACAAGGCGAAGAACCTCCGCGGGATGGGCAAAGTCCTTGTCGAGCGTTTCGGCGGGGAGGTTCCGGATACGCTTGAGGGCCTGCTTACGCTTCCGGGCGTTTCGAACAAGACGGCGTATATAGTGCTCGCGAAGGTGTTCGGAAAACTGGAAGGGGTTGCCGTGGATACGCATGTGTTCCGGCTTGTTCCGAGACTTGGATGGTCGGACGCGAAGACCGCCGAGAAAATGTCTCGTGAACTGAGTAAAATATTCCCGAAGAAGTCGTATCAGCTTATGAACGAATATCTCATCACGCACGGTCGGGCGGTCTGTTCGCCTCGGAACCCGAAGTGCGGGGAGTGCGTGCTTGCGGATATTTGTCCGAGCACGTGCAAGATGAAAAACAATGGAAGTGGAAAGAATCTGTAGAGAAAGTCGTTCTGTCAGCGCGGTAACAAGCGAAAACGTTCATAACGTCTCTACGGGTCGTACTGTCGAAAGAGAGCTGTTTTATGATTCACCGGGCCTCTTGATTCTTTTGTGATGACATGTTATCCTGTGAGGGACCTCTAATAGAGGCGTTGCTCTTCGTATTTTGAGCCGATTCTTCGGGCGATTAGCTCAGTTGGTTAGAGCGCGTCACTGATAATGACGAGGTCCCAAGTTCGAATCTTGGATCGCCCACACTGTCGCTTTTGGCGGCACACACATATATAGCGGGGTAGAGCAGTCTGGCAGCTCGTCTGGCTCATAACCAGGAGGTCGTGGGTTCGAATCCCACCCCCGCAACAAGGAACAAAGTGACGTGGTGAAGGGGAGCGAGTGAACTGCTTCACTCGCGAGTGGGATGAGAACGGATTTCCCCTGAAAGGGAAATCAGTGGCTCGAAGAGGAATCCCACCCCCGC
>CAIOMK010000076.1 GCA_903859375.1 Candidatus Moraniibacteriota bacterium
TACGCGTGGCGGTCTTCTGGTGTCCGAATCCGGATGGCGGACTCAGGCTCCCGGGATGTTCTCTTTTGCCAGGCGGGCGAGGAGGTCATCGTGCGAGATTTCGCCAACCTTGCCGTCGGAGCGGCTTTCGAGGGTGACAGTGCTATTCGCGACTTCCGCGTCGCCTATGACGATGTAATACGGCACCTTGCCGACTTTGGCATTGCGGATGCGTTTGCCGAGGGACTCGTTCTCCGCATGAAGCTCGACGCGGATGCCTGCTTTTCTGAGAAGTGACGTGACTTCTGAACCGTAGTCCTGGTGCGCCTCGCCGATCGGGAGGACAGCGACCTGGACGGGCGCGAGCCAGAACGGGAACGCTCCAGCATAATGTTCGATCATAATGCCCATGAAACGCTCGAGCGAACCGGAAATGGCGCGATGTATGACCACCGGCCGTTCGGCATTGCCTTCTTCATTCGTGAACGAGAGGTCGAACCGCTCAGGAAGATTGAAATCGCACTGTATCGTGGCGAGTTGCCATTCCCGTCCGATTGCATCCTTGAACATGAAATCGAGTTTCGGACCGTAGAAAGCGGCCTCGCCCTCGACACGGCGGTAGTTGAGATCGTTCTCTTTGGCGGCATTCTCAAGCGCGTCCTCGGCCTTGTCCCACGCTTCGTCTTCTCCGAGATATTTTTCCTTGTCCTCGCCCCGGACGGAAAGTGAGACCCAGTACCCGTCCATCATTCCGAAGATCGTGTAGAACTCGCGGATGATAGAGACGATGGCCGACACTTCTTCTCGTATCTGTGAGACTCGGCAGAAAAGGTGTCCGTCATCTTGGGTGATGGCACGAACGCGGGTGAGTCCGCCGAGCTGACCGGACTTCTCATCGCGATAGACGGTTGCCGGTTCGAAATAGCGGACAGGAAGATCGCGGTATGAGAACCGGTTATCCGCGAAGATCTGCATGTGGTGCGGGCAGTTCATCGGTTTCATGATGAACTTCTCTTCTTTGCCCTGTACACGGAAGAGCTCGTCACCGAATTTGGCCGCATGGCCGGACATGATATAGAGGTCCTCCTTGGCGATATGAGGCGTCCAGACGCGCGAATAACCCTTGTCCTCATGGAGTTTCCAGAGGAGTTCTTCTATCTTCTGGCGGAGGATCATTCCTTTGGGCTGGAGTAAGGGGAGTCCGGCGCCGACGAGTGGGGAAATCGTGAAGAGATTCAGTTCTTTTCCGAGCTTGCGATGGTCGCGCTTTTTCGCTTCTTCGAGCAGGGCCATGTGCGCGACGAGGTCTGCTTTGGTCTCGAATGCGAATCCGGAGATGCGGACGAGCATCGTGTTCTTGTCATTGCCCCGCCAATAGGCTCCGGCAAGGCCCTTGAGTGAGAAGGAAAGCAGATCGATGTCACCGGTATGTTCCACGTGTGGGCCGGCACAGAGGTCGGTGAAGTCACTGGTCTCGAACACGGTGATGTCTTCACCGCGCGCTTCCGCTTCACTGATAATCTCGAGTTTGAAGGGATTACCTTTGAACAGTTCGCGTGCCTCGTCAGCGGAGAGTGTCTTTTGCACGAAGGGGAACTTTTTCTTTACAATCGAGCGCATGTCGTCGACAATCGACTTGAAATCCTCGGGAGAAATTCCTTGTCCATCGGAAAAAAGTACGTCATAGAAAAACCCGTCCTCGGTTGACGGCCCGGTGCCAAGTATGGCTTTCGGGTCCCGCTTGAGGATGGCCATCGCGAGGATATGGGCGAGGGAATGACGGACGGTGCTGAGGTCGTGAGACATATATTTAACTGACAACTTACAACTGACAATTGACAACGGGGATCAGGAAAGAGGCGCGAGGAGTGTGATTTGAGATAGATACTCAGATAATTCGAGCGTAGCACTCCTTGGTCTAAGTATCAACTTCGAAAATACAAAGCGGTTTTAGTATCAGCCGACCTTTGACTCGACCTATTGTTTCTCTTCCGTCGTCTGGAAAGAGAGACGGAGATCTTTCACGAGATCCGCTGTCTGTGTATACTCCTTGTCTTTCGTTTTCACTGTCACCTTGACGGGGATGGTGCCGGTGCCGGACTGTTTCTGGATCAGGAGCTGGTAGTTGTCGGCGGAGATTGTCGAAGGAAGCGTATAACTGATGCCGGTCGGGAGTACGTGGTTCATGATCGCATCCACCTTGTATCCGAATACGGTCTTGTTCCAATCTGTCGATTCCGCCGAAGAGACGCCGCCTGTCTTGACCCGGCTGTTCTCGACATAGACGGATCCCTTGGGCACGATGACGCGGGTATAGGTGTGATAGTCACTCGTCCTCCAGTCGCCAGAGGTCGCGGTGTGATTATACGTATAGGTCACAGTCGCAGTCGGTTTCTCCGTCGTGAAGTCGACGACATAGTCGAGGGAACGTTTCACATAGAAATCGCTTTTCAACGCGCCCATGTTCGCATCCACAATCATGAGATAGTCCTTGTCCGCCCCCCAGTCCTTCGCGACCCCGCCATCCCAGTGGACATCCGCGACCTGCTTTTGCAATTCCACATCCGTGAAAAAGAGTTGAACATTTTTGTCTCGAAGTTCCGTGAGGCCGAGGTCTGAGAGCTTTTTGAGGTCGCCGAGTGTGGAAATACGGCTGACTATTTCGGCAGCAAGCAGTTTCATTACCCCTTTACGGGCTTGTTTGAGCTCCGCAGGGACATCGTCGCCGAGGTATGCCTTTTCGACATCTTCCTCAAGTTCCATTGCCGCATTCTCGCTCGTATATGTTCCGAATCCCGGAATGGTGATGGGTCCTGTAATGACGAGTACGTGATTCAAGACGTCTGCATTGATAGCGATCGATCCCTCGAATTTTTCACGACCACCTGCCAGGCGGTAGAAATATTCGGCTTTGGCGACGTTTTCCGGAAAGCTCGGGCTCCAGTTCGAATCCCGGAATTTCCAATTCTTGGTTTGCAGGTAGCGGGCAAGCGGATAAGGCGCGGTCACTTTCGCCGTGATCCGCTGGTCGAGCAGGTTCGCATCCTCGACTATGAAAGAATCGATTTTCCCGTCCTTTATCTTGAGTACCCCATACTGACCGAGGAATCCGCCGCCCGGTCGGAGTTCGTAGTTATTTTGCAACAAGACGAGCAATGTATGTGTCTTGCCGTCGGTAGTGGTGAAAGTGGAAACAAGGGAGCTGATCGTGTCGATTTCTTTTTTCGTGTCGGGAGCGATCGGGAGAAGGTTCGTGACCTTGGCAAATATCGCGAGACCGCTTACGGCCAACTCTTGCTTATGTCCTTTGGCATAAACGAAAAATGAGATTCCGATTGAAAAAAGCAAAACCACAATACCTATCGCGATAATGCGATTTTTAGTGAAGAATGGATGCATGTATTTTTGATAGCTTGTTTATGGAGGGGACTCCTGTCACGATGAGGCCGATACTGCATCAGTCTAGCATGCGGATATGCGTTTGAAAAGACGAAAATGCGGTCATTGCGCCACTTAGCCACTCTTTACAATACGCTTTCCCATGCTACAATGGCGCAGTCACGAAAGGCGGAGAATAGCCACAAGTCGGAGAATAGTCGAAAGTGAAAAGTCGAAAGTGAAAAGCGGGAACAGGGGAGAATAGTCGAAAGTGAAAAGTCGAAAGTCAAAAGCGGGGTCAGTCTTCCTGCCCGCACTGCAAAGCGAAGCGTTGTCAGGCGGGTGCGAGGCCTCGGAGGCCGTGGCAATCCAGTCACAGTCGTTCGCAAACGACGTGACCAGGAAGACATGGATGCCGGGTCGTAGCCCGGCATGACAGATGGGGCGGGAGAATAGTCACAAGTCGGAGAATAGTCGAAAGTGAAAAGTCGAAAGTGAAAAGCGGGGAACGGGGAAAGAGCAGTCACAAGTGAAAAGTCACAAGTCGAAAGCGGGGGAGAATAGTCACAAGTGAAAAGTCACAAGTCGAAAGCGGGGGAGAATAGTCACAAGTGAAAAGTCACAAGTCGAAAGCGGGGGAGAATAGTCACAAGTCACAAGTCACAAGTCACAAGTCACAAGTCACAAGTCACAAGTCACAAGTCACAAGTCACAAGTCACAAGTCACAAGTCA
>CAIOMK010000077.1 GCA_903859375.1 Candidatus Moraniibacteriota bacterium
AGTTTTATGATGCGACAGATTCGTTGGGTCGCGGTGTTTTTTCTGATGGCGGCAACCGCTGCTACCCGATCTTGGGGTGCTTGGCCACCGGCAGGGTGGGTGATGGACGCCGCTTACAGCAATGCAGTGGTGGATGCGTCTAACTACTCGCAGTTGCCTGTGGCCACTAATCTGACGTGGATTTGGGATTCCTCTCACAACCCCAATCCGTTCCTGGAATGGAGCAACAACACGGAATTCTACAATCGCAGGGGGTGTATCGTCATGGCCTACCTGAACACGCGACGCGGAATCTTGAGCAATATCCGGATGATCGACGTCACTGAACAGGCCGGCGTGTCCGAATCAGCCCGACCACACCGGGCATAAGGCGCTCCGACAGAAGAATAACAACCGGCACGGAAAATATATTCCAGTGCCGGTTTTTCGTATCTTGTGAAGAAGATTTACTTTTTGAAATCGGCGACGGTCTTCTCCATCTCCTCTTGTACGGCGGTGTTCAGGTCTGGAATGAATCGTTCAAGGCTTTCGAAAAAAGAATCCGGAGTCGAACCGTCGGAAAGCAGAGCCTCCCGCATTTCCCCGACACGCTCATGTGGCACACGGAGCAGGATCCGTTTTAGGACGATATCCGAGAATCGCTCGACAAGCAGTGCCTGGTCATCGTGCGACAGGGACTCGATACCGAGAAGCTCCACGATATGATCCGCGCCTCCGGCAAGCATCTCGATATGGCTCATGGTCTCACTCGGCATAGGCGTGTACTGATGGGGTTAGTTCGGATACGGGAGCAGTGTTCCGGGAAGTGGGATCGCGTCGCCACAAGACGACCGACAATGCCAAAAGCACCGCACCACCGGGGATGACCGCGCCGGCCGTACCCATCCCCGCGGACAGGCAACGCATCCCAAGCTTCGACTTCGGCAAAGGAATCCCCTTCGCTTCCATCCAGTCGACGGCGTGCTCTCCTTTCGTCAGGAGCGACTCGGACCACTCGGACATCTTGGAGCGGAGTCCGCTCACGAACCCGCCACCGTACTGACGGATGACCTCTTCCTCGAGTTGATCTGCGACTTTTTCGGAATGCGAAATCATCCGTTCCACCTCGTCGTATGAGAGGGTCGGGATCTCTTCTTGTACGAGTTCGCCCTCTTCCGTCACCGCGAGGCGTTCGTTCGTATTTTCGGTTTCCTCGCCTTTTTCGGAGGCGTTCACCGTCGGGACTGATTCAAATGGCATAGTCGGAATCCATATCGATATATACGGTCAGTATACCAGATGAATACGATCATCGGTATATGGACGCAAACAGCGTTCGCGCGGATAAAGAAAGACGCCGTACCCATAGGTCGTGCGTCTTCGTTGGGACGGAATCAGTGGCAATCGCCTCTTCCCGAACCGTCATTCGATCGGAACGAGACAGACAGCCAGACGATACCGATTGGAATCTTCTTCGCATGCCAGTGAGACAGGCACATGACTGGCGAGCCCGAGCCCTACGTGCTCGTCGTTGGAACGGTCGCGTGTCGGAACCAGTTCCTCGATCGTGACGATTACAGCCGAGATCGACTCCTTGGCGCCGGCATCACACCCTTTCCGTGCCTTGGCGATCTGATCTTCGACTTTTCGAAGAGCCTCCTGCTTCGGTCCGGCCAAGACGTAGAAATCTTTTTGGATAGGGACGGTGGACGGTCCGCGGGAATCGTTGTCATAGTACGACGATCGGAACATAACCCGCCAGAGAAACTGCCCTTCGTCATTCGGCTCAGTAGAAATAATTGTCTTTCCCATATGTCAGCGACTCCTTTCGTTTGATTGAAAAAATTCCATGTGTCCCTTCCCATCTGCCCGCGTTCCGATACGTGGCGGGTCAATAACTGTTCGCCGTCTCGACTATCAATCCCTTGGCGGAACCTTTTACGACTCTCCACCACGGTGCCAACGACCGATCCTTGAACGTCAGAAGCAGCGACCTCGTTTCCTTTTTCGGAATGGCTATCATCTGTCGGAGCGATTTCTGATGAACGTATTTCTCGCCCCACGTTTGACTGAATGTCTCATGATTCAGATCGATGTCCCACGAGATTCCGGTTTTTGCACTGGCGACCGGCGTAACGAGGGTAACGATGAGACCGTCATCAAGAATGTCGTCGTCCGCCCCATAGAGTCGGCAGAGCCTGATCTTGTCACTCGCCCCACCGAATGGGATCAAACCATCGAATAAAAGGAGATGGTTATACAGCGCGACAACGGACGGTATGTCCGCGGTCAGGCATGGGAGAGAGGGTGTGTAGAGAACGGACCTCTCAAAACCATCGATTTCGAAAAGGACGACATCTCCATCGGCATTCCTCGGACATTCCTGTTTTTTGAGTTGGTCCCCGTGAAACAGGGTCCAGACAGTCAGCTTTTCAGTATCCAAAATTGCCTCCTCTATTTATTCTGAGTTTGTAAAGAACGACGATAATAGTACTCTTTTGGAGCATCGAAGTCAACAAGGGGGCGAGTGGGTTTTATTGAAAGATGAAAATACCGCGAAGGTACGGCACCGAAGCGCCTGCGTCAGTTAATTTCTATGTCCACGTACGCTATCTGTGGGAATTTTTCGACTATCTTTTTTTCCACCTTGTCGATATGGTTGCCGACCAGTCGCGGTATGCGGTCCGTCATCCGGAACATCAGTTTCGCGAACTCCTTGAAGTCGTCTTTTATATCGTCATATTCCCGTTTCAGATCACCGGCCTCGTAGATTTCCTCATACAACGGCGATCCGTTCCATTCGACCGTCGTGAATATCCTGTATTTCCCGATATCGATCGCGACGGACTTGAATTCGAGGACCTGCTCGATACACAGGTCTTTCAGGAGGCTCTTGATGATTTTCCGTGAGACTTCCTTGCTGAGCGGTTTGCCGATGATGTACTGATGATTTTTTATTATCAGTACGATCGCCAGAACTCCCAATATCATACCGACGAGTATCCCGCCTACCGCGTCATAGCGGACATCGCCTGTGACGTATGTCATCAATTGCGCAAAAAGAGCGATACAGACGCCGAGAACCCCTCGTACTCCTTCAATGTCCTCCCTTGGAACATATATAGCAAAAGACCCGAAAAGCATCTTTTGCTTCCGGGTCTATTTATTTTGTTCTACGATAGCCTCCAAGCGGAGAATATCGCAGTCTCTGAAGACAACGATGTGGTCCGACCCGATCATCAGAGAAATCGGCGCGTCTCCATCTGGCACCGTGTGTTCAAACTGACCATTCTCCTCATCTACAATGTAGCACTCCCCTTTAGAGAATCCACAACAGGCGCTTTGCCCACGTTCAAGCGCGATGAGGGGGCCGACGATATCACTAGGAGAATCATTGTTCTCCCGGTGATCTTTTGCGACAACGATAGTGCATGACGAACGGTTGACGATCTTCATCTTTCCTCCTCTTTAGTTACGTAAAGAAACATATCTCAAAACCGACTTCCCATCATGGCATACAAACACACGCTTGTCTATACCGGATAGTGGTGCATTTGGGTCTCGCCTAGGACGTCGACCCAATCGATAGGCCATGGAAAAGGATACGTATACGATTCTGCCGGCCGAAGAGTATCGTCATCGATCTATCAAAAGGCTCTCGTCGGAGGGATGGCCAGGTTCTCGGTGCGCGTTGGACGACACAAGACGCTTTTGGGCCAAAAAAAGCCGTCGGACATTCATCCATCGGCGTGAAGTATATTTCTAATAATCTTCCCAAGCTTTGTATATGAGAGTAAAGCCTGGAATTATGAGAACAAAAGCAGAAAACCAACCCAACAAACCGGAAAACAATACTTTCGCGATTCCTTCTGCGATATTCATAGCTACGATGGCGTTGGGAGACGTTGCCTCAGTGATAACCTCCGCGAGACCACCAACAAAACATACCCATATACCGACATAACAACCCAGAACAATGCCGGCAATGATTAACCCTACACCAAGAACGATTTTCATGGTAATCTCCATTTTTAAACAAGGTTTCCAAAAGACCGTCATCCTTCACTTTGAAATTCCACCCCGATACTATCGTAAAGGTAGTAAATTGCTACCAATGTGTCAATACGGACCGATCTTCCGCCCTCCCCAAGTTTCCTCCCATACTTTCCCGTTGTATAACATGTCAGACCCTGCCAGAAAAAACGACGGGCTTCCCTTCTCACAAGCATGTTCCGACGAGGCGGATTTCTGAGAACTCCTCGGTTCTCAGCGTTCGCGGATTCGCTGCTCTCCGCAATAGGAAAACTCCCCTGCCCGCAGTATTACAACAGCGTTGCAGGCGGGCATTTGCCTTGCCTCGCTCGCTTCAGCATAAAGGGCCGACCGCGTTCCCTGTTCGATGCTCTACTTCCGAATAATAGCAAAACCCGCGTCCACAAGGGGCGCAAGTTTTGCTTTATGCTGAGGCTCCGGGACGAAGTTGGAGCTTTTATTACCGAAGAAAAGCGTTTGTTTGACTAACTGAGGTGAGCTTTATTAGCTTTTCGGGATTCTTAATTTTGGCTAAAAACTTGTTCAAAGAAATGGCCTCTCCTTTTGTCCAAACAAGCTTCATAAACTTCCAATCAAATTTTTCCGGACATCCCTCTAATTCTGGACGCGGATTTTTTCTGTGTTTTAGCCATCTTTTCAAGTAGCGAATAGTTGCCACTATCGGTGGATAATCGAGATAAATGATCGTATCTGCACGATCAAAAATAAAAGTACGAGCTTCTTTGCTAATATAGCCTTCAATAAGCCACTCATCCCCAGTACTTATTTCTTCTAACTTTTTTACCGTTTCTTCATCACCAATATACTTCCATCCTGGATTCCACATAATGGCATCCATGAGAAAAAAAGGCAGATGAGTTTTCTCTGAAAGTTTTTTAGCAAAAGTAGATTTTCCTGAAGCGCTAACTCCGACAATAACAATTTTTTTTCCAAGGTTATTCATAATTGGCTGGGCTTGTTAGATACGTTCGGAACTATAAACTGGAGG
Source organism: Candidatus Moraniibacteriota bacterium (assembly GCA_903859375.1). Classification (GTDB taxonomy): domain Bacteria; phylum Patescibacteriota; class Minisyncoccia; order Moranbacterales; family UBA1568; genus JAAXTX01. The sequence continues at coordinate 5,021 of CAIOMK010000077.1, forward strand.
AAGATTGCGGAGGAAATGCGGATATTCTCACAATCTGTGCCGAAAACAGCAATCCTATCTATTTGATTATACCCCAATTGTTGAGATAATATCCCATCTCGTGATCCTTATTCCCAAGGAACACCTTGCCGTCGCGGATCAGTATCCTCACCCTGTATCGGCTCCCGCCCAAGATTTCCTTGATTGCCTCATCGTGAACCTGTTTGACCATCTCGTGATACGGCAAAATGAGGAAGTCGTTTCCTTTCTCGCTATGGAGCACGAAAATATAATAGACCCCGCCCGAGTCGTGTCGTTCAAAGGATACTTTCCGAACATCGAAATTGTAGGTATCAAACTTATTGAGGTTTGAGGTTTTGACTTGAACACCAAACAACTGACTATCCTTTGTGGCGATAATATCCATTCCCACGTCGACACTCATTATACTTGCATTGAAGCCTCGGAAAAGAAGCTCACTACAAACCAAGAGTTCTCCACCTTTGCCAACATATCCACTTTCGATCTTGATCTTTTCCTCTTCTTCCGTTTCCTCGATCTCCTCGATGATCTTCTCGGGTTCTTCTTTATGTTTCGGGTTGAGGGCGTAGGTGCTCGGATCGGTTTTGATGAAACTAGAGTTTGCTCCCTTTTGTTTGATGTCCGTGATGATTTGGGAGTTCATTGATGCATCAGGCGTAGCTCCCTCAGTTTCAAGTAGACCTCTTTCAAGGGCAAGTCGGGTAATATCCTTGTAGTGCAATGGCATATTTTCTGCTTTCAAGACCTCTACAGCCGAGTGTCGGAACTTGTTCATAAAGAGTTTTTTACATTGATTACGAGCCACTTGTCGCCGTCTTTTTTTATAAATCGATGCTTCTTGAAATTGTTGCATTTCTCACACGCAACAAGGAAATTGCTTGGGTGATTTGAGCCGAAACTTTGTGTAGGGACTTTTTTCCCTCGCGGAGCAATCATTTTCCGCGAGTGCTTATTCAATTCGTTTGAAGAAAGAGGAATAATATGATCGAGCACAAGCTTTTTACTATCGCAATCTTGCACAAGTTGAAGCTCGCATCGTGTTCTGCCTTGCCTGATCGTCTCATCCATCGCTTGCTTTTTCAATCCATCAAAAATCCTTCTTTTTTCGGTTGGTTCGCTGAAGTCAAATCGATCCGTAAAAAGAGTATCTTCTCCGAGCAAAAAACTGAAGAAGTGTTCGTCTTCAGGATATTGGAAATCAGGTTTTGATATACTCGTTTTCATTTTCTAATCTTTAGTTGGCGATCGTCTGTGAGTGCCGACATATTCTGGAAGGACTTTTTTATATTTTCCTCTGTAGATAGGTTGTATTTTGTCAGAGCTTTTTTCAAAAAGAAATAGATCTTCTGCAAATAGTCCTCCTCTTTTTTCATAACGTAAGCCGAGCACTAGAGCATTCTTTTTAGAGGTTGGAACTGAAAAGGTTATCTGTCGGAGTTCTCCATCGTCTCTTCGAAGGTTGATTTTATTTTTTTCAAGAATAGAGATAAGTGCCTTTTCCGATGGCTTTTTCCAGTCGGTGTAGTATTTATCAGTGATAGCCTTGAAATCCAAATAAGGGCTTCCCATAACTATATAATCATTGACTTTAGTATACTTTGGTATGTAAAATGGGGCAAGAATGAACCGCTTTACTCTATTTATGCCAAAGGTATCAAAAGAAAATCTGATCCCACTTCTTGAGAAGTATTATGAGTCGTTCATACACGAAGACGATGTTTGGACGTTCTTTCTTGAACTTGCCGAGTATCTGGAGCTTATTGCTGAAAATGATGATACCGATAAAGTGGTGGGAATGCTCAATGGGGAAAAAGAGCGTGATTTGAAACCTCTGAATGAAATCGAAAACAAAACCCTTCAAGAGCTCGATAAATCAAAACAAGAAATCATCAAGCGTTTGAAGAAAAAGAAGATAACCTCTCGGGGTATTGAGTATGCCCTTGAAGAAATACGAGCAATGGAAGAGGGTCGCGTCTGGACTTCTACTCCGAAGTCGGTATATATCGATCGTGAACTCAAGAAGCTTGTTGAGGCACTCAAAGAAGAGAAAAAAGAGGATATCGTGAAGGACTTCAAGAGCACCATAAAAACATCTCATTATCCTGTAGACGATTATATTTTTTCACCATCTCTTCGGGAGTATGAGGCTTTACGCGGGGCGATGCACTTCAAAGAGAAAACTACCCTTTGGTATGTATGGGATCACCTTCAGTGGGCATACCTAGTAATAAAAAAATCTGATGAAACGCTTCAGGGTATCAAAGAAAAAAAGAATAGGCAGGAAGAAGATGGATTTATTTCGCTGATTGGAGAGATGGAAAAAATCCAGGGCTATAAAGATCGGGTGGATCTCAATCAAAATCTTGATCCGATCTGGTTCAAAAAAGATGACTTTGTTCGGTATGCTAGACGGTTTCACAAGCACGTTATAAAAACACTACTTGAGAATAATTCAAAAATACACCATCTGGTAGAGGATAGCCCATCCTTTGATGCTTCGTCGGGCACTCTCTGGATTGATGGTAAACCAATAAAGTTTGGCACAAAAACGGGTGCTTATCATTGCTTGAGTGTTATGTTCCAAGATCCAGAAGAAGCGAAGAGAGAGTGGTTTTTTTCTGAGATTGCGGAAGCCATAGATGAGGCTGAGCCGAAGCCTGATAAGCTTATCCATAACTATTTCAACAATACAATAAAGTCAAAAATAGCCACAGAAACGGGTATAAAGGATTTCTTCATAACCACAAACCAATCCGTCAAAATCAATCCTGATTATATTGGTAAAAAATCTTGAGATTATCTCGAGATATCTTGAGATTGTCCGTTGCTAATCTAGTCTCATAAGGCTAGATTTTTTGTTTTGCAATGGATGACAACTTACGACAATTCTATTCCCGAATGAGCGGAAAGGAGCTTTCCGAGCAAGAGGTATATGAAGCGGACAAAAACTTCGTTGGACTGTTTGAGTTGTTCATCAATATCGACAAGCGGAACGAGGCAAAGAAAAAAGCCGAGATAGAAAGAAGTAAATTGAAACAATAACGGGCTTTCAGTTTATCGCGTAGAGGGTTTTGGTTTCTGAGAGTTTCCGAACCTTTCTATGCGATAAACCGAGTGCCTATCCAATAACTCTCACAAACTCTCGTGTCCAAGATAAACCCCCAAAAAATCAACAAGCATATGAGCTACACGATCAAAGATGTAACGAATGTTTTAGGTGTTACGCCGAAGACCTGTTTCAGATGGATTGAAGACGGTTTGAAAATCATTCCCGAGAGCAAGAACCCAATCTACATCCACGGCTCTGATCTAAAAGAGTTTCATCGACTAAAGAACCTGAAACGAAAAGTTACACTCGGACGGAATGAGTTTTATTGCCTCACCTGCAAGCGGGCAGTATCCGCAAAACGAGGGTCGGTTGAGGTGTTGAGCGGAAGGAAACTAGCCCGATGCCGTGCGTGTAACGGAAAAATAAGCCGACTATTCTAACCCTACCAAAGCGACTATTAGATATTCCTTGTTCCCATTCAAATGTCCACCTTGAGCCATAATCATTATTTTCACTACTATGACAAAAAATACCCTTGAAAACGAGAAACGGAAGCGAGAGTTCTTTGAGTATTTACGAGGGGCGGAGGGCTTCGCCGAAAGCTCCGTCCATACCTTTGCCGAAGCAGTTGCACAATGGCAAACTTTTTCCCAAGACGAGGATTTTGGAAGTTTCGACAAAACACGCTCACTTGCTTTTCGGGACTGGCTCAAAGAGCGTCCGAGCCATACCGAAACGGGACAGATTTCACTCACCACTCAATATAACTATTTGCGACGCGTGAAGAAGTTTTTCAGATGGCTTTCCGAACAACCAAATTACCGAAACAGAATACTCAAAAACGATGTTGAGTTCCTGAAGCTTTCCAAGAAAGAGGCTCGCGTCGCAACCGCTGGCACAACACGGAAGATGCCGACATTTGAGGAAGTGAAAGAGATTATCGAGAGTATCATCATCAGAAATGAAATTGATAGACGAGATCGGGCGATGATTTGTTTTGCTCTCATTACAGGTATCCGCATTTCTGCGATCACTACTCTCAAGATGAAGAGCTTCGATCGGGAGAAAAAGATTATTGATCAGAACCCTGGGGATGGAGTGAAAACTAAAAACTCGAAGCGTATCTCCACAACTTTCTTTCCCGTGGGCTGGGATGCTCCTGAGCAGTATTTCCTTGAGTGGTTTGATTTCCTGAAGTCAAAAGGCTTTCAGGGAGATGATCCAATTTTTCCGGCTACGATGAGCGGATTTGGAGACGGGAAAAATGAGTATAGTAAGGAGTTCGTCAGCAACAGCTTTTGGAGCGGAACGGACGGAGCGAGAAAGATTTTCGCAAAGAGGTGCATCAATGCCGATCTTCCCTATTTCAACCCCCATTCATTCCGACACCTGATCGTGAACATAATGAGTAAGACGCGATTGACGGAAGAACAGAAACGGGCAATCAGTCTCAACTTGGGACACGCCAACGTGGGAACGACTTTTGGATCGTATGGTTATGGCAGTATGAGCAATGATGATGCGGTGAAAATTGTGCAGAGGCTCAAGGTATCAGAGGGCGATGATGAGTTCACTCTCTCAAGTGAAGAAAAGTCGATACTTGAGCGACTGTTGAAAAGGCTCTGATAGTTTATTGCCTTGTAAACGAAAGTAAAGTATACTAAAAGTAATAATAATCCTATGGGAAAGCACCAATTTTTTACCGCCGAAGAAGTTGCCGAGATGCTCAAGGTAAACATTATGACCATCTACCGCTACATCAAGGCAGGTAAGATAAAAGCATTCAAGCTCGGGAAAAACTTTCGGATTGAGAAAAAGGAGTTCGACCGTTTCCTTTCATCATTGAAAACGAAATAAAAAAAATTATGGTAAAGCATACCGATCCAAAAGAGCAGGAAATCTATAAACTCAAGAAGGAACTTGAGCGTCTCAAGAAAGCTGTAAAAAAACAGAAATACGGTTTGGTATGGCTCGATGTTCCTGAAGCCTTTGAGGACGATGTCGAGAATAAGCTTCCAATTTTGAAAGAGGTTCCTAAACTTGCGATAAAAAGCAAAGACGATAAGCCAACACACATCCTTATTGAAGGTGATAATTATCACGTCTTGACCTGCTTGAACTATACCCATAAAGGTAAAGTGGATGTAATTTATATTGACCCTCCTTATAATACTGGGTCGGATGGTTTCCGCTATAAGGATAAGCGTATTTTGGATAAGTTTCCTGACGGGACAGAAGTTCCGAAAGATCATCCATTTCGGCATAGTTATTGGCTTTCTTTTATGCGAAAGCGATTAGAATTAGCGAGGGAATTGCTTTCTGAAAAAGGGGTGATTTGTATTAGTATTGATGATAACGAGTTTGCTCAACTCAAATTGCTCTGTGACGAAATCTTTGGTGAAAAGAACTTTGTGGACTGTATCTCTTGGGAGAAAAAGTCATCTGCAAAGGGCGTTCCTCCGAAGAATATGTTGGTGAACGTGCACGAATATATTTTGATATATCAGAGTTCTCATAGATTTTCATTTGTTGGTGAGCCAAGAAGCGTCGATGGATTTAGTAACCCAGACGATGATCCTCGTGGATTGTGGAGGAACACTAATATAAAAAGCACAACAAAAAGTAAGTCCCAAGCGTTTTCTATTTCTGACCCAGAAAGTGGAAATATATTCACGGACGCCTGGGCTTATAGTGAGAAAGAGCTTCAGCGTCTTATAGGTGAAAAGTATTTGATTTTTCCAAAGAGCAAAAGTGGACAAGTTCGGAAAAAAGAGTTTTATAGCGAGTTCAAGAATGCCAATATCCCTATAAAATCATCGTGGGGACTTTTTGATAACCAAAAAAATACAGAGATGCTAAAAAGGCTTCTTGGCGATATTGTTTTTTTGAACCCGAAACCGATGGATTTATTGGTCTACCTACTAAAGAGCGTGACCAATGAAAACTCGATCATCCTTGATTTTTTTGCTGGTTCTGGAACAACTTTGCATTCTACAATGAAAATAAATGGTGAGGAAAAAAATGGAAACCGCCAGTGTATTCTTGTCACGAACAATGAAGGGAAAATAATGGACGAAGTTTGTTATCCAAGGATAAAGAAAGTGATTTCAGGATATGAGGGTCAAGAAGGCTTGGGTGGTTCTATAAAATACTACCAAACGGAGTTCGTTGGAAAGAACAATATCCTTTCTGCTGATGATCAAGATAAGGTAGAGCTAGCTCATCACGCTGGCGAGCTTTTAGCTCTCGCAGAGAATACCTTAGACCAAGTTGAGAAAAATGATCACTTTCAGATATTCGAGAATAAAGAGCAATATACTGCCGTCTATTTTCAAGAGCAATTTGAGAAGTTTTCGGATTTTGTTGATGCGGTGCTCTCTCTGAAGAAGCCTGTTTCGGTATATGTCTTCAGTTGGGAAAAGGAAGCCTTTGTTGAAGAGTTTGAAGATAGTAGGGATATTATGATCAAAACTATCCCACAACCAATCCTTGAGATCTATAAACAAATATACAATCTTTCTACAGGACTATGAGCACATTCAATCCACTCCGCTTTCAAGATAAAGCAATCAATATACTCTTAGAAACATTCGTTCACCTTTGGAAGAATAAGGAACGACAGCTCCCGCTTGTTTTCAAAGCACCTACAGGAAGCGGAAAAACATTTATGACGGCACATTTTGTGCGAGGATTGAACCACTTGCCTCAATGGAATGCTGACAGAGCGTTTATTTGGATCACATTTAGTGATGAGCTTGCAATGCAAAGTAAGGAGAAGTTTCAAGAGTATTTCTATAATACTCTTGAGAATGGTCTTCTGGCTGTAAGCGACATAAACCGAGGAAAACTTCAGTCTAATGACATTCTCTTTTTGAACTGGCAAAAAGTTGTTGCCCGAAACGCCGAAAGCCGTGTATTGCGTCGTCCCGAAGATGAAGAAATGTCCAAGGAAGCAGGGAAATACTTTGAAGATGTGATCGAGGCGACAAAAAGCGATGGACGAGAGATTGTTCTTATCATTGATGAGGCTCACAAAAATAAGTCAACTGAGCTTGCTAGAAACATCATTGATCTTATCGATCCAAAAGTTGTTTTTCATATAACCGCTACTCCAAAGGATGAGGATGAACTTTTGGCGAGACGATATCAAAGTTTCATAGAAATTGATCGTGAGGAGGTTGTTGGAGAGGGACTTATCAAAGAAAAGATAGCTGTGCAAACTACAGAGGATTTGCTCAAGCACAAAGGAGAAGATTTTGATGCCGTATTGCTTGAACTTGGAATGCAGAAAAGAGAGGAGTTGAAGGCAGAGCTTTCAGCACTAAGAAAAAAGATCAATCCTCTAATGCTTATTCAGCTTCCAAATGATGATAACGAGCGAGTATCTTTGGGAGAACAAACCAAAGAAGAAGTAGTAACGCAATTTCTGAGATCGAAAGGCATTCCTGATATAAAGATAGCAAAGTGGTTTGATGGGAAGAAAGAACACCTGGATTACATCGAAGCCAATGAGAGTGATGTGGATTTTATGCTTTTCAAACAAGCGGCTGGAACGGGCTGGGATTGTCCGAGAGCATCTGTTCTTGTGATGTTTCGAGAAATCAGATCGGATACTTTTTATACTCAAACTGTCGGGCGTATTTTGCGTATGCCTGAGCCTAATCACAAAGAAGATTATAAAGATAACCCTAATCTAAGAATTGGCTTTCTCTACACAAATTATAAGCGACAAGAAGTAAAGGTTCCTGACCAATCGGGAAGCAACAAGCCTTACATCTATACAGCTAAACGCAAGGATGGTGCAGAAAATGTTGAACTCCAATCGGCATATGTATCTCGGCTAGATTATGGAGATATACCACACTCGTATAAGTTTCAGTTGAGTTTCAAGGAGTCTATGAATGAGTATTTCGGCTTATCATCTGGCGACATACTTGATGTGGCAGGTAAAAAGCTTGCAAAAAAGGGCGTAGATTTGGATAGCTCGCTGGAAAATAAAATTATAGCTAATGCCAATTTTGAAGATTTTGATCAAATGGCGTTGGATTTTCAAAAGCAAGGCATTGATGTTGATGTTGAGATGTCCACTAACGACGTTGAAAAAACTTTCAACTATCTTTGCTATGTCATTTTGAAAGAACAGAACGATGAGGGTGCAAAATATACGAACATCTCGCGTTCTTGGGGAGTTTTGAAATCAGCTATTCGAGTATGGTTTCAGTCTATGTTGAGTGAAGATAGTAGCTACTACTACCGAGTATTTGTGAAAGATATTCAAAAAGGGGCAAGTAGTAAGTTTCGTCCTGCCATAACAAAAGCCCTTCGTGATTTCAAGCCAGTGTCGCAAGAACTTCTCAAAGAAAAAGAAAAGAAACAAGAGGAGCGAGAAGCACCTATTTTTACAGTATTGAGCGATTATAAATATACGGAAGATTATGAGGAAGTCGAACAGGAAAGATGTGTCCTCGACAAAAGCTATTTTCTGAAGGAATATGATGGACGAAAGAATGAGCTTGCTTTCAAAGAGTATATCGATGGGGAAAAGAAGATTTCGTGGTGGTTCAAAAATGGTGATCAAGGGAAGGAATACTTTGCAATTCGCTATCACAACACGACAGACCAAAAAGATGCCCTCTTCTATCCTGATTGGATTATTCGTTTCAATGATGGAAGAATTGGCATCTTTGATACCAAAGATGGAAGGACAGCAACTGATCAAGAAACAAAAGATAAAGCCGAGGCTTTGGCTCAGAGATTGTTCAAGCTAGGGAAAAAGTATGTTGGTGGTATTGCTATTTTTGAGAATGGTATCTGGTATTTCAACCAGGGCACGAAATATCAATACGTCGATGGAAAATCAGTCAACGAAGATAAGAACTGGCAACGCTTTGAAACACTATTCGACTAACTATGAAAGCGATTATTCTTGCACGAGTATCAAAAGAGGATCAGCTAGAAGGATCATCTATTCCCGCTCAACTTGCCCGTTCTCAAGAATACGCTAAACGAAAAGAATTAGAAATCTTCAAAGAATACCAGTTTGATGAGTCGTCTCTCAAAGAGCATCGCACAAAGTTTGAGGAGGTTTTGAAATATATACGGACTTCTAAAGAGCCAATTGCTCTTATTGTTGAAACAGTAGATCGTCTTCAAAGAAGTTTCAAGGAGTCAGTTGTTTTGGATGAGTTTCGCAAGAACGGAAAACTGGTAATTCATTTTATCCGAGAGAACTTGATCCTGCATAAGAACTCGAACAGTTCTGAACTTCAGCGTTGGGATTTGGGTGTGTTCGTAGCTCGAAGCTATGTTCTTCAATTGAGCGATAATGTAAAGCGGAGTTTTGAACAAAAAGCACGAAATGGAGAGTTTCCTCACAAAGCCCCTGTAGGCTACAAGAACATCACACTAGAGAACGAGCAGAAAGATATAGTCCCTGATCCGAACAAGGATTTTCTTATTGTAAAAATGTTTGAGCTTTACGCTTCGGGCAATTTCTCAATGCTCAAGCTTACTAAGGAGATGAAGCGTCTAGGGCTAACCAGTAGTGTGGGAAAAACGATTGTAACGAGTCAAGTGGAACATATTCTCAAGAACCCATTCTATTATGGGGAGATGCTTTATCACGAAAAGATTTTCCAACATAAATATGAGCCAATCATTTCTCGTTACCTGTTCAATCAGGTGCAGGATGTGATAGTGAGCTTCTCTAAAAAGCCTTTCAAGCGATCCGAGAAACCATATGTTTTCCGAGGACTTATTTCTTGTCCAGATTGCGGGTGCCTTTTTACACCAGAACTCAAGAAAGGAAAGTATATCTACTACCATTGCACGAATTATCATCGAAATTGCACCAATAGGGCTTGGGTCAAAGAAAAGACCATTACCGACCAAATAGAGGGCATTTTGAAGCAGTTTCAGCTTACTGATGAGCAATCGGACTTCCTCAAGGAAAGATTGCGTCTTTCACACGAGAACAAGCAGAACTACTACCAACAGAACCTGAAGCGTATTCAGGGGCGTCTGGACGCGATTTCACGGCGTTTGAAGCTGATGTATGAGGATCGGCTTGATGGACGGATCACAACGGACGATTACGATACTTTTGTGAAAGAACTTGGGGTGGAACGGCAGAAACTTCTTATCGAGCTTGAGGAACACGCCAAGGGTGATGATAGCTTTTATGAAACGTCGGGAAAGATTTTAGACTTGGCTTCTCACGCTTATGAGCTTTTCAAAAGTTCCGAAGTGCCTGAAAAAACGAGTATCGTCAATTTCATACTTCAGAACTTGCGATTGCAAGGAGAAAACCTTTTATATGAAGCAAAAACACCCTTTCAGGGGGTGCTTGCATACCATAAAGATGGTAATTGGCTGGGGAGGTAGGGATCGAACCTACGCATGACGGGACCAGAACCCGTTGCCTTACCGCTTGGCTACTCCCCAATAATGACCGATGAGAGGCAAAAATTCGGAAAAACAAAAATCCGAGGGTTGCCAGTCCTCGGATAAAGTACCACCACATCGGGAAAAAATCAAGCCGTGAGACCATTATAATACGCCTGAGCCTCATCAGCCGCCTCCTCGAGTTCATGGATGAGAATGATGTGCTGTTCGGCGAAAGGAATATATATTCCCCTTGTCTCGTTTATTTTCGGCTGTATCTTTTCCTTGGGCCGAGCGGAGAGGGTCATTGTATTGTGAAGGTTGTCCGGAAGCTTCACGATAAGCGCATCCCGACCGGATACGGCTAGTTTGCGTTTATATATCGCGTTCAACTCGGCCTTCGTCATTTCCCCCGTCCGCTTCGGTTTGGTCACCGATTCGACGAGGAACGCGGTCTGATATCCGAACTCGGTCACGAGTCGCTGAGGAGTCCAGTCATCCCTGTCTTCGAGGATATCATGAAGCAGTATAGCCTTGATGATGTGCGGGTCACGGATCCTGAGAAAATCCATCGCGATAAGTGTGGCGGCTCTCAAGTGCTCGAAGTATCGATTCCCTTCGTCGCGGACCACATCACGGAACGCCTCCTTGGCGGCATTGTATGCCCGCTCGATGTCTATGTAGTCCGGATGGAGCGTACCATACATCGTGGCCACCCGTGCCATAAAGCTCTCCCTGTTCTCCGTGCCGTAATCGAGAATCCTTTTCACTTTTTGCAGCGAACTCATATCATCTCCTTATGCTTTGAATGTTAAAATAGTGAGGTTGTTAAGAAAACGAGGGAAAGGCATAGTAGCCCATCCCTCGTTTGGATGCAAGGATCAGAACCGGCGAACTAGGTCTTCAGGTACCGTCGTATCGCGATGAAGCTCGATACGACGCCGAGCAAGATGCCGATGATAACCGTCAACGGGGCAAAAATCCACATGAATGACGAGTATACCTGATAGAACGTCTTCCCACCGAGGATTTCTGACAAAAGCGGGCCGGTATTCCCGGAAAAGACCGACGCTGTCGCTGAGAGAAGAATTATCGTGACAGTGGCGGCGGACAATCCGTAAAAGACACCCTCGAAAAACAATGGCATCCGGATATACAGGTTCGAAGCCCCGACAAGTCGCATCACCTCGAATTCCTGCCGATGGGAATAGATCGTGAGACGGATGGTATTGAACGTGATGAGGACGGCGATGAGTGTGAACACTATCCCGAACACGAAACCGACCGAGCGGACCTTGGTCGTCAGATCGTTCAAGCCTTCAATCTTCTGCTTATTGCGTTCATAATTCACTTTCTCGATATCGCCCTGATACGTCGAGGTCTGCAATTTCTCGGCGATAAGGTTATAGTCCTTCGGATCGTTCGCCCGGATGACGATGTACGAGAGCAATGGATTCTCCCCGATTTCCTTGACGGCATCCGCTATCACGGGATCACCGTTTTTCAGGAACGAGTCCAGTGCCGCTTCCTTGGAGACGTATGTGATGGACGAGATTTCCTTGAACTTCGAAAGATCGTCGCGGATCGAAAGGATACGGGTCTCGGAAACATCCGGCTTGAAATTGACGCTGATACTGATCTTGTTCTCGAGATTCCGTACGGCAAGACTGCCCGCGAAACCGATAAGTGCCGTCAGACCGATGACAAAAAGCGAGAGTGAAAGTATGCTCACTGTCGCAAATGTGAGCCAACCGTTTCGCTGATAGTTCTCGACGCCTTCAAGGAATGTCCGCCAAAGTTTGATCGTTTTCATGGGATTGTTTTTTTCAGGCTATGATTCTCGGCCGTCTGCGCTCCGGCATGATATATCGACCCACCATCTCATCGCTTATGACCCGTCCGCGATCAAGCGCTATGACCCGGCGACCGATCCTGTCCACGAGCGTCTGATTGTGGGTTGCAAGTATGACGGTCGTCCCGAGAGAGTTGATCTCAAGCAGGAGATCTATGATGCCTCCAGCCGAGACGGGATCAAGGTTCCCGGTCGGTTCATCGGCGATGATCATTTTCGGCTGGAGGATAAGTGCCCGGGCGAGAGCGACCCGCTGTTGTTCACCTCCGGAAAGCTGTTTCGGAAAACTGCGGCCCTTCTCCTCGAGACCGACGATATCGAGAATCTGAGGTACCTCGTCAAGGATTTCCTCGGGAGTTCGTCCGAATACTTCGAGTGCGTACGCCACATTCTCGAAGGCAGTCTTCTGCGGAAGCAGTTTGAAATCCTGGAAGACGGTCCCGATATTCCGACGATAGTACGGGAGGTGTTTGCGGTTTATCTTGGAAAGATCACGACCATTGAATGACACGATGCCGGATGTCGGAATTTCTTCGGCATAGATAAGCTTGAGCAACGTGGACTTTCCCGCACCGCTCGCGCCGACCAGTGAGACGAACTCGCCCGGCAGTATACTCAGATTAATGTTCTCGAGTGCGGGCTTCCCGGTGGCAAACAGTTTGGATACCTCGTCGAAATGAATCATCGGCATATCCGAAACATCCGAATGTGACGATGTCGCCCCGGAATCGTTCATATACGGTTCCATCTCGGCCAATGCCTCGGGACCGCTATCGATGTTGTTCTGTGTGCTGTTCATAGTGTGTGCCTGTTTCTGTTTACTCCTTTGAGGAAATTTTTGATTTGAGAGCGCTTTCGATGAACATTTCGATACCGCCGTCGAGAACCTTCACCGTGTCAGCCGTCTCAACCTTGGTACGGTGGTCTTTCACGAGATTGTACGGATGGAGCACATAGGACCTGATCTGATTCCCCCACTCCGCACTTTTGTGCTCGCCCTTGAGCGCTTTGGTCTCCTGTTCCCGCTCCTCGAGCAGCCGTTGATAGAGTTTCGATCGGAGGAGCTTCATCGCCTGTTCACGATTTTGGAGTTGCGACCGCTCACTTTGAGAGCTCGCCACGATGTTCGTCGGGAGGTGCGTGATACGGACGGCGCTGTCAGTCTTGTTCACATGCTGACCCCCGGCTCCGGATGCGCGATAGGTGTCGATACGCAATTCTTCGGGCTTCACCACGACTGCGGCGGTGTCTTCGAGTACCGGCAGGATTTCCACGAGTGCGAACGAGGTCTGTCGGAGCTGGTTGGCATTGAACGGAGAGAGACGCACCAGCCGATGGACTCCGGCCTCCGTCTTGAGGTATCCGTATGCATACTCGCCCGCGACTTCGATCGTCACGCTCTTGATGCCTGCTTCGGTACCCCGTGACTCGTCGATGACGTGCGCTTTGTACCCTTTTTGTTCGGCATATCGCAGATACATGCGAAGAAGCATTTCTGCCCAGTCCTGGGCGTCGACACCGCCCGCTCCCGCATGGACGGACAAGAGCACGTCTCCTTTGTCGTGCGGACCGGAGAAAAGCAGACGGAATTCCCATTCACCGATCTCCTTCTCGAACGATGCGACCTGACGACGGATGTCTTTTTCTTCGGCCGGTTCGAACCCTTCGATATGGCACAATTCCTCAAGGTCACGCAACCCGTCTTCTATACGATTCAAAGAACCGAGTTCCTTATCGATCGCTTCCAATTCCCGCAGGATCTTCGCGGCATTCGCCGGGTCGTTCCATAAATCGGCACGGGAGCTTTCTTGCTTCAATTCCTCGCGTCTTTTTTCTTTCGTGGCAACGTCAAAGATATTCCCGCAGATGCGGGAGTTTCTCTTGAAGTCCGGAGATAGTCTCTTTTAATCCTTCCATAACGGTTTCAGTATACCATTTTTAGTGAAATACGGAAATGTCAAATCGGGGCTCGTCATTGCCAAGTTTCGCATTTTCCGCTATCCTGATTCAGATGAATGCCGATGTAGCTCAGTTGGTAGAGCAACGCACTCGTAACGCGTAGGTCGTCGGTTCAAATCCGACCATCGGCTCCAGTGAACCTCCCTTTTCCAGCAAGACAATCGGTACCAAACGATCGTCGGTTTCCACCAAAGGTGGATCAGCCTTTGGCTGACAAATCCGACCATCGGCTCACAGAAAGCAAAAACGCCCCATCAATTGGGCGTTTTTGCTTTTCTCATCTGCGCAAACTATTCCGCAAGCTTGGCATCGATAATTTTCTTGAGTTCCTCGTACTGGATCGCTCCGGAAAAAAATTCATCGTTGACGAATATTCCCGGCGTACCACTGATGCCGAAGGATTCGGCTTCCGCGGAATCCGCTGTCACCTTGTCGGCATACTTCTTGGTATCGAGGCAGGCGTTGAAATCAGTCGCCTTGGCTCCGACTGTTCTCGCATACTCTTTGAATTTCTGTGTTCCCGTGGCAGCTCCCCATTCGGTCTGTTTCGCGAACAGAAGATCTGAATACGCCTGAAACTTCCCCTGTTCATTCGCACATTCGCTTGCGAGCGCCGCGTTCTCGGCCTGCGCATGAAAAGCGAGCGGGAGCTGTTTGTAGACAAACTCCACTTTGTCACCGTACTCAGTCAGCATTTTCTTTACGGACGGAGCGAACGCTTTGCAATACGGACACTGGAAATCCGAGTATTCGACTACCCGGACTTTCGCGTCATGTGGGCCGGCGACAATCGCGTTTCCTCCTATTTCAGGTGTTACGAGATATTTCCCCGGAGCGAGACCGAGTCGGGCCGTATCGAGTACGTAGGACCCGTTTTTCTGCGTGAATATCTCGGCGGCTGCGGTATAGAAATCCGTGCCGGCAACCTTGTCTGAAAAAATGAATGCGGGAATCGTCCGAATGCCGTACTGCTCAACCAAAGCCTTGCCTTCATCGGAAGACACTTCGACCGGAACCGCTTCCATGGTCGGGAGAATACGACGAAACCAGACCAGTGCCTCATCCGGAGAGCACTTCACGCATGTATTGTCGGTAAGCACCTTCACATCGACCTGCGGGTCGGTATAGGCGACCCATGTCTTGCCTGCCGCCTCGAGGATATTGTTTTCACGGACGGCTCGTGGCGAATATCCCTCACGGGTCATAAGTTGTCCGATATCCACGAACAGGCTGCCTATAAACAATCCGATGACCAGAATCAGGATCGACGACAGATTCTTGATCTTCATCTCACGGGCATCTTCCGCAGGCGTTTCAGATGCGCCTCCGGTCGGGATGTTCGTGTCGTCATTCAGTTCTTTCTCGTACATAGCTTTCCATTCGTTACTTAGCCCCTCCCCATTGCGGCTTATACACTCAAGATGACTACTGGCACGACCCACCCTCGGGAACGGCCGTCGGATCGGCGGCACCGGCCGCTACGGACGCATTCTTCTCGATGACCTTTCTCTGTATCTCATTCAGGTCATACGCCTGGCTCTTCCCCTTCAGCGCGTAATCCTGATAACCAATCGTCAAAGTCCCATTCGAGACCGCCTTCACTCCGAATCCGATGACGACGCCGACTGCGAACAATACCAACAGTCGCTCCTTCACGGTCATCCGATCCGTGACCGATCTGACATAGCCACACAAAGAGCGGGTCTTCTTCCTCATCCGATTGAGGGTTTCCGTCGCGAGCGGCGAAGACTTCTCCTTGAGCGTAGCGAGTAACTCTTTCGCGTTTTCAATCATAGCGTCGTTTGTTACTGGTTTCGATTCAATATAGTACCACACCGAAAAAAAGGCAACAATTGACAAAATTGCCATTTGTGACGGTATCGTTTTGTTCAATTTTCGTGCATCGCGCCATCAAAAGTCGGCGTACCGATACCAGACGATCCGTCCGACCGGCTTATGCGCCAGGTGTCTCTACGATCGTCGAAAGAAAGGCAAGCAGATCACCGCGTCCTTCCCCTGTCTTCGAGGAATACCGGATGACCGGAAAACCGGGGTATTCCCGCTCGGCCTCGTGAATATGGTTGGAAATATCGTTCCGACGGCCCTTGTCGGCTTTGTTGGCAAGAAGAAGTATATTCCGTCCGGCATCATGTAACACGCTGATAGTCTCACGATCCGAATCCTGCAATCCGATTTCCGCATCGATGACGACCACGGCGAGCGCGATAGCCACTTCCGGTGCGCCGGCGAACCAAGAGAGGTGTTTCGCTATCTTCTCCATCTGAGTCCTCGCCAGTCGCGCATATCCGTATCCAGGAGTATCCGCCAGGTGCCAGGATTCATTCACGAGAAAGTAGTTGGCCTCGGTTGTTCTACCCGGACGGGAACTCGATCTGGCCATGTCTTTGTGCCTTACCAGCGCGTTTATCACACTCGATTTCCCGACATTGGAACGTCCAAAAAAAGCGATGGTTGTACGCTCTGGCTTCGGCAACCCTTCGGTGCCGGTCACTCCTTTCAGGAATCTCGTCGTTTTGATCTCCATAAATATAGTCGTGTATCACTTATAACACGTCATGGTTATATTGGAAAGGTATCTTGTTTGACATCGGGACAGTTCTGTTTCATCATGCGATATATCATGAGGTCCCCAGTCCCTTTCGTTAACAATATAAATCATACGACCATGATCAAATCGAGAGACATACCGATACTGATCCAAAACGACCCGAGGTCGAAGCCAGTGCTTCCGACGCCCGTCGCCAAACCGATCGGTGGCGAACAGTTTCAAACGGCGGCAAACGAATCCGCCACACCACCACAGACACGGAAACGTCCTATTCCGGACACGACCAGGGGAGACAATGATCTCTTCGATTGATATCCGGCCACGGACGACCGACCAGGCAACCAGCATACGGTTGCCTTTTTTTGTATCAAAAATCCGAGCAGACAAAAGGACTGATCCGTATCGGACCAGTCCTTCGTCTTTTCGTACTGTCAGACCCGGCTGACTGGTACGCTAGTTGGTGGCACAGGCACCTCCCGTGGTAGCCGCGGCTCCGGCGGCGCCTGTCGGCGCTGCAGCGGTTCCAAAGCCGGCTGCCGGCGCTGTCGAGGAAAGCGTCGCTCCGCACTCCTTCGGTGCGACATCGAACGCGGAACAGATAGTCTTGAGCAACGATGCCGGATCACGCTGTGATTCGGTCGTGATACCGTTTATGACGAGTGTCGGCGACCCCTGCACCGAATACTGGTCATTGTCAGCCTTGTCCACCAGGAATGTCGGGAAGCTTCCCTGATAGGTGCTCTTGTCGTTGTAATTCTTGGTGACACTGAACTTGTCATCGGTCGCCTTTACACAGGTGGCATTCTTCGCCACATTCACACCGGTCGTCTTGAGACAGGCGCTTCCGGACCCTTCGTTGCCGTCACCCTTCAAAAAGCATCCGAGATACGCGGAGAGCTTCGCAGGTTCCTGCTCACGGATACAATACTGACGCAGGTTCTCGTCGATTTCCTTCTTTTCATGCATCACATATGAGACGAACTCGAGCTTGTAATCGATCTTATTCCCAAGCGCCGAAATGACAGGGAGGATGCCTTTTTCGATCTGAGTGCCGTACGGGCAATAGCTCATCACGAACAGCTTCACTACCGGTTTGGCCGACTTCGGGACGTCCTGTGCCGGAGGCTGCTGGGTTGCTGCCATTTCCGGACTCTTCGCCACCGTATCAAGCGCACTCGGGAACAGCTTTGTCCCATCGAGCGAAAGGTACACAGGATGTTCCTGTCCCTGTACCGTCACAACCGCCATATACAGGCCGGCTTCTTCGGAGACGTCCGTGGTCGCTATCTCGGTTCCCGGCGGAACGAGATTTGCCTTTACGAATTCCTCTATCGTGCTTTTTGCCGCAACCGGACCGATGACTGTACGGAAATACTTTGTCGTGAGACCTTTTCCGAGGTCGGTCTTCGTGGCAAAAAGGAATCCACCGGCCGACACCGCAAGCACGACGGCCACGACGATCGCGACTATCCTGACAATCTTCTTATTCGACTCCATATGCTTCTTGATCTTGCCGACAGCAGACTCTTTCTTCGCATCGACACCTTCGAAACCGCATTCCGAACAAAGCAGGGATCCGTCTTCCAGATCCTTGCTGCACTTCTCGCAGGATGCTTTCATATTTTTCAATTTAATGCTTTACGAACCCGACAGACAACCGTTGAAATATATCATCTTTTTCCGAAACAAACCATCTCAACCAGGAAAAACCTGCTATTTAAACGGGCTCGGTTCCTTGTTTTCCACGATAGCGGACTCCGGCTTCTGGACCGAAACGGCACCCTCCTGATGACACGACTCCGACGAATCCGAACCGCATTCCCCGCTTTCATCACACGCGCCGTCCTCACAGCAACACCCGCATGTATTCTTATCGCCGTCTTTCCGCTTTCCGAACAGACCCCAAAACATAGGTTTTGATTTATCTTGTTACACCGATACAGCCGACCGTATTCACGGTTGGATATTCCGACGGTACGATTATATCATGTATGGGATGAATATGCCCACCACGCCCGTCGACGAAGCTTCTACGCACCGAACAACAGTGTTTTAGGAACACACATTTGGCGGATTGATTAATTCGAATTCTTTCAAATATTCGTTCGGACTTTTCCCGTCCAATCCGCAGTGTTCAAGATCATTGTAGTACATATTCCACCGTCTCATCTTTCTTTGCAAGTCCCGA
>CAIOMK010000078.1 GCA_903859375.1 Candidatus Moraniibacteriota bacterium
CACATCGCATTCGACATGGATACCGCGCTCGGTGTCCTCGTATGATTTGCGGACGGTTCCCGGTCTCCAGATATCGCCATGTGTGCGGACTTCGACGCGCGCGCCACGGACAAACGGTTCCCAACCCCGTTCGAAATCGCCCATGCCAGGGTCGTTCCATTTGTGTTTACCAAGTGTGGCTTCGAACAACGATGATTGAAGGACACCGTGTGCCTTGACTTCCTTGAGGAAGAGCCGTCTCAGCTCCTCCACGTTCTTCACACGCGGATGGTCGAGGTTCAGAAGTAATCTTTCGATTCTTTCCGCATCAAAACTACCTTTTTTCATGGGCATTCCCGTTTAGGTTTTCAAATGACTATCATAACGCTGATAGTATATTATACACTTATAAAGTTATTTTGTCAATATTTGAGACGTCAGCCCGTCTTTTTTGCCAGCAGCTGAGGTGCCGGCGACGAAGCCGGTGGTCCAGCAGAGTTGAAGGCTGTACCCGCCGGAAGGGCGATCGATGTCGAGGATATCCCCGACGAGGTAGAGGTTCGGATAGAGACGGGACCGCATGTGCCTGAAATCGATTTCAGCGAGTGCAACGCCTCCGCTGGTAACGATGGCCTTGTCCTCACCAAGCAGGCCTTCTACGGTCATCGGGAGGCCTTTCAGCGCATGTGCGAGTGCAAGGCGCTCTTCCCGCTTCACACTGTGGACGGGCTTTTCGGGGTCGATAGTCGCAATCGAGAGTATCGCGGGTATGGAAAGTGGGGGAATGAGCCCTTCGAGCGCGTTTTTCACCTGTTTATTCTTCTGACCGTCGAAGAGCATTTGGATCTGTCTGTCTATCTCTCCGATATCGGAATGCGGAAAAAGATCGAGTGACAGGATCACTTCGCCGTTTTGGAGGAGCTCGTCGATGTCCCGGCTCATATTGAGCACGAGCGGGCCACTCAGTCCGAAGTGTGTGAATAAGAGCTTCCCTTGCTTGGCCGCGAATTTCGCACCATGCTGAAGTATCGTCAGTTTCGCTTCGGGAAAGCTGATTCCCGACAACGAATGGACCCATGATTCCCGTATGCGGATTGGGACCAGGGCGGGGCGTGGCTGAACGATCGTATGTCCGATCCGCTCGAGCCAGACGAACCCGTCACCGGTCGATCCGGTCTCGGGGTGGGATGTCCCGCCGGTGGCGAGCACATACGCGCCCGCTTTCAGGATGTCTCCGCTACCGAGGCGCACTCCGCTTATGGCACCGTCGGCCGTTTCGATACCGGACACCGTCGTATTCGGCATTACGGTCACATCGCCCTGGCGCATATAGTGCGACAACGCGTCGAACACGGATCGGGAATTGTCGCTTATCGGGAACACCCGACCGCCTTCCTCGATTTTCGTCGGCACGCCATGCGCCGCGAAGAAATCCGTCACGTCCTTCACGCCGAATCGCGAGAGCGGGGAATACAGAAATTTTGCGGCGTCCTGAAATTTTTCCAAAAAGACATGCGGGTCGAATTCCGCATTGGTTATATTGGAACGACCGCCTCCGGAAATGAGAAGTTTCCGGCCGAGGGAGTCGTTTTTTTCGAGCAACAGGACGCGTGCGCCACATTCTGCGGCACGCCCGGCGGCCATCATGCCGGCCGGCCCCCCTCCGATGATGATGACGTCGTACTCGTTCATAGGTATTCAATCTTAATCCTTACACGATAGGTCATAGGAACCGATAAATCAATGCCGAACATTGCGCATGCACGTTTTTTGTTTTAAAATGACCAGTAATCGACGCTTCTATGGTCTACAAGGATACCGTATTTTCGGAAGACGAATTGGATGGGCAACACCATATTGACGATCAGTTTTTGCAGTGTTCGTTCCCGGGTGCGAAGCTGAAATTCACAACTTTTCGGAAATGTCGGTTCGTCGGCTGTGATTTTTCCTCCATGACCTGCGACGGCACCAACTTCACCGGCTGTTCGTTTCCGGAAAGCAAACTTTCCGACCTGAACCTGTTCCATGTCGGGTTCACGGACTGTGATTTTTCGGGAGCGGTGCTCAGGAATTGCGTGTTCCAACGCCTCCCCACGGCCAATCGATCGCCTGCGAAGAAATTCGATCTCTCTTCCTGTACCTTCGAGGAAACCGACCTGTCCAAAACAGTGTTTTTTTATTGCGACCTGTCCGGTGTGAATTTCAGGCGTGCCATACTCGAGGGGACGGTGTTCGACAAGTGCCTGGTGAAAAAAACCGACTTCACCGGTGCCATGATGGACGGGGTACGGTTTGCCGAGTGCAAGATCGAGAAGACCGTTCTCGACCTTTCGGGATTTATCAGTTACGGTCGGTCTGCCGGGTTCGATTTGGAACCCTGACGATATATCATAAACGATTTTGCTATATGAACAGGAAACTCATCTTTCTTTTCCTTTTCATGGGTTCCACTATCGGCGGGTACGTGCCTTTGTTGTGGGGCGACGGCCTGCTATCGATGTCATCCGTCATATTGAGCGGTGTCGGCGGTTTGGCGGGGATATATGTCGGGTATATCGTCGGACAACGGTTCGGATAGCATGTCGCTTTCCGGTTTTGTATACATGATGACCGCCAACGCCTATGCATCACATCATCGAATCACAGCAGTTCGACCGCACGACTATCGAGAAACTGTTTCTTCTCGCGGACACTCTGGAGAAAAAAAAGGATTCGTCGATGAAGGGAAAGATATTGGCGTCGCTTTTTTATGAGGCGAGTACTCGGACACGGTTCTCGTTCGAGTCGGCGATGCTTCGTCTCGGGGGGAGCGTCATCACAACGGAGAATGCCAAGGAGTTCTCGTCCGTATCGAAAGGGGAGACGCTCGAAGATTCCATCCGTGTCGTGAACGGGTACGTGGATGTGATCGTGTTGCGACATGACGAGGAGGGTTCGTCGAAACGGGCCTCGCTCGTATCCGACGTGCCGGTCATCAATGCGGGTGACGGTACCGGCCAACATCCGACGCAGGGTCTGCTCGACCTGTATACGATACGAAGGGAACTGGGGAAGATAGACGGGATACGTATCGCCATGATCGGCGACCTGAAACATGGTCGTACCATCCGCTCCCTGTCATACCTGTTGGGAAAATACAAGAAGGTGAAGATACACTTCGTGTCACCGAAGGAGCTCCGGGTCGGAGAGGATATCAAGGAATACCTGACGAGGCAGGGTGTCGAATACGTGGAGACCGAGGCTCTCGATTCGGTCGTTCCGGAAGCTGATGTCCTGTATCAGACGCGGATCCAGAAAGAACGTTTCAAGAGCGTCGAGGAATATTCGAAGTACAAGGGGTGCTACCGTATCGATACCGCACTTGTGAAACGGATGAAAAAAAAGTCGATTATCATGCATCCGTTGCCGAGGGTGGACGAGATAGACCCGGACGTCGACAGCTCACCGAAAGCCGCATATTTCAGACAGGCGAAATACGGACTCCTCGTCCGAATGGCGCTTCTGAAGTACGCCCTGCGGAAATAAGGACGCCTCTTGCGAGCCGACCGATTATATTTTATGATTCTGATGTGAGGGTACACATGTAATTTCCTGAACATACGAATCGTATGTCGAAGTTTTCAATGGAGAACGGTTTCGGCGGTGGCGTTCCCAGCGGTATGACCGAGGGCGAAAAGGGCGTCAGTGGAGGGCTTGATCGGGAGCGGGAAGAGGATATCGCGGAACAGGACGAACTTGAGGCTCATATCGGTTTTCCGGGTTCGAACGAGGATATCGTGATTGCCGAGCGGATGAAGAGTGAGCGCGAAGCGATCATGACTGCCGAAAAAAGGGCACTCGGATTGCCTTCCGAAAAAAAAGAAGACTAGTTCGCCGATCGGACATACGATAAAAAGAAAAGGGGACGCTTCGGCGTCTCTTTTTGTTTTAGGAACACACATTTGGCGGATTGATTAATTCGAATTCTTTCAAATATTCGTTCGGACTTTTCCCGTCCAATCCGCAGTGTTCAAGATCATTGTAGTACATATTCCACCGTCTCATCTTTCTTTGCAAGTCCCG